>CAZNAH010000156.1:0-6392 GCA_964570735.1 uncultured Hyphomicrobiaceae bacterium | reverse complement strand
CACATTCAGCTTCGCTGTTGCGGCCATCTTGATGGCCGCGGGCACTCTCGCCCTAATGCGGGTTAGTTAGCGAGGACGGTTTTGACTGGCTGTATCCAAGGCGCAGTGAAGTTCAGCGTCGGCGGCATGCAGTCTCCGTTTGCCGCGTTAGGGACCGGCGATTGGCTGGGGCGTCGAACGACCTCGGGCGGACGTGATTTCTATGCATGGTCGTCGGCACCGGGCGGCGCGACGGCAGACATTCGCCGTGGCTCCGGCGAACACCGCGGAGCCGTACTGATGGCGGAGATTGCATGTACGCCCACCGCCACTGTGGTAGCAAGAACGCAAACTCGACGCAGGGACGGCCGCGGCTACGAAAGGACACGATCGGTCCGTGACACGGCCAAATGAGGAAGCGTAGCATAGAGGGCAAGGTGCCCGTGGAGGTGTCTTGAGCGTGAAATAGCGATGAAACGGATAACTAGGTTTCCGCCGCAGCGCTGTGATATTGTAGTTGCGGGCTCGCAACCGCCCTCACGAACATCCAAGGCGCGCCAAGGCCGGCTGCGACTGCGCAACCTGCACCGCAGGCAAAAGCCACTTTGGCTTGCGATAGTGCATCGGCCGCCGCCGGCGTGTGCTAGGGAGCGGTCCAAAACCTGCTTAACTTCACCCCGTGCTTGTCGATCGTCTGGCGGCGGAACGCCCCCTATATGGCGGAGCACCGGCGTGTCTTCTACTTCGACCTGCTCGGCTATGGCCGATCGGAAAAGTGCGAGGGATGGGACGTATCGCTCGGTGTCCAGAATCTGTGTTCGCCGCGCTGCTCGACCATTGGGGCCTGGAACGGCCGGATATTGTGCGTCGCCAAACGCACTCAACATCGGGCTTGACTCGGTCGATAGTTATGCATAGGAATCCTATGTATGACTATCGAGACTCAACTTTCCAGCGTGCTGGAGCGACTTTCCGCATTTGCGCGTCAGGAAGCCTGGCGAGCGGCGGAGGTCGAGGGCTTGACTCCGACGCAGGCTGACGTCCTGCGCTTGATCGCAGATCGTCCGGGCGGGGTTCGTCCGACTTTCGCGGCGGCGTTCGTCGGGGTAAGCCAGCCGACTGGAAGCGATTCGATTGCAGCGTTGGAGCGCAAAGGCCTCGTAGAGCGCTGCGCAGATCTTCGCGATGGACGCGCTAGCCTCCTGCGCGCCACGCGCGCAGGCCGCGCCTTGGTGCGCCGCTGGACGAACAGCTATGCGGCGATCGTCAATGCGCTGAGCGCTGCAGACCGGGAAGCGTTGCTCGGCGCGGCGCTCAATGCGATCCGCTCACTGCAAAGTCAGGGTGCCATCCCTGCGCAGCGGATGTGCTTCACATGCGCCAACTTCATCGAGAATGCACAGCCGGGAACGGCGACGCCGCACCACTGCCAGCTTCTCGGCGTGCCGCTGCGGATCGCCGAGCTGCGCGTGGATTGTCCGGAGCATAAGGCCGAGGAGTTCGTCTGACGGAATTCGGGGCATCGTGTTCCGAAGCGCTGACCTTTGGGTCATATACATAGGAGTCCTAATATGAAACAGAAAGCTGTCTTCTATCACGCAGGCTGCAACGTATGTCTGACTGCGGAGCAATCGCTGGCAGGCGCACTCGACGCGGCCAGATATGAGGTGGAGATCGTCAACTTCGCGACTGCGCCGGGCCGCATTCCGGAGGCGGAGTGTGCGGGCGTGAAGTCCGTGCCGGCCTTCGTCATCGCCGGCGAGCCCTTTCACATCAATTTCGGCGCTTCGATCGCCGACGTGAAGGGATCGGTCTGATGAGAACGCAACTTGTATCTGCCCTGGCGCTGGGAATCGCCGCGTGCACCAGCGCGCCAGGCCTGGCACAGGTCGATGTCGGCGAGCGCATTCCGCAATCGCATGAGCACGTCGGCGGCATTGCAGCCGCGCCATCCGAAGCCGTGCTTGCCCCCTTCGACATTGTCCATGCGAAGATCCGCACGGAAGGAAACGTCGCCATCTTCCACATGGCGGTGTCCGGTCGTGCGGGCGTCTCGACGCCGACATCGAGGGGCCAGTTCGCGGGCAGCGAGGTGTTCTCCTATATCTGGCCGACGACGATCGACGCTTACGAGGTCGGCTTCGAGCGCGGAGCCGGCATTCTCGCTCTTGCCGTCACCGCTCATCCCGACTTCGACGATACGCCGCTCTATGACGAAGACCGGGACGGCGATCGCGGCAATGACGGCGGATTGTGGCACGTGCACTGGGTCGTTCTGGGCGAGGACAACGCCTGCGGTCAGGGCGCACTCAAGGTGATCGACATCCCGGAGGGCGCAAGACCGCGCCTGCCGCGCACCTGGCCAGGGGCGCCGATCCTGCTCGATAGTCCCGGCTGGCAGACCTTCATCACGGCCGAGACGGTGGAAGTCCGCGTGCCGTTCGACGACATCGCTGTGGTCGAGAGAGCGACGTTCGACGGCGTCACGGCCGGACTTCGCGTGAACGCCAGCGCCCATGCGCCACTGCTGTGTGTGGCCAATGTTTTCGATATCGCCTCCGGCGACCTCAGCCTGCCCGGACATCCCAACCGCTAGCGGCAAACCCGAACTGCGGCGGCGTTGGGCACGTCGCCGCAGTCTTCTCAAAGGAGACGCCATCATGAGCAGGCACAAGCCCGCGCCGGAACTGCAAGTGACCGAATGGCTGAACACGCCTGAGCCCCTGTCGCTGGCGCGCCTGCGGGGCCGCGTGGTGGTGCTCGAAGTCTTCCAGATGCTCTGTCCGGGCTGCGTCAGCCACGGTCTGCCCCAAGCCGCGCGCATCCGAGAGGCGTTCAGCGAGAACGATGTCGCCGTCCTGGGACTGCATAGCGTGTTCGAGCACCACGAGGCGCAGAGTCCGGTCTCGCTCGTGGCCTTTCTGCACGAGTACCGCGTCCGCTTTCCTGTCGGCGTCGATGCGCCTGCAGACACTCTTGGGATTCCGCGCACCATGGCCGTCTATGGCATGCAGGGGACGCCCACGCTTGTGCTCATCGATCGTTGGGGGCACCGCCGTGCCCAGTATTTCGGGCAGGTTCCGGACCTGCGCCTCGGCGCCGAGATCATGGCGCTGCTGCATGAGACGAAGGAGGACTCAACCACGGCGGTTGATGAAAGGAAACCTGGTGCCGCCATGTGCACGCCGGAGGGCTGTGGTGCTGACGTGGTGGAGCAGCGCTCATGAAGTCCGCCGTCGCCATCCGCCATGTCGCCTTCGAGGATCTCGGCGCCTTCGAGTCAGCAATCACCCGAGCCGGCTACGTCCTGCACTACTGGAACGTCGGCGAGCAGGAACTCTGGACCCTCGAGCCGGTGAAGATCGATTTGCTGATCGTGCTCGGCGGACCGATCGGCGCCTATGAAGACGGGTCCTATCCCTTCTTGAGCGAAGAGATCACCATTCTTGAGCAGCGGCTCGATGCTGGCCGACCCACCATGGGCGTCTGTCTCGGCGCCCAGCTCATCGCAAGAGCGGCGGGAGCCAGCGTCTATCCGTCCGGCGTCAAGGAAATCGGGTTCGCGCCGATCACACTGACGGACGCCGGACGCGCATCGTGCCTCGCGCCCTTTGCGGACAATCCGGTCGCCTTGCACTGGCATGGCGATACATTCGACCTGCCGGCCGGTGCGACCCACCTGGCCTCGACCGAGCTGTGCCGCAACCAGGCCTTCGCCATCGGATCGAACGTGATCGGCTTCCAGTTTCACCCCCAGGCAGGCGCTGGCGGTTTCGAGAAATGGCTTGTCGGCCATGCCTGCGAACTGGCGGCGGCGGAGATCGACGTTGTGCGGTTCCACCAGGACGTTGCAGCGCATGGCCCGGCGCTCGCCCGGAAGGCCGATCAGGTGATCAGCCATTGGCTGGCGGGGCTGAGAGCGTGATGCGTGTGGTCGATACCGTTCCCGTCGCGGCAACGCTTGAGAACATCCGGGCCAACCTGGACGCGGTTCGCGATCGGATCGCCAGCGCCTGCCGCCGCGCGGGCCGCCATCCATTGGAGGTGCGCCTCTTGCCGGCCTCCAAGACGGTGGACGAGCGCCGCATCCGGATGGCCTACGCCGCCGGCTGCCGCGCCTTCGGCGAGAACAAGGTGCAGGAGGCCTGCGCCAAGGCCGCGGCGATGGCTGATCTTGGCATCCGCTGGTCCGTCATCGGCCACCTGCAGACCAATAAGGCAAAGTATGTCGCTCGCTTCGCCGTCGAGTTCCAGACGCTTGATAGCCTGAAGGTGGCGGAGGCGCTTGACCGGCGCCTGCAGAAGGAAGGGCGCGGTCTCGACGTTCTCATCCAGGTCAACAGCTCAGGCGAAGCGAGCAAGTACGGGCTTGCCCCCGAGGAGGTTCGCGAGTTCCTGCGCCAGCTGCCTGCATTCGCGGCGCTCAAAGTGCGCGGGATGATGACGCTTGCCGTGTTGTCTGCCGAATCGGAGCGGGTGCGGGCCTGTTTCAGCCTGATGCGAACCTTGCGCGACCGGCTGCGGCAGGAGGTTCCCGCCGGTGTTGCTCTGGATGAACTCTCCATGGGCATGTCCGGAGACTTCGAGATCGCAGCCGAAGAGGGTTCCACGATCGTGCGCATTGGCCAGGCCATTTTTGGACCGCGCACCGTGCCGGACAGCTATTATTGGCCTAGCCCTCAATGAATGAGACCCGTGACTCAACGATCTCGCGTAGCATCGGCTCTGCTGTATGACGATCGAACTGAAGCATCTGCGGTATGTGGAGGCAGCGGAGCGCTGCGGGAGCTTCCGCAGGGCGGCGGACGCGCTCGCACTCAGACAGTCGAATCTTAGCCGGCGGATCCGCGACCTCGAGGCCACGCTTGGCGTCGCGCTGTTCGAGCGCACGAATGGCGGCGTCCGCCCCACCTCGGCTGGGCGCGAATTCGTGTATCGTGTCCGACATGTGCTCGACGAATTGCAGATGGTCATCGACAGAGCGAAGTCCGTCGGACGCGGCGAGGCCGGATATTTGACGATCGGCTTCTATACCTCGCTCTCGGCAGGCAATCTCAGAGCGAGTCTTGTTGAGTATGGCCGTTGCTTTCCTCAAGTCGAGATCAGCACGGTCGAAGGTTCGCGTGCGCGGCTGTTCGCTGGGATTCAGGCCGGCACGATCGACATCGCCGTCGTCACGGGGGAGCCGGCTTCAGACTGCAATCGCTCGATGGCGTTGTGGAGCGAGCGTATACTCGTCGCTTTGCCTGAGGATCACCCGCTTGCCGCGAACGAGATCATCTACTGGACGGACCTGAAGCGCGAACGGTTCCTGCTGAGCGAGCGCGATCCCGGTCCCGAGATCCAAGACATCCTCGTGGCCAAGCTCTGCTCGCCCGGCGACCTGCCTGATGTCGTCCGGCACGATGTCAGCCCCGAGAATATCAAGAGCTTGGTCGGCGCTGGTCGTGGCGTCAGCCTCATGTGCGAGGCGTGCATGGGGGCCATCTATGCCGGGGTGGTCTATCGCGAAGCCCGCGACGGCAACGGCTCGACCCGGATTGGGTATCGCGCCTATTGGCGGGACGGCAACGACAATCCGGCGCTCCAAAATTTCATTCGCCTTTTGGAGGAGCGCTGCCCGCCGATTGTGAACGGGAACGAGCCGCATGGCGGAGTTTCGAGAACCCCCGATCCGTCGCAATGAAGCGTGCCACCATCGGTGCGACCAGCTTGGCCGGCTCGACGGCCTGCCCATTTTCGCGGCCAAGGATTTCGGCATAGGCGAGGAGATCGCGGTGAAGGGCCGCGGGAAGCTCTACCGAAATTTTGACCGGCTTGTCGTCTTCGAGCGGTCCGAGCTTTAGCTTGCCCATCGCTTAGCCTCCGTAGGGTTCGAGCACCAAGTCCCGGGTGACGATGACGCGAACGGGAAAGCCCGGCCGGATCGTCAGTGTCGGGGCGATGTTGAGCTGGCGGCGCACGATCTGCTGGCCGGCATCGTTGATGGTGTCTTGCACGCCGTTTCGGATCGCCTGGATCAGGCGGTCATCGTCGTTGGTGGCGAGCTCGGCCCCAACGCTCAGCAAGGTCGACAGCCCCGCCGCCTTCGCCAGCTCCCACCAGTGATAGTCGACGCCATCCTGAAGACCCGCATAGCCCTCGGCGTCTGCGCCGGGCTGACGCTCGAGAACGATCGAGCGCCCATTCGGGAAGATCAGCCGATTCCAGACCAGGAGCACACGGCTTTGACCGATTTGAACGCTGTTATTGTACTGGCCGATCACGCGCGTGCCCTGAGGCACCAGGAGGATGCGGCCTGTCGGGCTGTCGTAGATATTCTCGGTCACCTGCGCGGTGATCTGGCCGGGGAGATCCGAGTGGATGCCGGTGATGAGCGCCGCCGCGATCACGGCGCGTGCCTGAAGGATGTA
>CAZNAH010000155.1:0-6467 GCA_964570735.1 uncultured Hyphomicrobiaceae bacterium | reverse complement strand
GCTCGATGTTCCAGAAAATCCTGATCGCCAATCGCGGCGAAATCGCCTGCCGCGTCATCAAGACCGCGCGGCGGATGGGCATCGCTACGGTCGCGGTCTATTCCGATGCGGATCGCGACGCCGTGCATGTCGAGATGGCGGACGAGGCGGTCGCCATCGGCCCGGCCCCCGCCGCGCAATCCTACCTCGTCATCGACAGGATCATCGCCGCGGCGCGCGAGACCGGCGCGGAGGCGATCCACCCCGGCTACGGCTTTCTGTCGGAGAACGCCGCCTTCGCCGAGGCCCTCGCCGCCGCCGGCATCGCCTTCATCGGCCCGAATGTGGAAGCCATTCGCGCGATGGGCGACAAGATCGAGAGCAAGAAAGCCGCGGCCGCCGCGCGGGTGAATACGGTTCCGGGCTTCCTCGGTGTGATCGCGGACGAGCGCGAGGCGGTGCGCATCGCCGAGGACATCGGCTATCCGGTGATGATCAAGGCGAGCGCGGGCGGCGGCGGGAAGGGCATGCGCATCGCTTGGAACGCCGAGGAGGCGCGCGAGGGCTTCACCACCTCCACGGCCGAGGCGAAATCGAGCTTTGGCGATGACCGAGTGTTCATCGAAAAGTTCATCGAAAATCCGCGCCATATCGAAATCCAGGTGCTGGGCGACAAGCACGGCAGCATCGTGCATCTGTTCGAGCGTGAGTGCTCCATCCAGCGGCGCAATCAGAAGGTGATCGAGGAAGCGCCGTCGCCGTTTCTGGATGAGCGCACGCGCTCGCGCATGGGCGAGCAGGCGGTGGCGCTCGCGCGGGCTGTGAACTACGAAAGCGCGGGCACGGTCGAGTTCATCGTCGATCCGGCCAAGAATTTTTATTTCCTCGAAATGAACACGCGGCTTCAGGTGGAGCATCCCGTGACCGAGATGATCACCGGGCTCGACCTCGTGGAGCTGATGATCCGCGTGGCGGCGGGCGAGCGCCTGCCTTTCGGCCAGCGCGATTTGCGCATCCGCGGCTGGGCCATCGAAGCCCGTGTCTACGCCGAAGACCCGTTCCGCAACTTCCTGCCCTCCATCGGGCGGCTCGTGCGCTATCGCCCGCCGCAGGAAGGCCCGCGCGAGGGGGGCATCACCGTGCGCAACGATACCGGCACGGAGGAAGGCGGCGAGATCTCGCTCTATTACGACCCGATGATCGCAAAGCTCGTCACGCATGGCCCCACGCGCGAGGCCGCCATCACCGCGCAGGCTAAGGCGCTAGACGAGTTCCTCATCGACGGGATCGAGCACAACATCCCGTTCCTCTCGGCGCTGATGCAGCATCCGCGCTGGCGCCGCGGCGATCTGTCGACCGGCTTCATCGCGGAGGAATATCCGGACGGCTTCCGTCATCGCGAGCCCGAAGGCGAAGCGCGCGATATTCTCGTCTGCGTCGCGGCCGCGATCGACCATCGCCACAATCTGCGCCGGCGGCACATCAGCGGGCAGCTCCCCGGCGCGAGCACGATGCGGTTTAGCGAAAACCGCGTGGTCCGCTTCGGCGATTTCAGCCAGCAGGTCTATCTGGAAAACACCGGCACGCTTGGCCTTGATGAGGACATGCTCTCCGTCGCCCTGCTGAACGACGACCGCACGAAGCGGAAGAGCTTGCAACTCATCAGTTCCTGGTGGCCAGGCGAGCCCATCTGGCAGGGCTTCGTGGGCGAGCGCCGCGAGGCGGTCTCGGTGCAGGTCCGGCCGATCCTGAACGGCTACGACCTCAGTTACGGCGGCTATCGCATCAAAGCCCATGTCTACACGGCGCGGGAGGCCGAGCTTGCCGCCCTCATGCCGGAGAAGAAGACGGCGGATACGTCGAAAACGCTGCTCTGCCCCATGCCGGGCCTCGTCGTCTCTATTGCCGTCACCGAGGGGCAGGAGGTAAAGGCGGGCGAGCCGCTGGCGGTGGTCGAGGCGATGAAGATGCAGAACGTGCTGCGCGCCGAGCGCGACGCGACCGTGAAGGCGCTGCGCGCAAAGCCGGGCGACAGCCTGGCTGTGGATGCGGTGATCATGGAATTCGCGTGACGCCCGCCAAACGCGGAGAGCGCGCGCTTGCCCGAAATTTGCTAAGCTCCCGCTTGAGAGCGGGCGGGTTTCGGATATCGCGCGGGCATGGCGGACGAGGAGCGTTTCGAGCGGTGGGAGCCGATTGACGGCCTGCGGCCCAAGATGTTCCTCGATGCCATGCATGACGACCGCGAGGGCTTCCGGCTCATCCTACGCGCGAACGAGCCAAAGGCGCGGGCCTTGCGCATCCTGTTCGACGCGCCGCTGTGCTATCGCGGCACGCAGGAAATTCTGCTTCTCCGGCAGATCTACCAGTCCAATGCGCTTTACCCCTGGCCCATCTTCATCGTGCGCAATTCGCGCTACACGCGCTGGTTCTACGCCCAGGCGACGGACGCCATCGACAAGGACGGCCACCATTACCACATCGCGGCCATGGACGAGATCATCGACGTGATTTCGGCGCGCCCGCCTATCATCTCGTGGCTGACCGACGAGTAGACTATGTGCGGTAAGCATGAAATTGCGGTAACGCGATGGATCGCCGCCGCCCGATCCCCTATATTGGCACGTAAGACGCCTGAGCTTCAGGCTCGCCAGCCGATCAACGACAAAAAAGGTCCTGCCGTGCGAGACTTGGTCCCTACCCCAAGGCTTTCTTTCCTTCGCCGATCGCCCCTGCTTCTGACCTTAAGTGTTTTCGCCATGCTGATCACCGCCTTCGTTCCCGACACGATGCGCGCCCAAGCCCAGACGCGCGCCTTCCACGGCAAGCTCGAAAACGGCATGGAGGTGGTCGTCATCCCTGACCGGCGCGCGCCTGTCGTGACGCACATGGTCTGGTATCGAGTCGGCGCGGCGGATGAGCCGCCGGGCAAATCGGGCATCGCGCATTTCCTCGAACATCTGATGTTCAAGGGCACGGAGAAGATCGCGCCGGGCGATTTCTCGAAGATCGTCGCGCGCATGGGCGGCCAGGACAACGCGTTCACGAGCCAGGACGTGACGGCCTATTTCCAGCGCGTCTCGAAGGAGAAGCTCGATCAGGTCATGGCCATGGAGGCCGACCGCATGCGCAACCTCCGCCTCGACGAGAAGGAGGTGCTGACCGAGCGCAAGGTCATCCTTGAGGAACGCCGCAGCCGCGTGGACAACGACCCGTCCTCGATCCTCGGCGAGCAGATGATGGCCGCGCTTTACCTCGCCCACCCCTATGGCATCCCCGTGATCGGCTGGGAGCACGAGATCCGCGCGCTCAGCCGCGAGGACGCGATGGCGTTCTACAACCGCTTCTATGCGCCGAACAACGCGATCCTGGTCGTCGCGGGCGATGTCGAGCCGGAAGCGGTCATGGACCTCGCGCGCAAGCATTTCGCAAAGCTCGCGCCCGATCCGACGGTCGGCCCCCGCAAGCGCCTTCAGGAGCCAGATCCCCAGGCCGAGCGCCGGGTCGTGCTGAAGGACGCGCGCGCCGGCAAGGCGACGCTTCAGCGCTCTTACATCACGCCGGCCTACAACTCCGCCCCCGGGCGTGAAGCCGAAGCGCTGGAACTCCTCGCGCAGATCGTCGGCTCCAGCAATACGAGCCGCGTCTATACCCGGCTCGTGAAGGAGGAGAAGAAGGCAACGAATGCGAGCGGCTGGTATGGCGGGCTCGGCATCGATTACGGACGCCTCGGCTTCTACGCCATATCGGCGGGCGACACTCCGCTCGAAGACGTCGAAGCTTCGCTCGACGCGGTCATCAAGGAGGTGATCGAGAAGGGCGTGACGGAGGAAGAGCTGGAGCGGGCCAAGAGCGCCGTGATCGCCGATCTGATCTATGACGCCGACAGCCAGTCCAATCTCGCGCGCACCTATGGCTGGCACCTGGCCACCGGCCGCACGGTCGAGGACGTGGAGAAGCGCCCCGACAGGCTCGCCGCCGTCACGCGAGAGGATATCCAGGCCGTCGCGAAGAAATATCTCGACCCGAAACGGTCCGTGACGGGCTATCTCATCCCCATCCCGTCCGAGGTCGCGAAGGTGGAAGGCTCTCCGCCGTCACCCGGCAACGGCGGCGTTCACTGACAGGCTGAAACAGGATTATAACCATCATGCGTAGAATGAGCGCCCTGCGGCAGTCCGGACTGGCGATCGCCCTGTCCGTGGCAATCCTTGCCGTGGCAGCCATATCGTCAGCACAGGCCATGAAAATACAAAAAGTCGTCAGCGAAAAAGGCATCGAGGCGTGGCTTGTGGAAGATCACAACCTGCCGCTTCTCAGCATGCAGTTCGCCTTCAAGGGCGGGTCGTCGCAGGACCCGGCGGGCAAGGCGGGCACCTCCTATTTCGTATCGAGCATGCTGGATGAGGGCGCGGGCGATCTCACCTCGCAAGCCTTCCAGCAGCGCATGGAAGAGATCGCCATGCGGCTCGATTTCGATACCTCAGCCGACCACATGACGGGCAGCTTCCAGACGCTCACCAAGAACCGGTCCGAGGCGCTCAACCTTCTGAAGCTCGCGCTCACGAAGCCGCGCTTCGAGGAGGGCGACGCCGAGCGCATCCGCGGGCAGATCACGTCTCTCATTCGCTTCGACGCCATGGACCCCGACAAGGTCGCATCCCAGGAGTGGTTCAAGCTCGCCTTCCAGGGCCACCCCTACGGCTCGCCGAACCGCGGCACGCTCGAATCCGTACAGGCGATCACGGTGGATGACCTGCGCGCATTCACCGAGAAGACGCTTGCGCGCGACAATCTGAAGATCGCCGTCGTGGGCGACATCACGGCTGCGGAGTTGAAAACCGCGCTCGACGAGGTGTTCGGCGCGCTGCCCGAGAAGGCGAAGCTCACCCCCGTCTCCGAGGTGAACTGGCCCGAGGGGTATCTCCGCAAGATCGTCGAGATGCCGAACCCGCAATCCGTCGCGCAATTCGGCTTCAAGGGGCTGAAGCGCAACGACCCGGATTTCATCCCCGGCTATATTCTGAACTACATCATCGGCGGCGGCGGTTTCGCCTCGAAGCTGATGCAGGAGGTGCGCGAGAAGCGCGGGCTCGCCTATTCGGTCTACACCTATCTCTACCCGCTCGACCACACGGGCATTTTCGCGGGCGGCGTCGCGACCGAGAACAAGGAAGTCGGCCAGTCGCTCAGCGTGATCAAGGCCGAGCTTGAGCGCATCGCCGCGCAAGGCCCGACGGAGGAAGAGCTGCGCAACGCGAAGGATTATCTGATCGGGTCGTTCGCGCTTCGCTTCGACACCAGCACCAAGATCGCCGCGCAACTGCTTGCCATCCAGCTCGACAATCTCGGCATCGACTATCTCGACAAGCGCAACGACCTGATCGAGGCGGTCACGATGGACGATATGAGACGCGTCGCGCAGCGTATGCTCGGCGCGCAGAACCTGATTGTCACCATCGTCGGACAGCCGGACGGGCTAGAGAATGTCGGCGTGACGAACTGACCGGGCGCGCCCAAGCCGGGGCGTCCGCGCGCCGCTCTTAACCCGGCCCTCTTCCGTTTTCCCCAAGCCGCGCCGCCGCTCCGGCCTTGCGGACTTGATCCGCGCGGCGCTCTGGCGCACTCAGCACCTGAACGGTGCAGGAGGAATCGGCCCATGGCCTACCGGCAATCGATTGAGGGATGTCTCTCCGGCGCAATCGGAGAATTCGGGCTCGACGAGGCCGCGCTCTCCCGCGCGCTCGACCGGCTGGAGCCGCGGCTCGCGGCCCTGAGGCACGGTGCGGCTCAGCGCTCGGTGCCTCACTTCCGCATTCTCGACGAAACGGCGGATATCGCGGAGGCGCGCTCCGCTTATCGCGCGCTCATGGAGGGCGCGGAGACGCTCATCATGCTCGGCACGGGCGGCTCCAGCCTCGGCGGCCAAACGCTCGCTCAGTTCGGCGGCTGGTCGATCCCCGGCGATGACGGCCCCTCGGGCCATAAGGGTCCGCGCCTGCGCTTCTACGACAATCTCGACGCGCTCTCCTTCATGCGCGGCCTGTCGATCCTCGACATCCCCAAAACACGCTTCGTCGTCGTCTCGAAATCCGGCGGCACGGCGGAAACCCTGGCGCAGACCTTGACCGCCTTCGCGCTGATCCGCGACCGCGGGCACGGGGCCCTCATTCCGCGCCTGTTCCTGGGCTTGACCGAGCCGGAGAAGCCCGGCCAGACGAACGGCCTTCGCGCGCTGCTCGCGGTCCACGGCGTGCCGATGCTGCCTCACGATACCGAGATCGGAGGGCGCTATTCGGCCTTCACCACTGTCGGCCTGCTGCCGGCGCTCGCGCGCGGCCTCGACGTCGAAGCCTTCCGGCGCGGCGCGCGCGAGGTGGTCTCCGCCCTCGAAGGCGCAGGCGCGGCGCGCGATTTCGCCCCCGCGGTCGGCGCGGCCCTCGCCTTCGCCATGGCCCGAGATAAGGGCGTCACAGCCTCGGTGATGA
>CAZNAH010000154.1:0-6569 GCA_964570735.1 uncultured Hyphomicrobiaceae bacterium | reverse complement strand
CCCCGCGGTGCGGACGGAAGGCGCGGCCGGTTCCGCGGTCTCGCGGGTTGACGGGGGAGAGGCGACCGTCTCAGCGGCGGGCGCCTGAGGGGCCGCAGGCGCGTCAGCCGGGCCTTGCTCAGCGGGCTGCGCCGCAGCCGCAACCTTCGGGGACGGCGCAGGCTGTCCGGCGACGCTTTCCGGCGGCGACGGTTCGAATGCGATTTCGGCCCGCGCGGAGACGCCGCCCGGTCCGCCATTGGCGAGATCAGCACGCACCGCGTAGCTCTTGCCGGAAAGGTTGCGCCTGGCTTGAAGCGTCCAGCGGCCGTTGCGGCCCGCTTTGGCGGTGCCAGCCAGCACATTGTCGATGTAAACGGAGACTTCCTTGTCCGCCGGGGCCGTGCCCGTCACGAACAGCGTGCCTTTCCCGGCCTCCTCCTCATACTCGGCGGTCGCGATGGCGACGAACGCGGCCTGAGCGGGTCTCTCCGCCTGCGCCTGAGCTTGCGCAGCGGGAGGGGCTGCCGCCGCGATTTCCGGTTGCTGGAGCACGCGGGTCGGCTTTTCGGGCTCGGTCACGGCGATGAGGGGCTTCTCGCCCGCACCGGCTACCGAGACAGCGACCGTGCTGCGCGAGGCGACGGGAGCGGCTCCGCCCGGCGGGACGGCCTCCAGCGCGATGGTGTGCTCGCCCTTCGGCAGGGGCGCGTCGGGCTGGATCACCCATTCGCCGTGTTCGTCGGCCTTCGCCGTGCCGAGCACCTTGCCCTCCGAGACGACCCGCACTTCCGCGTTCGGGGCGGCCCGCCCGGCGGCGAGCAACTCACCCGTCGGCTCGGCCCGGACGATGTCGAACGAGGGGGGCGTCAGCGCGGCTTCGACCGTGGGCACGGATGACGGCTTTCCGGCCGGCTCCTGCTTATCCTGTTGCGCGGGCTTGAACACGCCCGCCTGCCACGCCGCGAAACCAAAGCCTGAGACCAGAAGCAAGAGGACAAGCATGCCCCAGCGGGACCGGCGCTTGTTCCGGCCCTGCGCTCGCACGCCCTTGTTGCCTGCATCGTCCATGACCAATCCTGTCCGGTTCAAACGGCAGGCTGCCCCATCCCTTTCAGAATCGATCTTTGACCCTATTTGGTCAAGTCTCAGGGGAACAAGGGCGTGCGGGCGTGGCTTTGTGGTTTCACCTGCCCCGGGCAGCCCGGCGCTCTCCACAGGATGACCCCGCCTTTCCCGGCGACCTTGACGCTGCCCCTGATTGGTGAGAATACGGCCTATGACTGCGAGTGACATCAAAAGGTTATGCGTTTATTGCGGCTCCGGCCCCGGCACGGACCCGCGCTTCGTGGCAGACGCCAGGGCGCTGGGCCGCAGCATGGCGGAGTCGGGTCTCGGTCTCGTCTACGGCGCGGGCGGCAACGGCCTCATGGGCACGCTGGCCCGCTCGCTGCTCGATCATGGCGGACACGTGACCGGCATCATTCCGGCCGGCCTCGTCGAGCGCGAGAATGCGATGGGCGACATCCAGGAGCGCCATGTCGTCAATAACCTGCATGAGCGGAAAATGCTTATGTACACGCTCGCGGACGGCTTCGTGGCGCTGCCCGGCGGGCTCGGCACGCTGGAGGAACTCGTCGAGCAGCTCACATGGGTTCAGCTCGGCCTCCACGACAAGCCGGTCATCATCCTCAACACGGCGGGTTACTGGGATCTTCTGCTCGAACTCATCGCCCGGATGCGCGAAAAGCAGTTCATCCGCGCAGGACTCGAGACGCGCTTCGAGGTGGTGGACGACCCCCGGCAGGTCGTGCCCGTCTTCAGGAGGCAGCAGGCGAACGGCAGCACGGTTGCGCCCAGCCTGATCGGGGCCACATCTTGAGCAGCGCGCGGCCAGCGCGACGGGTCGAGCCTCTCTCGAATTGACCTCAGGACGACGCCATGACCATGATCGACCCGGGCCAGAAGACCGCCGCGCGGCTGCGAAACATCCTCCATTCGGTCGCGCTGATCGGCGGGATCGGGCTGCTGACCGCCGTTTCGGCCTATGCGATCTTCGGGCAGAGCGGCGTGATCTGGGCAATCCTGACAACCGCGTTCTTCGTGCTGATCGGACCCCGCGTCGCGCCGGAGGCCGTCATGCACATGTTCGGCGCGCGCCGGGTCGATCCGCGCGCGGGCGGTCCGCTCGTCACGATCATGGCGCGGCTTGCAGAGCGCGCGGGCTTGCCGTCCATGCCGAAGCTTTATGTCATTCCGAGCGCCACGCTGAACGCCTTCGCGACGGGCAGCCGCTCGGACGCCTCCATCGCGGTCACCGAGGGGCTGCTGCGCCGCCTCGAACTGCACGAGGTGGCCGCCGTCCTCGCCCATGAGGTCGCGCATATCCGCAACAACGACCTGTGGGTCATGACGCTCGCCGACATGATGAGCCGGCTCACGCGTATCATGTCGTTCCTCGGGATCGCCCTGTTCTTCATCAGCCTGCCGTTGATGCTGGCGGGCGCCCAGCCCGTGCCGTGGCTCGCGATCCTGCTTCTTTATTTCGCGCCTGCGATTGCAAGCCTGCTGCAACTTGGACTGTCGCGCTCGCGCGAGTATGACGCCGATCTCGGCGGCGCGGCCCTTCTCGGCAGCGCGGGCAGCCTGATCTCCGCGCTGCGCAAGCTCGAACGCTATCAGGGCCGGTTCTGGGAGGACATCTTCATGCCCGGCCGCCGCATGCCCGCGCCGTCGCTGCTGCGCTCGCATCCTCCGACGGAGCGGCGCATCGAACGGCTGGCCGCGCTGCATCAGCCGGTCTATGCGCCCCTGCCGATCCCCGATCCGCACTCCCATCTCGGCTTCGGACAGGGGGCGCGCCGGGCGCCGCGCTACCATTGGTCCGGCTACTGGTATTGACGGGCTCACCATGACCAGCGAAGCCTATGACATCCCGCCCGAATGGGCGCCGCAAAAAGCGCTCTGGACCGCATGGCCCGCCGATCCGCGCGAATGGAACGGCGACCTCGAAACGCCCCGCCGCGACGTGGCCGCGATGATCCGCGCGATGAGCGATGCCGTGACCGTTCGATTGCTGGTGAGCGGCGCCGAGGCCGAGGCATCCGCGCGCAAGGCGGTCGACGGCGCAGCCGAGATCACGCCCGCGCACTATGGCGATATCTGGCTGCGCGATACGGGGCCGATCTTCGCGAAGTCGGGGCAAGGCACGGTCGCGCTGCGCTTCCGCACCAATGCCTGGGGCGGCAAGTTCGACCTGCCCGACGATGCGACCGTGGGCGACGATATCGCGCGCCTTGCCGGCGTACCCATACGCCGCTTCGATTTCGTGCTGGAGGGCGGGGCTGTGGACCACGACGGCGAAGGCACCGTGCTCACCACCCGGCAGACCCTGCTCAACCCCAATCGCAACGGCTGGACGCGCGATGAGGCGGAAGCCGCGCTCGCCACGGTGTTCGGCGCAGCCAAGGTCATCTGGATCGACGAGGGTCTCGCCAACGACCACACGGACGGGCATATCGACAACATCGCGCGCTTCGTGGGGCCGGGCCGCGTCGTCTGCCAGTCCCCCGCCGGAGAAGACGACCCGAACGCGGCGACGCTCGATGAGACCGCGCGCACGCTTGAACGGGCCACCGATGCCCGCGGCCGCCCGCTTGAGGTGATCCGCATTCCGGGCGTCGGGCTTTATCGCAATGCCCTTGGCGAAATCGCGCCCGCCTCGCATATGAATTTCATCATCGCGAACGGCGTGGTGATCGTGCCGGTCTACGGGACCGGCAGCCAGGATGCGGCCATCGCAGCCCTTCAGGATGTTTTCCCCGGCCGCCGCGTCAAGGGCGTGCCCTCGCGCGGGCTTCTGGGCTGCGGCACGGCGGGCGGCGGCTCGTTCCATTGCATCACCCAGCAGGAACCCTTGTGATGACCTCACGCACCTTGACCGTCGCGGCCATCCAGTCGGCCTACGGTCCCGACATGGCCGAGAATATCGCGAAGACGGCGGGCCACATCCGCGAGGCGGCCTCGCGCGGCGCGCAGGTGATTTTGCCGCCCGAACTCTTCCAGGGCCCCTATTTCTGCACGCAGCAGAACCCGAAATGGTTCGAGACGGCCCACCCCGTCGGCGGTCACCCCTGCGTGGCCGCGCTGCGCGAACTCGCCCGCGACCTGCGCGTCGTCATCCCCGTCTCGTTCTTCGAAAAGGATGGCCCGAGCTATTACAACAGCGTGGCGGTCGCCGATGCGGACGGCGACATTCTCGGCGTCTATCGCAAGAGCCACATCCCCGATGGTCCCGGCTATCAAGAGAAATATTATTTCCGGCCCGGCAATACCGGCTTCAAAGCATGGAAGACGGCGCACGGCGCGATCGGCGTCGGCATCTGCTGGGATCAATGGTTTCCGGAAGCCGCGCGCGCGATGATGCTGCAAGGCGCCGAAGTGTTGCTCTATCCTACGGCGATCGGCTCCGAGCCCTATGACGCCACGCTTGACACGCACGCCCAATGGCGGCGCGCGATGCAGGGCCACGCGGTCTCGAATGCCGTGCCGGTCGTGGCTGCGAACCGCATCGGGCTTGAGACGGTCGATGGCGAATCGCAGGATTTTTATGGGCACTCCTTCATCGCCGATCATCGCGGCGACCTCGTGCAGAGCTTTGGCAGGAGCGAGGAGGGGGTTCTGCTCCACACCTTCGACCTGGACGAGATCGCGCGCTACCGCGCCGACTGGGGCTTCTTCCGGGATCGCCGCCCGGATCTTTACGCCGCGAGCCTCGTCTGAGGTCCGCTTAGCCGGACCTACTGCGGGAGCGTCGCACCCAGTTTCCGCGCGGCCTCCCGCAGGATCGGAAGCTTCGTGACCGCCTCCTTCAGCGGCATCCGCGCCGAGAGCGCGTGACAGGCGACGGCCGCCACGACATCGCCGGATGCGTTCACGATGGGCACGGCGACCGCGATCAGGCCGACGAGAAACTCCTCGTTATCCGTGCTGTAGCCCCGGCGCGCGATCGTCTCGCATTCCTCCTGCAAGCGCGCGATGCTCGTGATGGTCGAAGGCGTCTCCGCCCTGAGCGGCAGGGTTTCGAGAAGTTTCCTGCGCTTGTCGGCGGGCATATGCGCGAGCAGCAACTTGCCGCTCGCCGTGCAATGGAGCGGCACGCGCGAGCCCGGCTCAAGATGGAGGCGCAGCGGCCAGCGGGTTTCCACGCGGTCGAGATAGAGTACCTCGGAGCCGGCGAGCGTCGTGAAGTTGCAGGTCTCGCCCAGCACGGCGACGAGGGATTCGAGAATGGCCCGCCACTCCGCGTTGGGACCGGCGCTGCGCAGCGCATTGAGGCTCAGCCGGACGAGCTTCGGCCCCACGCAATAGCCCGCGCCTCCGGGTTCCCTGACGAGATAGCCGCTTTTTTCGAGCCGCTGCGCGAGCCGGAACACGGTCGTCTTCGGCACCCCGAGAAGCACGGACAGTTCGGGCAGCGACAGCGGCTGCCCCGACCCGGCGATGGCCTCCAGAACGTTGAGCGAGCGTTCGAGCATCGGGCGTTCCTGACGCGCGGGGGCAGCCTGCCTTGCAGTGGCCATGTCTCACCTTCATTCCGTTCAATGAAACGTTTTATTTCATTATTGACATAGACAAGCTAGGCAGTCCACTCTGCCATGGAGCGTTGAAGACGATGGGACATGGATGGAGCGTGAGGAATGCGATTTCGTGGTCGTCGGCGCGGGCTCGTCCGGATGCGTTCTGGCAAACCGGCTGAGCGAGAGCGGGCGATACAGGGTCGTGCTTCTTGAGGCAGGGCCCGAAGATCGCAGCTTCTGGATTCATCTGCCGATCGGCTACGGCAAGACGATGTGGGACCCGAGCGTGAACTGGCAATTCTATACCGAGCCAGACCCGAACATGAACGGCCGCCGCATCTACTGGCCGCGCGGCAAGGTTCTCGGCGGGTGCAGTTCCATCAACGGGCTCATCGCCATTCGCGGGCAGCGGCAGGACTATGACCGCTGGCGCGATCTCGGCAATCCGGGCTGGGGCTGGGACGATGTGCTGCCCTATTTCCGCAAGCTCGAATCGAACGATGCCTTCCGCGAAGATCAATTGCACGGCCAGCATGGCCCGCTCCGCGTGAGCAGCATCAAGGCGCGCCACGAACTCATCGAGGCGGCGATCGCGGCCGCTGGCCGGCTCGGCGTGCCCCGCACGCGTGATTTCAACGGCGCCGAGCAGGAAGGCGTGGGCTATTATCAGCTGACCACGCATAAGGGCTGGCGGGCGAGCGCCGCGCAAGCCTATCTCAAGCCGGCCCGCAAGCGTCGCAATCTGCGCATTGAAACGGGCGCGCACGCGGCCCGCGTGCTGTTCGAGGGCAAGCGCGCTTCCGGCGTCTGCTATCACCGGGGCGGGCGCGGGGTGGCGCTTTCCGCGCGCGCGGGCGTTATTCTCTCGGCAGGCGCGCTGCAAACTCCTCAGCTTCTCATGCTTTCAGGGATCGGGCCGGGGCAAGCGCTGTCAAACTTAGGCATTCCCGTGATGGTCCCGCGCGACGACGTCGGCGCAAACCTACAAGATCATCTCCAGATCCGCCTGAT
>CAZNAH010000153.1:0-6656 GCA_964570735.1 uncultured Hyphomicrobiaceae bacterium | reverse complement strand
ATTCTTCGCCGCAGATGTAAGCGCCCGCGCCGCGCCGCAGGTCGAGATAGCCCGCGGGCGCGATACCTGCCAGTTCCAGCTTCTCGATCTCGCGACGCAGAATCTCGACGATGTGCGGGTATTCATCGCGGACATAAAGGAAGCAGCGCTCGGCCTCCACCGCCCAGGACGCGATCAGCGCGCCTTCGAGCATGCGGTGCGGGTCGCGTTCCATGTAATAGCGGTCCTTGAAGGTGCCGGGCTCGCCCTCATCCGCGTTGATGGCGACATATCGCGGGCCGGCGTTCGCCCGCACGAAACCCCACTTCTTGCCGGCCGGGAAGCCCGCGCCGCCGAGGCCGCGCAGGTTCGCGTCGAGCAGGGTCTGCGCGATGGCGTCGGGCGTATGCTCGCCGCGGCGGCAGGCTTCGAGCAGGAGATAGCCGCCCTTCTGCTGATAGAGGTCGAGCGTGTCGTAAGCGCCCGTCTGCGTCTCGAAGCGCTTCCCGGCAACGGCATCGAGTGCGGCTTCGGGCGTGACCGCGCCGAGGTAATTATGGTTCACCGCTGCGGCCGGCGCGGCATCGCACAGGCCCATGCAGGGCGCGTGCACGACCCGGATTTCCGACGGATCGGCGACAGCCGCGAGCGCGTCATGGAGCGTTTGCGCGCCCGCTATTTCGCAGGAGAGGGAATTGCACACACGGATGGTGACGGGCGGCGGCGGGACTTCCCCCTCCTTCACCACGTCGAAATGGGCATAGAAGGTGGCAACCTCGTAGACTTCCGCCATCGGCAGCCGCATCTCTTCGGCGAGCGCGCGAAGGTGCCGTGCGGAGAGATGGCCGGTCCAGTCCTGGATCAGGTGCAGATATTCGATGAGGCGATCGCGCGCGAGAGGCGCCGCGCCGAGCAGAGCCCTCACCTCCGCGACCGCGCCCGGATCGAGCTGCCGCCCACGGGTGAATTCGCGCGCGCGGCGTCTCCCCTGCTTGGGGGCGAAACCCGAACCTTCCGGCATAATGCCTACCTCCTGGCGCGTAGCTGCGGCTTTCTTGTTGGTTTTTGCCGTAGCAGTCGGGTGGACAGTCGCACCGTCTTTTGTTCAGCCAATCAGGAGCATCACGACATCATCTCACAGGAAGAAAAGCCATGTGACAAGCAAAAAGCATGGCATGAGAAAAATCATGGACCAGCCCATATAACCGAAAAAGCTCGGCATCTTGATGCCCTGATGTTCCGCGATGGCCTTCACCATGAAGTTGGGCGCATTGCCGATATAGGTGTTCGCGCCCATGAAGACCGCGCCGGCGGATATCGCTGCGAGCGTGCTCGCCAGCGGCCCCATCAGCGCTACAGGATCGCCGCCTGCCGCGTTGAAGAAGACGAGATAGGTCGGCGCATTGTCGAGGAAGCTCGACAGGAGGCCCGTCAGCCAGAAATAGGCGACGTTGTCGGGCTGGCCGTCCGGTCCCGTGATGAGGCTGAGGAGCGGCGCGAGTTCACCGTTCTGCCCGGCGCGCAAGATCGCGATGGCGGGGATAATGGTGATGAAGATGGCCGCGAACAGCTTGGCGACTTCGAGAAGCGGCTCCCAGTTGAATTCGTTCGCGATGCGGTTCTTCTGCGCGGTCAGCGCCAGCGACAGGAAGGCGAGCCCGATCAGGATCAGCTCGCGGAAAATATTCAGGACCGGAACATCCGTCCCGTACACATGAATCGCGCCGAGGGAAGGCAGCGAGCCGCTCGCCAGCACGGCGAGCACGAGTACCGCCAGGATCGGCACGTTGACGAGGCCCGAGAGGGTCACGGGCTTGTCCGGCGTCGGGTCCTTCACCCTCCCCTCCTTCACGTAGAGATACCAGTCGAGCAGGAAGAACACGCCGAGCAGGATGGCTGAGACGAGCAACGTCTTCGCCCAGAGAAATTCCAGCGGCCAGAAGAAGTCCACGCCCTTCAGGAAGCCGAGGAACAGCGGCGGATCGCCGAGCGGGGTCAGCGAGCCTCCGATGTTCGAGACGAGGAAGATGAAGAAGACGATGACGTGGACGTTGTGCACGCGGTCGTCATTGGCGCGGATGACCGGGCGGATCATCACCATGGATGCGCCCGTGGTGCCGACGAAGCTCGCCAGCGCCATGCCGATCGCGAGCAGAATGGTGTTGAGCACGGGCGAGCCGTGCAGGTTGCCCCCCACATGGATGCCGCCCGCGATTGTGAAAAGCGCGCCGATCAGCACGATGAAGGGGATATATTCGAGAAGGACGGTGTGCAGCACCTCGCGCACGGTAACGCCAAGCCCGAAGGTGGCCGCAAACGGCACGAGAAAAGCCAGCGCCCAGAACAGCGAGACCCGGCCGAAATTATGATGCCAGAAATGGGGCGTCAGAAGCGGCATCAGCGCGATAGACAGGAGGATGCCGGCGAAGGGGAGCACCCAGGCGAGGCTTAAGAGCGCGCCGTCGAATGCGGCCTCCGCGGCGAGCGCTTGCGTTGGCGCGCCCGCCACGGCCAGCACCGCCAGAACACCCCCCGTCAGCCGCGACCTTGAAATCAGCGCCCCCACGCAAAGCCCTCCCAAAGCAGTCGTTCTCGTTGTGACAGGATTGTGACTGTAGGGACGGCGGCTTGGCGCGGCAACCTCTTCTAAAGGGGCATGGAAACGCTCATATCCGCACTCATCAACGCCGCCGCGGGAGGACCGCCATGCCCAAGCCGAAGATCGTCAAGCCGGACGCCGAGTGGCGCGCCCAGCTGACACCCGAACAGTATCACGTGACGCGCCAGCACGGTACGGAGCGCGCGGGCACGAGCCCGCTCAATTTCGAGAAGCGCGAGGGGATGTTCACCTGCGTCTGTTGCGGGGAGCCCCTGTTTTCCTCGGGCGCGAAGTTCGAATCCGGCACAGGCTGGCCGAGCTTCACGCAGCCCGCCGACCCGGAGGCCGTCTCGGAGCACGATGACCGCTCGTTCTTCATGCGCCGCACGGAAGTGCGCTGCGCGCGCTGCGATTCCCATCTCGGCCATGTCTTCCCCGACGGTCCGCGCCCGACGGGTCTGCGCTATTGCATCAACGGTGTCGCGCTGAACTTCGAGCCGGCGCGCGAAGCCTGACGCAAGCGGCCGCGCGTGCCGGGCTTGAACGGGCGGGAGTGCGGGCGTATCCAGTGGTGTGACATCGCCTCTTGCCCGCAGGACTGACGCATGGACCAGAAAATCGAGCACACCCCCAGGCCGCCGGTCGCCGAGAAGCGCCCCGTGACGCTCACCGCGCACGGCATTTTGCGCACCGACGATTATGCCTGGCTCCGCGTCGAGAATTGGCAGCAGGTGATGCGCGATCCTGGCCTGCTCGCCCCCGATGTGCGCGCCTATCTCGAAGCCGAGAACGCCTATACCGCCGCGATGATGGCCGACACGGCGGAGCTTCAGGAGCGGCTGTTTCAAGAGATGAAGGGGCGCATCAAGGAGGACGATTCGACCGTACCTGCGCCTTACGGCCCTTACGCCTACTTCCACAGCTTCGTGACCGGCGGGCAATATCCCCATGTGCGCCGACAGCCGCGCGACGGCGGCCCCGCCGTGACGCTGATCGACGGCGACGCCGAAGCCAAGGACCGTCCCTATTACGCGCTGGCTCAGGCGACCCCGAGCCGCGATCATGCGCTGATGGCCTATGCCTATGACGGCAACGGCTCCGAATATTACACCATCAAGGTGCGGGAAACGGCCACGCTGGCCGATCTCGCCGACGAGGTTCCCGACGCGGAGGGCGACGTGGTTTGGAGCGCTGACGGCCGCTCCTTCCTCTACACGAAGCTCGACGAGAACCACCGCGCGACGAGCGTGTGGCGGCATGTGCTCGGTGAGACCGCCTCGCAGGACAAACTCGTCTTCCACGAGCCTGACCCGGGCTATTTCGTTCATGTCGGCGAGACCCACGACAAGCGCTATGCCGTGATCGGCGCGAGCGTGAACGAGACGAGCGAGATCCGCCTTCTCGACGCCGACAACCCCGATGCCGGCCTGACCCTGATCGCTGCGCGCGAAGTGGGCCACGAATACTCGGTCGAGCATCACGAGGGGCGGCTCATCATTCTCACGAATGACGGCGGCGCGGAGGATTTCAAGATCGTGGAAGCTCCGGTGGAGGCGCCGGGCCGCGACAACTGGCGGGAGATCGAGCCGCACAGGCCCGGCCGCCTCATCCTCGACGTGGCGGTGTTCAAGGATTACCTCGTCCGCCTCGAACGCGAGAACGGTCTGCCGCGCATTGTGATCCGGCGCTGGGCCGACGGCGCGGAGCACGCCATTGCCTTCGACGAGGAAGCCTATTCGCTCGGCATGTCGGACGGCTACGAATACGACACGCGCACGCTGCGCTTCACCTATTCCTCGATGACGACGCCGCGCCAGACCTATGACTACGACATGGAAACACGCGAACGCACCTTGCGCAAGACGCAGGAAGTGCCGAGCGGGCATGATCCGGCGGATTACGTCACGCGCCGCGTTTTCGCGCCGGCTGCCGATGGCGAGACGGTGCCGGTTTCCCTCGTCTATCATAAGGATACGCCGCTTGATGGCTCCGCGCCGTGCCTGCTTTACGGCTACGGCTCCTACGGCATCGCGATTCCGGCGGGCTTCTCGACAAACGCGCTGAGCCTCGTTGATCGCGGTTTCGTCTATGCCATCGCGCATATCCGGGGCGGCAAGGACAAGGGCTTCCGCTGGTATCGGCAGGGCAAGCTCGCGCACAAGATGAATACCTTCACGGACTTCATCGCGGCGGGGCGCTATCTCGCGGCGAGCGGCTTCACGCGCGAAGGCCGCATCGTCGGCCGGGGCGGCTCGGCGGGGGGCATGCTGATGGGCGCGGTGGCGAACATGGCGCCGGAGCTGTTCGCGGGACTGATCGCGGATGTGCCGTTTGTCGATGTGCTGAACACGATCCTCGACGGCAGCCTGCCGCTCACTCCGCCCGAATGGCCGGAATGGGGCGACCCGATCCGCGACATGGAGGCGTACCGCACCATCGCCAGCTACTCGCCTTACGACAATGTGCGGGCGCAAGCCTATCCGCCCATCCTCGTGACGGCGGGGATCAGCGACCCGCGCGTGACGTATTGGGAGCCGGCGAAATGGGTCGCGAAGCTGCGCGCGACGAAGACGGACGGCAACATGCTGCTGCTCAAGACGAACATGGATGCGGGCCATGGCGGCGCATCGGGCCGCTTCGACCGACTCAAGGAGGAGGCGCTGGCGCACGCCTTCGCGCTGAAGGTCGTCGGCCTGGCCGAGGAAGCTTAAGCGAGCGCGGACGGTTTGATGCCGCCGATGGACGCCGTGATGCGGTCCGCCGCGCGCGCGACTTGAGGCCCCAGCTCGCCGAGCCTCTCATCTGGCATGCGCACGGCCGGTCCTGACACGGACACGCCCGCGACCGCTTCGCCATATTCGTTGAAGATGGGCGCGGCGATGCAGCGCATGCCCATCGTGCGCTCCTCATTATCGACGGCCCAGCCCTGCGCCCTGACCTGCGCGAGTTCTGCGAACAGCCGCTTCGAGTCGACAATGGTCTGCCGGGTGAAGGCCGCGAGCCCCTTCCTCTGGAGAATGCGCTTCACGCGCGCATCGGGCATCTGCGCCAGCAGCGCCTTGCCGATGCCGGAGGCGTGCATGGGGCCGCGCGTGCCCGGGCGGAAGAAGGCGCGGATGGTCTCGTGCGTCTCGACCTGCGAGATGAAGACAACATCGTCGTCGTCCGCGATGCCGAGGTTGACGGTTTCGCCGCACGCCTCCATCAGCTCGCGCATGATGGCGCGGCCCATGTCCGCTGCCTTGATCCGGCGCAGGAAGGCCGTGCCGATGCGGAACGCCTCCACGCCGATGGTCCACTCGCCGGACTGGGGCTGCATGTCCACGAAGCCCTTGCTTTCGAGCGTCGTCATGAGGCGGTGCGCGGTGGAGGGCGCCATTCCGGCGCGCTGGGAAATTTCCGTGAGGGTGAGCCCGTCGGACGCGGCAACGAGGCGAAGGAGGGACAGCGCGCGATCGAGCGCCTGCACGGTGCCGCCGCCGTTCATGTCGGGCATCGACCTCGGCCGGCCGCGCGGGCGGCGGATGTCTTCGGCCTGGCTCATTCCTCCCCCGCTCAGCGATTTCGCAGCGCAGCATTATTGAGATGAATTTCCTGATTTGTCCAGAAATTCAATC
Organism: uncultured Hyphomicrobiaceae bacterium; assembly: GCA_964570735.1. Lineage (GTDB taxonomy): Bacteria > Pseudomonadota > Alphaproteobacteria > Rhizobiales > Rhodomicrobiaceae > CAZNAH01. The sequence continues at coordinate 461 of CAZNAH010000153.1, read as the reverse complement.
ACGGAAAACTGATACGCCAATATAATCAATGAGAAAACTTATTATACCGCATCGTGGAAAATTTTTCTGGAAAAATTGAAAATTCCGGCCGGGAATGCCATACTCCTCCAATAACGAAACATGGTAGGAGGAGCCGCGATATGGCCAGGATGACCGCGACGGAAGCCGCCGTCTGCGTGATGGAGCGGGAGGGCGTGACCCAGGCGTTCGGCGTGCCGGGCGCTGCGATCAATCCGCTTTATTCGGCGATGCGCAAGCGCCAGAGCATCGCCCATGTGCTGGCCCGCCACGTCGAGGGCGCGTCCCACATGGCGGAGGGCTACACCCGCGCGAAGGCCGGTAATATCGGCGTGTGCATCGTAACCTCCGGTCCGGGCGGCACGGATGCCATCACCGGGCTTTATTCCGCGGCGGCCGATTCCATCCCGATCCTGCTCATCAGCGGGCAGGCCCCCCGCGCG
>CAZNAH010000152.1:0-6676 GCA_964570735.1 uncultured Hyphomicrobiaceae bacterium | reverse complement strand
GCTCTATTTCGGCGCCGCCGATCCGAAGGGCGGCGCGGTCGAGCACGGCGTGCGCTTCTTCGCGCAGCCGACCTGCCATCATCGGCCCGACGTTTATGGCGGCATCGGCGAGGCGCCGGCCTCCGAGCTTTTGCGCGCCTTCTTCAGGCAGCGGCGGAGTTGAGCAGCCGGTCGAGCGTGCGCTTCATCAGCTCGCGGGAAGGCGCGGCCGCCGCGAGGATCTCCTCCTGCTTCAGGAAGTCGAGCACGCGGAAACGGCTGACATCGGGCCGGATCAGGCAATCCGGGGCGGCGGATTTCAGCTTCTCGTTGATGATGGAGCGGAGCGCGATCTGCTGCGCGCCGATCATTGCTTCCGTCGAACGCGGCAGGCCGCCCTTCGCCTCCGCGGGACCGCCGCTTACGTCAACCGCCACGACATAGCTGACGGACGGGCGCAGCAGGTCGAAGGGCAGGGGGTTGACGAAGCCGCCATCGATAAGGATGCGGCCGTCGAGTTCCACGGGTTTCAGAAGGGCGGGCAGCGCCGCGCTCGCCGCGATGGCGGGCAGAAGCGGGCCGGTCGTGCTCACATAGGCGGACTGTTCGTAGAAGTCGGTCGCGACCGTCATCAGCGGGATGGAGAGGTCTTCGAAGCGCGCGGCAAGGCTCGGCGGCAGCACTGTTTCCATGAGTTTTTCGGCGGCGAAGAGGGCCGGTGTGCGCGGGTTCCACAGATCCCACAAGCTGCCGGACCAGCGCGCATAGACATGGCGCAGGAACGCGCTGCGCCTGGCGAGCAGGGCGCTGCAATACTCGCGGAGTTCTGCGGGGGCCATGCCGGAGGCATAGGCCGCGCCCGCCATCGCGCCGATGCTGGTGCCCGCGATGATTTGCGGCTTCACGCCCAGATCGTCGAACGCCTCCAGGATGGCGATATGCGCAAGGCCGCGCGCGCCGCCACCACCCAGAGCGAGGCCGACGCCCGCACCGGATGATGCCGGAGCGGCAAGCCGTACCGCCGGGGCGTCGCGCGTCATGCGGCCCGCGCCGGGGAGAGCGCGCGGATGCCGATATCCGTGCGGTAGAAGCCATCCGCCCAGTCGATGCGCTGCACCGCCTCATAGGCCCGGTCGCGCGCCTCGCGCAGGCTCGACCCCACGGCGGAAACGTTCAGCACGCGCCCGCCCGCCGAGACCACGCGGTCCGGCCCGTCGCACCGTGTGCCCGCATGGAAGACCGTGACGCCCGGCACCTTCTCCGCCTCGTCGAGGCCGCCGATAGGCGCGCCGGTGCGGTAGTCTCCGGGATAGCCGCGCGACGCCATGGCTACGGTGAGGGCGTGCACGTCACGCCATTCGAGGCTTTGCCCTGCGACCGTGCCATCGGCGGTGGCCTCCAGCAGGGGGAGCAGATCGCTTTTCAGCCGCAGCATGAGCGCCTGGCATTCGGGATCGCCGAAGCGCACGTTGTATTCAATGAGTTTCGGGCCGGTCGCGGTGATCATGAGGCCCGCATAGAGCACACCGCGGAAGGGCGTGCCCGCCTCCGCCATGGCATGGAGCGTGGGCCGCACGATTTCGTCCATTGTGCGCCGTTCCAGGGCAGGCGTCATGACGGGCGCAGGCGAGTACGCGCCCATGCCGCCGGTGTTCGGGCCGGTGTCGCCGTCGTAAGCGCGCTTGTGATCCTGCGCTGTGGCGAGCGGCAGGGCCGTACGCCCGTCGCACAGCGCGAAGAAGCTCGCTTCCTCGCCTTCAAGGCGGTCTTCCAGGATGACGGTGGAGCCGGCGTCGCCGTAAAGGCCGGAAAAGCAGTCGGCGATTGCCTCGACGGCCTCGGCCTCGGTCAGGCAGATGCGCACGCCCTTGCCCGCCGCGAGGCCGTCCGCCTTGACGACGACAGGCGCGCCGCGATGGCGGAGATGAGCCAGTGCGCTGACGGGGTCGCGGAATGTTTCGGATGCGGCCGTGGGGATGTCATGGCGCCGGCACAGCTCCTTGGTGAAGGCTTTCGAGCCTTCGAGCCGCGCAGCCGCCCGCGACGGGCCGAACACCCGGATGCCCGCTGCTTCGAGGTCGTCCGCGAGACCGGCTACGAGGGGCGCTTCCGGCCCGATGACTACGAGGTCAATGCGCAGGGCGCGGCAGGACGAGACCACGGCGGCATGATCGGTGATGTCGAGCGCGACCGTCTCGGCGAGCCTTGCGATACCGGCATTCCCCGGCGCGGCGTAAAGCGCCGTCAGGCGCGGGCTTTGCGCGAGCTTCCATGCAAGCGCGTGCTCCCTGCCGCCCGAACCTAGAAGGAGAACTCTCATACCGTGCCTGTCCCGCTCCGCATGCAACCAAAATGCTATGTGGAACTGCCGTTCGCAACCGCTTTCAGGCGGCATCATCGCTAAAGTAAAAAGTTCTGCCGGGCATAAGGAACCTGCAACGCCGCCTTCCGTTGGACTCTCAGTCATTCGATTACGAACGGAGGAAAACCATGAAACATGTCGCTCTGACAGCGATCCTGGCTGTACTGGCCGTGCCGGCTTACGCACAGACCCAGCCCGAACCCTCTCCGCAGCAGCCCCCGGCGCAGCAGGCGCCCGCTCCTCAGGAGCCCTCGGCGCAAGCCCCGGCCGCGCCTGCCGATCAGCCCCCGAAGACGATCACCGTCGAGCCTAAGGTCATGACGGAGCCGGAAGCGGCCAAGCCGAAGACCGCAGCCGCCGGCGAGCGCTTCCTGGAGGCCCAGGAGCAGGGGCAATTGCTGGCATCCCGGCTGATAGGACGCCAGGCTTACAACGCGGCGGGTCAGGCCGTGGGCGATATCAACGACCTCCTGATCACCCCGGAGGGCAACCTTGAGGCCGTCGTGATCGGCATCGGGGGCTTCCTCGGTCTCGGCGAGAAGCGCGTTGCGGTGAGTTTCGACCAGATCAAGGACAATGGCGGACTTTCCGGCGAGCGCGTCGTGATCGGCCTCACGGAAGACGAGCTGCGCGCCGCGCCCGATTTCAAACGGCTCGATCGCGGCGAGGAGGTGGCCCAGAGCGGCGGGCAGTCCGGCACGGGCACGGCTTCGGGCTCCGGGGAGCAGAGCCGCACGCAATAAGCCGTCACGGTTTGCGGCAGGTGAGAGCAGGCTTCTGGCCTGCTCTTTCTTTGCCGGGAGATGCCGGAACTTTTGGCGGACGCCGCGCTTTTCCAGAAACCGGGCAACACTTGGCAAAAAGGATGACCCCCATGGCTACCGCAAGCACGCTCAATGATCTTTTTCTGACCACCCTTCAGGACATTTATCACGGCGAGAAACAGATTCTGAAAGCTTTGCCCAAGATGGCGAAGAACGCGAATTCCGAGGAACTGCGCCAGGCGCTCGAACATCACCGCGAGCAGACCCAAGGCCAGGTCGAACGGCTGGAGACTGTCTTCGAGATGCTGGACCGCAAGGCGCGCGGTAAGCCGTGCGAGGCTATTCAGGGCCTCATTGAGGAAGGCAACGAAGTGATGGAAGAGGCGAAGGACGGCCCGGTGCTGGACGCCGGGATCATCGCCGCCAATCAGGCTGTCGAGCATTACGAGATCGCGCGCTACGGCACGCTGTGCGCCTGGGCGGAGCAGCTCGGCATGAACGACGCCGCCAAACTGCTCAAGCAGACGCTGGACGAAGAAAAGAAAACCGATGCGCTGCTCAACGAGATCGCGATGAACACGGTCAACAAGAAGGCGGTCTCGAAATAACGCGGCATAACAGCGGGCTCTGCCACGAGCCCGCCCCAGTTTGCTCGTCTGGTTCGCGGGAGTTTTTCTCAATGGCGCATAAGAAAAAGACGGAAGACCCTGGCGATCGGGTGCAGCGCCGCGGTTTCGGGCTCGACGAGGGAGACCAGAAGCATCCCGGCAGCCGGCCCAAGAAGGGTGGCGGCCTCGGTGTGGATTACGGGCAGGGCATCGGTTACGGCGGCTGCGGCAATGAGACCGGCCAGCGCCGAAGCCGGACGGGCGCGGAACGCGTAACGGGCGAACGAGAGAGGGACGGGGATGAGCGCGACAGCAAGGGAAAAGTCCACCGGGATTGAGGCCGTGATCGGCTTCGCGCTCGATTGCCATGTCGCGGGAGACCCGGCGGCGGACGCGGCGCCGCTCGCCATCGCGCTTCTCTATGCCGACGCCCCCGGCGTTCCGAGCCTTTCGGGCGCGCCTTCGCACGGGATTTCTGCGCAGCCTGCCCCGATGCTTGCCGCCGCCTGAGGCGCGCTGCCGGTGAGCGACTCGTCCGGGAGGGACACGGAACCGTGGCCCGGCCTCAGCGGCCGGCTCGATGGCGGCGGCCACCGGCTCGACGTCCGCGTCTATTATGAGGACACGGATTTCTCGGGCTTCGTCTACCACACCTCCTATCTGCGGTGGTGCGAGCGAGGGCGCACGGACTTCCTCCGCCTGCTCGGCATCCACCATTCCAGGCTCCTCGCGGGCGATGCGGGCGAGGCTTGCGCCTTCGCCGTACGCCGCATGACGCTCGACTTCCTCAAGCCTGCCCGGATCGACGATGTTCTCGCCATCCTGACGCATCCGGTCGAGGTGACGAAGGCGAGCATCGTGCTCGCACAGGAGGTGCGCCGGGCCGGGGACGCGCTGTTTCGCCTGACGGCGCAGTGCGTGCTCGTCAGCCTCGACGGCCGTCTCCTTCGCATGCCCGAGGCGATCCGCGCCGCCCTTGCCGGTGATGATGCGACAATCTGGACAAGTTCCAAAAAATAGCGCATCAGCCGAGTGGATTTCGCACGATGCAAGCCTCGAAGGGACGCCAATGAAACTCTGGCCGTGGGGAAAGAAAGCCGCAGCGCACCCGGCTCAGGCCCCTGGTTCGGCAGCGTCAGGCCGGGCGCTGCCGGAAGACAAGGACGTGCGCGGCGCGGTGGAAGGGTTTCGCCGTTTCCGCCAGCAGTTTTCCGCCGACAAGGCATTCTACGAGAAGCTCGCGGAGCATCAGGCGCCGAACATGCTCTGGATCGGCTGTTCTGACAGCCGCGTGGTGCCGGACCTCATCACCAGCGCCGACCCCGGCACGCTTTTCGTCGTCCGCAACATCGCGAACCTCGTGCCGCCGGCCGGTTCGGGCGATGCGTCGGTGGGCGCGGCGATCGAATATGCGGTTCTGCATCTCGGCATCGACGATATCGTCGTGTGCGGCCATACGGGGTGCGGCGGCGTGAAAGCCATTCACACCCACGCGCAGGTGGAGCCGCACCTTCGGCGCTGGATCGCTAACGGCCATGTCGGGGCGGCGCAGACCACCGACGAGGCGGTGAAGGCCAATATCCTCGCCCAGCGCGAGAACCTGCTCACTTATGACTTCGTGCGCGAGCGCGTCGAGGCGGGAAACCTCGTGCTGCACGGCTGGCTGTTCGACATGTCGGAGGGCGATCTCCTCGCCTATGATTTCGAGCAGGGCCAATGGCGCACGCTGGGCGACGCCGACGATTGACCCGTGACGCTGCCTGCGGGCGCGGCAGGCTGCCCAAAGGATGGATTTTCAACTGCCGCGGATCAGCTACCATAGCAAGCCCATCGTCATGAGAGGCCAGCCATGACCGACGCCTACGCGAAGCATCTGGACAAGACCCCCGCCAATCATCAGCCGCTGACGCCGATCGGCTTCCTGGCACGCGCCGCGCAAATCTTCCCCGATCGTCCCGCCGTGGTTCATGGGGACCGGACATTCACCTATGCGGAGTTCTGCGGACGGGCGCGGCGGCTCGCCTCGGCGCTCGCGCGGCTCGGCATCGGCAAATCCGACACCGTCTCCGTCATGCTCGCCAACACGCCGCCGATGCTCGACGCGAAGTTCGGCGTGCCGATGACGGGCGCTGTGCTGCATTCCATCAACACGCGGCTCGACGCGGCGAACATCGCCTTCATGCTAGACCATGCCGAAACGAAGGTGCTCATCACGGACACGGAATTCTCCCCCGTGATCGGCGAAGCGCTCAGACTGGCGAAGCGCAAGCCCATCGTCATCGATTATGCGGACCCCGTCTTCCCCGGCCTCGGCTCGCGGCTCGGCGCGCTCGATTACGAAGCCTTCCTCGAAACGGGCACGCCTGACTACGCCTGGAAGATGCCCGCCGACGAATGGGACGCCATCACGCTCAATTATACGTCGGGCACCACGGGCAATCCCAAGGGCGTGGTTTATCACCATCGCGGCGCTTACCTGCTCAGCCTCGGCAATACGCTCGCGGGCAATATGGGCAAGCATCCTGTCTATCTCTGGACGCTGCCGATGTTCCATTGCGACGGCTGGTGCTTCCCCTGGACCCTGCCCATCGTGGCGGGCACGCAGGTCTGCCTGCGCTACGTCCGGGCGGATGCCATCTGGCGCGCGCTCGACGAGCACCGCATCACGCATATGTGCGGCGCGCCCATCGTGATGTCCACGATCCTGAATGCGCCGCCCGAGGTGAAGCGCCCCCTGCCGCAGCGCGTGGAGTTTCTGACCGCCGCCGCGCCGCCGCCGGAAGCGGTTCTCGCCGCCATGCGCGAGGCGGGTTTCAACGTCACCCATGTCTATGGCCTCACCGAGGTTTACGGCCCGGCGGTCGTCAATGAGTGGAAGGACGAGTGGGACGCGCTCGACGCGCAAGCCCAGGCGCAGAAGAAAGCGCGGCAGGGCGTGCGCTACGTCCCGCTCGAAGACCTGG
>CAZNAH010000151.1:6024-6786 GCA_964570735.1 uncultured Hyphomicrobiaceae bacterium | reverse complement strand
AGACCTTCGGCGCCTTCTCCTACCCGGACGCCGGCTACGGCAACAAGGGCATCGTCCAGGTCGACGCCGCCGGAGGCCTCGCCGTCGAGTCGGGGGTGCTCTCGATGGCGCCCTCAGGCGCGTCGCCGGGCACGTATCCGAAGGTGACGATCGATTCCAAGGGGCGCGTAACCGCCGGAGCGAACCTCGCGGCGGGCGATCTGCCGGGCCACACGCACACAGCCACCGACATCGTGAGCGGGGAACTGCCCCACAAGGTTCAGAAGGACGGCGCCGACATCGGGACGCGCAGGGCCCTCAACCTGGTCCAGGGCACGCGTGTGTCGCTTGCCGCCGCCGATGACCCTGCGAATGACCGGGTCAGCGTGACCATCAGCGCGAGCCCACCCGAATCAGGTGAAATCACGAACGCCCTCGGCTATGTCCCGGCCAACCGCGCAGGCGAGCACTTCACCGGCCCCGTGGACTGTGGCCCGCATCAAACCATCGGTGGCCCGCTGGAGAACATGGCGAAGCACTCCGAGGACTTCGCCGCGGCGGCCTGGGATAAGAACGGCGGCTCTTGCTCGGTCACCTCGAACGCCGTCATCGCCCCGGACGGCGACCAGACCGCGGACGTAATCACCGCCGTCACCACCACGCCCGTCATCCAGCAGCAGATCGCCGGCCTTGCCGACGGCGGTACCTACACGTTCTACATCTGGGGCCGCGTTCCGTCGGGCACGCGCAAGGTTTCGATCGCCATCGTCGACAACCCGTATG
>CAZNAH010000151.1:0-6005 GCA_964570735.1 uncultured Hyphomicrobiaceae bacterium | reverse complement strand
CTGGCCCGACTCAGATCACGCTCACGACCGCCTGGCAACGCTTCAAGATCACGGGCACCCTCGCGAGCGGCCAAACCGGCCTCTGGATCGTCGTCCGCCAGTACGCCGCGAACGGCGACTACTGGACCACCGGCGAAATCCACCTCTGGGGCGCCTGCCTCCAGCAGGGCAACGACCCGCAAAAAGCCTACGCCCGCACCTGGGCGTCGCAGACACAACACCTCGCCTCCGGCCTCGCCGCCGGACCCACCAGCATCGCCGCCCCAGACTCGACCACCTCGCCCCTCAAAATCCAAGGCCCCGGCTCCAACCTCGCGGACAGCACCCTCCTTGAACTCACCGCCAACGGCGAACTCATCCTCGCCGGCGGCTCCGGCAACGGTTATCGTCTTGCCGAACTGGCCGCCGCCAACAACCCCTCCGGCTGGGCTGGCGTGCTCAGGGTGAAAACACCAAGCGGAACAACGCTCGGCTACATCCTGCTCTACGCGGCGCCATGATGCCCAGGCGATCGCCATGATCGCGCCTTGGCCGGTCAGGCCTCGTTGATGGCCTTTCCCGACGATGAGAACTGGTTCCGAACGCTATAATAATGCGTTTCAGTCCTCGAATATTTCGTTGATGATCTCCAGAACCCGCGGCAGAAAATGACCCACCTGTTTCGGATCTGTTCCCGACCGCAACTCCGGGGTGATCAAACGGAACCAATCATCTCTCGACCTTGGCTTCCGCCGGATGAATTCATCCATAAGTGTTGGGCGCAACAGGCATCTTTCCGGATCAGAACCGGCAAAGGCTGGCCTGATTTCGCGGTCGAGCAAATCCACAAGCCGCGAACGCAAGGCTTCCCCCCTCTGCGCTTTCTGCTTCTGCTGCTGATAGTCGGGATCGCGGGCCAGTAGGTCCTCGATCCGCGCGAGCAGCCGTTTGATTTCGGTGTTACGACTCTTAAACCAATCGGTTGACCAGATGCGGTGGATCTTCCAGCCGAGATTCTCCAGGATCTCTTGCCTAAGGCGGTCGCGGTCGCGCGCCGAGCGGCCTGAATGATAGCTCGCGCCGTCGCACTCGACGCCGAGGAGGAAGGTTCCGGGCTTCGCCGGATGCCGAATCGCTAGATCGATAAAGAATCCAGCAACACCAACCTGCGTGACAACGGAATAGCCACGCTCCTTCAGCACCGCTCCGACCGCCTTCTCGAAATCACTCTCCGCCTGCCCACCGCCGTTATCCGGCGCTTCCAAAATGCCATTGCGGGCAAAGGTCAGATATTGCTTGAGCGCCCGAAGGCCCCAAGGGCTACCAGCAGTCGTCTGAATTCGATCAGGATCGAGCGAGCTGAAAACCTCAACGCGCCGCTTCGCACGCGTAAACAGCACGTTTAGGCGCCGGTGCCCGTTGGCGCCGTTAATGGGCCCGAAGCGCATATACTGGTTGCCCCTAGCATCCGGACCATACGTAACGGATATGAAGATCACATCGCGTTCGTCGCCCTGAACGTTTTCAAGGTTCTTGACGAAGAACGGCTCGTGCACAGCATTCATGCGTTCCTGGTACGCCATCGCGAACGGATCGGTGCGCAGCTTCTGATCCAACAACTCCTCGACCAGCTCGCGTTGCTCGAAATTCAGCGTCACGACGCCGAGTGATTCTTCTGGGTGCTCTCGCAAATGATCGAGCACCGCCTCCACCACAACCGCTGCCTCCCGAGGATTGCGGCTGCTCTCAAACACGCCGCCTGAAACCGGGTGATATTTGACGCCGAGCCCGCCATCCTCCTGGAAGGCGGACGGAAAGATAACCAGATCGCCCTGATAGAACTCCCGGTTTGAAAACGCTATCAGCGAGTGATGCCGGGAGCGGTAATGCCATCGCAGCCGTCGCACCGGCTGATAAAGGGTGCTCGCCACATCGAGGATGCTCTCTCCCTCCTCAACAATAGTGAGCGAATTCTCGTCCTCCTGCCCGTCGGCGTCCATGGTTACACGCTGGAAGAAATTCGTGGGCGGCAGCTGTTTGGGATCGCCGACGATCACAATCTGCGCTCCGCGCCCGATTGCGCCAATGGCCTCCTCGGGTTTGAGCTGCGACGCCTCGTCCATAACGATCAGATCGAAATGAATTTCGCCCGGCGCGAGATACTGTGCCACCGACAGTGGTCCCATCATGAAGCAGGGCTTTAGCGATTGCAGGGCGTTGCCGGCCCTGCGCACCAGTTGCCTGATAGGGATGTGCCGCTTTTGTTTGTTGATCTCTTTCGTGATCAGCGCAAGATCGGTCCACGTGCCGACCGGGCCGCTCTGGTTACCATACGGAACCGGTCGGGAGTCGATCAGGGCAGCTGCCCGCTCGCGGAAGAGGGCAATGGCCTTTCGGTCACTTTCCGCAAATTGCCTGCGCACGAGGTCTTGCGTCAAAGCACTAAATTCCGAAAGTGCAGGATGCTCGGCAAAGGCACGACGTGCGAGTGTGTTGTAGAAAACAAACCGGAAGGCCGGAACGAGATGGGCCGGCTCGATGGCGCCGTCATCGGCTAGAACCGTGAGCCGGTCGACGCCGTGCTCCCCCGCTTGCGCGCGCAGGCGCAAAAGATGAACCCACCGGGGCAGGTCCTCGCGATGCGTTAGCGCCCGCTCCACCGTGGCCAGCAGCGATTGCAAGGGCGCGCCGTCTGCAGTGGGCCAGCGGGCGGAGGCACTTAGCGTCCGAATCTCCTCGGCCGCGACCGCCAACGTGTCGCCGAGGGCGTGAGCGCTAGCAAGCTGACCGCGAAGTTGTTCAAGACGCATCGCATAGTCTTCGGATAAGATCCACTGCACGGATTGATCGCGTAGGCCGCTAGTGTCGATGGCCTCGGCGAAATCCACCGTCGCCCTGAGCAGATTAAGATCCGTAGTCAGGCCGGCATAATTCGCACCTAGCAGTTGCCGCACCTCGTCGTCAGCAAGCACGCGCGCTGCGCAAATCCTGTAGTTTTGCGCCGTATCCAGCAAAGTCGGAATCTGCGACAGCGGAAAGTCCTCGCGCAGGCCGATCGCTGCGCAGGCAGAGAGTGCTTCTTCGATCTGAGCGTCTATGGCCTGAAGCGCTCCGGTCACGTCATCCAGCGAGTGGGTCGCCGATGCCGAGAGCCGAAATGTCGCCGTAACCATCTTCAATGTATCCTTCAGGCGCGCGAGCCCCTCGCGGTGCACTGCGACGTCGGTGAGCTGATTCTTGATCGCTTTCAGGCGCTCCGCGCGCGCCCTGAGCAGAAGGTCGTGAAAATCGTGGCCTTCCTCCGGCAACGAGACAAAGATCTCCTCGTACCAAGCAATCAGCACCACAACGTCGTCCCAGGGACTTTCGACACCGCGGAAATGCGGGCCCAGCACTTCCCGGCAATGATGTTGAGTGTCAAACTGCATCCGCCGGTGAATATAGTCGGCGATCACCCGCAGATCGTGGCTCATAATCTCGCGTGCTGCCCTGGCGCGTTTGCGCGACAGCCGCGTGTACGTTTTTGCGGCCTGCCGGTATGCGCGGCCGAACCAGACCTGCCAGAAGGCCGCCTCTTCGATGGCAAGAGCATGCTCCTTCAGCCGACCAGCACCGGCGATTTCCTGCGCGAGCGCAAGATCAAATGCCGCCTCCAACTCCGCGTGGTGCTGGCGCAGCGCGCGGGCTTCATCGGCGGCCCTCAGAAGTAGCTGCCTGACGCCTTCCGGCTCCAGCCCTTCCGTGCGGAGATGGAGGACATCGGCGGGAGCATTTTCGATCAGGCGCAGGCAGCGCATTACCAGATCGACGCCCACCATGCTGAAATCCAGCTGCGATCCGAGCAGCGCTTGCAGAGCAGCGTAACCGCGGGCTGCTTCACTCAGCGCTTGTTCAGCTGAGCGCACGCGGTCGAGCAACTGACCGAGTTGAGCAGCGCTGTTTTGCTCGAGGCCCAGCGACTTGAGGTTTTGAAATGCGTAAGCCAGTCGCCGCCCCGCCTCTTCTCCCAATAGAGTACCGGCATCCCCGCCCGCCGAAGCTGCCGCCAGGGCGGCCTCGAAAGCCCTGGCATCCTCGACATCTCTAATGAAACCGCGCAGTCGCGCGCGCGTCCGCTGGTCTCGGCAAGGCGACAAAAGGGTGGGACAGACACCTTGCGCGGGCGCCGGCAATCGCAGTAGGTAAGTCTCAGCTTCGCGCAGGCCTCCGATGCCTTCTTCGAGGTTAAGCGCCGCGGTCCGTGCCAGTGCCTCGCGCACTTCGATGGAAGATCGAAGATCCGCCGAAAAGGCGCCGAGACGATCAAGGAGCCTGATCTCATCGTCGAAGTTCAGGCTCTTCGCCACCCACGACCACGGGTGCTCGCCAGTTTGCTCCGCTAGCTGCGTGATCCCGGCGAGATGGTTTCCGTACACGGATAGAAATTGCAGCGCCTCGCCGAACTCTCCGCGCGTGAAATCCTTCACGGCAGGGAGCAAGAGATGTTCGACCGCCTGCGGTGCGCATGGCAGCTCCTGATAATAGCGGTCGCGCGCCCAGAGCACTTCGAAGATCGTTGCCTGGAAAGGCATGATCGCTTTGTTGACCAAACCCGCATATTGCGTCAGCAGCCGCTTGCGGTCCTCCACGGCTGCCTGATGCTGATCGAGGTCCCGCGGATCGCGGAATGTACCCTTCGCCTTCAGGCGCGCGGCGAGATCATTGAGCAGCGCATGCTTTTTCGTCTTGTGGCTGTGCAGTTCAAGACAGAAAAGTCCCAGCCCCGCCTCGTCAAGCCTTCGCCGGACGACCTCCAGGGCGGCCAGTTTCTCGGAGACGAATAGGACAGTCTTCCCGTTCACCAGGGCTGCTGCGATGAGGTTCGTGATAGTCTGCGATTTGCCAGTACCAGGCGGTCCCTCAATCACAAGGTTCCGGCCCTGCAACGCATCGATCAGAGCGCTGTGCTGGGAGCTGTCGGCATCGAGGATCAACGAAGGGACATACGATTTTATCTCCGGCGCATCGATAGGATACTCCGCGGCATGAGTAACTGTCCCACTCTTAGTACCTTCGAACAATTCCTTCACGAGCGCGTGCGATGCGATTGCCGGCCAAGTCTTCGGGTCGAGATCACGGTACATCAGCAGTTTGCCAAAGCTCAGTAGGGAGAGCGTGATTTGCCGCCGTATCCGCCAACGCGGCTTTTGTTTAAGCAATGGTGTGAAACGCGCGAAGTAATCCTCGGGCGTGTCTTCTTCCTCCACAACCGGGATCTCTACGCCGAAATCGCGGCGCATCTTCTCGACCAGCGACAGATTAGTCGTGAAATCCTCGCCGGAATATTCGAGAGTGCATTCGAAACCCTTGCCTTTCCCTCCGGATCGCTCCAGGGCTACCGGCACCGTTAGCAGGGGGGCAAGTCTGGCCTGCTGCGAGTCGTCCGCCTCATACCACTCGAGGAACCCGAGAATCAGGTACAGCATGTTGGTGCCTGACTCCTCGATGGCGGTTTTCGCAGCGCTGCCGATCTTGCGCGTCAGTGTTTCCAGTCCCTCGACGTATTGGAGCACCCGAAGGGATGCGGCATTCCCTCCTTCTGAAGAAGCATCAAGATCGTACGAAGTCTCCCATCCAAGGGTCTTTGCATACTCCGCCGCAGGTGGTTTCTCGCAGACACCGGCTTCGCCGGACAGGTCGGGATCGAATCTAGGGTCCGGTTCAGGTACCGGCACGAATTCGAGCTTCCCGCCATCGAGAAGGCACCGGAATACCGCATTGGGGTCGGCTTCAACAACACGCAGGGAAGATGCTACGCTGTGCCGAAAGTTCAAAAGGCGGTTACGGTTTGTGAGATCGAGCAGCCGAGTACGAATCTTGTCTAGGCCGGCTTCGGTGCTCCCGGTCAGGAACTCTGGGCTCAGCGCCGGCGCCTGCATCGGCTGCTGTCCGCCGTCGATTCCATTTGTGCTCATCGCCAGTCCCGATTCCTTCCCCCGCCCCACGATTTTCTTGGACACTGATTTGAGAGAAGGAGAGTCAGGATG
>CAZNAH010000150.1:0-6902 GCA_964570735.1 uncultured Hyphomicrobiaceae bacterium | reverse complement strand
GGTGCAGATTCTCGAACTCCTGCGGGCACCCTAAGGCGCGCAAGCCACGCGAATCGACTGGTCGCAGACCGTGACGAAATGTTCGCCGTCGGACAACCCGCGGAACACGGCCTTGCCTCGGCCCCGCTCGCTGATGCTCATCGCTTGCCAGGGACCATCGGGCGCGTCCAACCAGCAGGTAAGGGTGGCGCCCGGCTCCGCGTCCTTGATCTTCGCCACGACCTTGCCGCGCCCCTCGATGCACGTCGCTGACGCCACCGGAGATCCTTGACAATCGCCGGTGGGAGCGAGTGCGACGCCGTGGAAGAAACCGAACGAAACCGACGCCGGGTTGATGAACTCTGGCACACCTTCCTCACCTTCGGCGGTGTTCCCCCAGACCTCGAACGTGCCGTCGGCGCGCATGGCCGCGCTCGTGAAGCCGCCGGCCCAGATGGCCACGAAATCATTCCCCTCGGGTACGTTCAGCTCACCGAACCCGTTCGTGCCCCATGCGTAGAGTGAACCGTCCAGCCTGAGCACCAGGCAATGTCCCCACCCCGCCGCGATAGCGCTGACCTCGGCTACCTCTCCCCCATACCAGCCCCAACTGAACGCAGTATGATCCGACCGCAGCGCCAGGTTGTGGTACTCACCCGCATCGATGGCCACGAAGTCATTCCCTTCCGGTATTTCGGTCTGCCCGTAATCGCCAAAACCCCACGCCGCAAGGGTTCCATCGGGACGTATCGCCAGACTGTGGTTGCTTCCAGCCACGAAGGACACGAAAGGTTCCACTGGCGGCGAGGCTTGTCCGAAATCGTTGGCGCCGAGGCCGACCAGCGTGCCATCGGCCCGCTGCGCCAACGCGTGCCCCCGCTTACCCCTGATCGCAATGAATCGCTCCCCTTCGGGTATGTCAGCGCGAATGCCATCGGCGATCCAGTCCGTTCCCAGAACCGAGAGCGTTCCAGTCCCATCCAGCACGAGCGTGTAACAATCCCCCGCCACCACGCCGACGTAGTTCGCACCCAAGGGCGGATCCAGTTGCAGGCAACTGTTGTTGCCCCAACCCACCATCACCGCCGCGGATAAGTGCAGAGGCACCATTAGCAACGAAAGCAATCCCGCAACACAAGCTGCACGTTCCTTCATAACCATGGACGCACTACCCCCCCTCGCAACAATCAAGACTCCGCATTGCACCGTGTTCCTCGCAGGGCAGCATCGCAATCAATTTGTCCGTATTCCAACTGCGCCGGTTGTCCATTCAACTCCCGGCGACCCATACTGCTGATTGATGCGTGCAATATCGGAGGAGTAATCGATCACCTGATCCACTTCATAATCATCGTACCCGTTCGAGGCATAATTCACGAAGACCCAACCTAGTGATGGCCTGAACACACACAGATCATCGAGACCGTCTCCATCCACTTTGGCAAGAAACGGAATATCGCCGCTCAGGCCGAACTGAGTGGTCTTCCATCGATTCACCGTTGGTCGCCCTTCCACATCATTGCTGTAGAACTCCCAGTTGCCCGAAGCGTCTCGCCACACCGCAACTTCATCGCAACAACCCTTCCCGAGATTTCCAGCCATGATATGGTCTTTACCTGACAGACCGTAATAGACATCGGACCAAGTGTCGCGATCGGCGTTCCATTTCAGGTTGCCGTTGCGGTCAATGACGATTTCACCCCACGAACCGATTTCGAAGTAGTCGGCGGCCTCCTGCTTTCCGTTTCCGTTGAAATCACCAATCACGAGGTGCCGTTCCACGCGAGGATCATACGACGTGACAAACAGATCGCGCATGATGAATCGTCCCGAGTATCCCGGGCAACCATCATTGATCTTGGTGTACCAGGTACCGTACTGATAATCATGATGCCTGTGCGCGATCAGCTCCTCGCACCCATTCCTGTGCTTCTTCAGGGGTTCCCCGGCGGCCCAGCGGTCACCTGATAGCCCCCATTGAGTGCCATAGTCAAACCTGCCGTCCAGATTGTAATCGAAGAACCAGACAAAATGGCCGGGAAGACAAAGGGCAATGCTGTCCCGGGAGCCGGACGGTCCCTCACCATCGCCGACTGCCGGCGAAGCTGCCTGCTGTTGGGTGACCGCCGCCGTGGCACTGAAATCCCATAACGGGTTCAGCGCTCCGCACAGCCCGACGATCATGGTCGATATTGAAACCGACTGACGCATTCTAACCTCCCGTGAAAGTGATTTCGAATCTTCGCCGCCCGGACGACCCTTCTGCTCAGGATTGCCACAACAAACTGAACTCATGCTGATACTCCCCATCCACCTGTATCCCCGTCATCGCATCATCTTCGATACACGCTCGAAATGTCCCTCGAATGAAATGGCCTTCCAGCTTTGTTTCTGGCTCGAACTCGATGAGGAGAAGGTCCGCGGTGACCTCGCGTCCGAGGGCCGATTCCCATTCCGCCCTCTCGTCCGCGGTGAAGTCGGCGCCGTCCACGACGTGACCGCTGAAGCGCCAGAAGGTGATCTCATCCGTCTGCACGGTTCCGATAAACTGCCGTCCCCCGTCGTCGATCTCGACGCTCATCGGGAACGACTCCCCGCTGACCGGGTTGACTCGAAGCCCCGTCCAGGTGCCGGCCGGCGCGGAGAGGCAATCGAGGCAGGGCGTAACTTCCACGGGAGCGCATCCGGCCAGAATGAACGGCAAGGCGAACCATGCCGCGGGATACCCGCGTGCCCGTGGTATTCTGTTGAATAAAACACAGACCGGATTCGTGGCGCTCAGGCGTCGCATTCGTCTTCCCCTTTGTTGTCTCGTGGATCGCTTGGCCCGTGGGCCTGCGCGTCCGGAGCCATGGCGCAGCGCCTCTGGCGGCGGCCCAGGGGCCTTTTTCTTTCCGCTCACTTGGAGAGCGTATAAACTGGACCTGCGCCCTCACGATCGGTGGATCAGCTGTGTCAGCAAAATGCGGGGGACAGATTTGCAGAAGATCGGCCGCAGGTGCTGCAACAAAACGAGAACACGATCTTGACGACCTTGACGTGCTTCGACTCGAGCGAAGGTGAAACGCCGGCGCGGTTCGTCGCGCGCAAGTACGCCGAGCTGCGCCGTCTCGCTCGTGGGTTGGGTCACCACGCCGGCACGTCGCTCGTTCACACGGCCTATCGACGGCTGGCGGAATCCGCATCGCTCATTGAGGGAGACGGGCAGGGTTTCGCGCTCTTCTCTTTGGCGATGCGCCACGCCCTGATCGACCGCCTGCGGGCAGCTCAGGCACAGAAGCGCGGCGGCGAGGCGGTCCATGTCCCATTTGACCCGGGCCGGGACGATCCCGAGGACGGCCGACCGCGCTTTGACTTGATGGCGCTTCACGAGGCCATCGAGCGTCTTCGCGCGTGCGATCGCCGAAAATGGGAGGTGGTGGAGCATAAGTGGTTTGGCGGACTGAAGGATGAGGAAACTGCGGCAGCGCTGGGGATCTCTCGCGCCACCGTCGAACGGGAATGGAAGTTCGCCAAGGCTTGGCTCCGTCAGCAACTTTCACCCGAATGAGCGGCGGGCGGACGGTGGGGTCGGTTTCGCACATCGCCACGATTCGTCGCCGATGGGAATGCTCTTTCAGCGCCGCCACACCGCCGGCGGAATGGACATGGACGTGAATCGATTCACCGATCTTGAAACGCTGTTCCATGAGGCGCTGACACTACCGGAGAATCAGCGCGCGTGCTTCCTCGATCAACAAAAGGCTCTAGACCCGTCGTCGTTGAACATCCTTCGAGACCTGCTTCAACAGGCTCAACTTGATGAAGTGGACCCGCTCGAAGGGCGACGCGAGCGTGGCGCGCATCTCTGGGTGGGTCGGAAGATCGGTTCCTTCGTCTTGCGCGCCGTGCTCGGACACGGCGGCATGGGTACGGTGTTCGAAGGAGCACGGGACTTTCCCCCGCAACTGGCGGCGATCAAAGTGATCCGCCGGTCGGCGGGGATCCCTGCGGCGGAATGGCGTTCGCTGGTCCGGCGGTTCAGGAACGAAGTGAGCATTCTCGGACGATTGTCGCATCCCGGCATCGCTCACTTCTTCGAATCCGGCATGGTGGACTGGGGAGACGGTGAGCAGCCATTCCTGGCCATGGCTTTGATCCGAGGCACGGGACTTCTCGACTATGCTTCCGGCATGCGGACGACGGGACGCGCTGCCCCGCTGGACGTGCGTGGCAGACTCAAACTGATTGCCGACGTAGCCGACGCCGTGCAGCACGCACACCAGAAGGGCATCGTTCACCGCGATCTCAAACCGAGCAATGTTCTGGTTACGGACGACGGCGATGCCAAAGTGCTGGACTTCGGCGTGGCGCGGATCCTGGAGCTTCAAGGCCAGGAGTCGACCCGGCACACGCTCAGTGGACAGCCTGTCGGCACACTGGCCTACATGGCGCCGGAACAGGCGCGAGGTCAGATCGCCGATGTCGACACGCGCGCGGACGTATACGCCCTGGGTGCGATGCTCTTCGAATTGCTCACGGAACGACCTCCCCATGAATTGCACGGGCTTTCGCTGGCGCAATCCCTTGAAGCCATCTGCGATCGGACGCCGCCGCGCCTGGCTTCACTGAAACCGGAGTATCGCGGCGACATCGATACGATCGTCTCCAAAGCACTGTCGCCGCGGCCTGAACAGCGCTTTGCCTCCGCCGGCGAGCTCTCCGGCGATATTCGCCGCCACCTCAACGACGAACCCATCTCCGCACGACCCCAGACCACGATGGATCACCTGCGCCGCATCGTTCGTCGCCATCGTACGTCCGTCACGCTCTCCGCGGCGGCGCTGCTGATGCTCCTGGCCGTGTCCGCCGTTGCCCTGATGGAGAGCACGCGGGCGCGTTCCGCGGAACATCACTGGGCTCGGCGCCTTGAGCAAATCACGCAGCATGTGCTGCGCGATCTGGACACGCGCCCCGGCACGCTCGCGTTGCGCGCGCGTATGGCCTCCGACGCCCGCGACGACACTCGCGGGCTGCTGTCACGCGACCCGAACAACCCGCGACTCCAATCGCTCGCCGCGAACGCAGAGCGACAGTACTCCAATGTCCTTCATGAGCAGGGCAACCTGTTGGAATCGCTGAGCTGCCGCGAGGAGGCTTTTCGACTGCGTTGTGATGTTGCCGAAGCACGAGGCATGGATGTGCTATTGCGCCGCGAGCTTGCCATCGACATGGTTCTGATCGCCGATGTTCATTTCGCACTCGGACACACCACGGACTATCGCAACTGGCTCGAACAATCGGAGGCGATGACGCGGGCCGCGGCGGAGGAATCGCCTTCGGTGGAGAACCTCTGTGAGCACGCGTGGAGCCTGCAGCGGCTCTCCGCCGTAGAACTTCACGCGGGCAACATCGCCATGGCCATCGAACAAGCCGAACGCTCGCTGCACATTTGCCGGGCTGTCCTGATCGGGAATCCCGATCACGCCTCAGCCCTGGGTTGCGCACGCCAATCGCACACTTATCTGGGAGTCTTGGCTGACTGGAACGAAGATGTGCTGGCGTCGACCAGGAACTTTGCGTCTGCGCTGGAACTCGCCGAGCGCCTCTATCAGATCGATCCACTCAACCGCGACTATATTGTCGGACTGATGAACGCCATCGAAAGTCTCGCCGATCGAATGCCTCGCCATGAGGCGCAACCCATGTACGAACGCGCCTACGCACTGTCCTCCGCCCTGCTGGCGAACGATCCGCACCGGGTGGATGCCATCGAGTTTGCATCAAACTTCGCCCTGCGCATGGCCCATGCCGCAATGGGCGATGGAGATGTCGAAACAGCGCGCCGGCTCGCACACGAAGCGATAGTTCTTGTTGAAAGGGCGCCCAAGGGCAATGCGCAGCAGCTTTGGAGTGCGGCGTCCGGGTTTCACGACGCGGCCGGCTTGCTTCAGCAAACGGGGACGGAGGCAGACGCTCTGGAATGTCGTGCAAAGGCCGCCGAGGCGTGCGGCTCGCTGCTGGATCGCGTTGACGCGCCGCCGGAGAGTTTACGCGGCTGCGCGGAGATGATGCTCCAGTCGGGCAGGCAGGAGGATATCGCGCTCGCTGAGGGGCTAGCCCAGCGCGCCTTGCACGCCTCGCCGCAGGAAACCTGCACCCTGCTCAAAACCCTCGCCGACGCGCAGATCGCGTCGGACCGCGTACGTGAAGCCCTTGTCACTTTCGAGCGGGCAAGGCTTCTGGCAACGGATGAGAACACGCGGGCGGGACTAGCCGAGCGCATCGACAGTTTGACTCGGGATATCCGGGATGCACCGTAACGCGGGATCTGCGTCCGCGTCCCCGTCCCGCGGGCGCATGCGGAGTCGATCAACCTGACGTTCGAACGCCCCGTCACCGTCGCCCAGGCCCGCGAGGCCCTGTCCCGCGCCCCGGGCGTGCGCCTCGTCGACGACCGCGAACGCAACACCTTCCCCATGCCCGTCGACGCCACCGGCGGCGACCACGTCCTCGTCGGACGCCTCCGCGAAGACCCCAGCCAGCCCGACGGCCGGGGCATGAATCTCTTTGCCTGCGGAGATCAGTTGCGCAAGGGCGCGGCGCTCGACGCGGTGCAGATTCTCGAACTGCTGACAAGGGTTGGTTCGCGCAGCCAGAACCCCTGAAACAGGCTGAAGACGTAGCCGCACCGCGCTGCTTGCGCCGCCGAACGCCCACCACAAGGGGACATCCTCCGGGGTTTTTGTGTTGCAATCGAACACCGTTGCGGGCGGAGCGCCTCATTATTCAGGCGCTTCATGCGTGTAGCCGTTTCTTTGGCTCCGCAATCATCACTGTCCCGAGTTGCATATTCGTTGCTCAATTCGGGAGTGCGGACCTCCGGTCCGCACGAACCCGGCAGAACTCGTCGCTCCACCCCCGGGCGAATACGCGCCGCGATC
>CAZNAH010000149.1:2605-7050 GCA_964570735.1 uncultured Hyphomicrobiaceae bacterium | reverse complement strand
GATTGAGCACGTGCGTGTAGATCATCGTCGTGCTCACGTCCGAGTGGCCCAGCAGCTCCTGCACCGTGCGGATGTCGTAGCCCGACTCGAGGAGGTGCGTCGCGAACGAGTGGCGGAGGGTGTGGGGGGTGGCGGGCTTGGCGATGCCGGCGCGGCGCAGCGCCTCCTGCATCGCACGCTGGACGGCCTTGGGATCGGCGTGATGCCGGCGGTCCACACCCGCCCGCGGATCGAGCGAGCGGCGCGCCGATGGAAACACGTACTGCCACCGCCACTCCCGGCCCGCATTCGGATACTTGCGAGCGAGGGCATAGGGAAGGTGCACGTCCCCGAATCCGGCAGCGAGGTCGTCGCGATGGAGCGCCTCCACCCGCCGCAGGTGCGCCTGCAGGTCGGCCACGACGCTCGCAGGCAGCATCGTGACACGGTCCTTGAAGCCCTTGCCCTCGCGGACGAGGATCTCGTTCCGCTCGAAATCGAGATCCTTCACGCGCAGGCGCAGCGATTCCATCATCCGCAGGCCGGCGCCGTAGGTCAGCCGCGCAATCAGGCCGGGCGTGCCGCTCATGCGCGCCAGGACCGCCTCGACCTCGGCCCGGGTGAGCACGACCGGCAGCCGCTTGGGCGTCCTCGCGTGGGTCACGTCCTCCAGCCACGGCAGCTCGCGCCCGAGCACCTCCTTGTACAGGAACAGGATCGCGCTCTTGGCCTGGTTCTGCGTCGACGCGGCGACATTCCCCTTCACCGCGAGCGCGGTGAGAAACGCCTCGACGTCGGCCGCCCCGAGCTCCCGGGGATGCCGCAGCCCGTGGAACCGGATGAACCGCCGGATCCAGTCCACATACGTGTGCTCCGTCCGGATGCTGTAGTGCTTGACCCGGATGCGCCCCCGAACCTCCTCCAGCAGCGTGCGCTTCTCCGCCATGCCCCCCACCCCGCGGTAGCAGCCGGCCCCCGCTTGTGCTACACCTAACCCATTGGCCAGAAACGCGGACGCCCTCGATGCCTGTAATCTTATACATCCACAAGGTGCGATGTAAAGCACCTTTTCGGGTGTCTACTTATAGTGAGGCGTCACATGCCAAGCCTGAGCCAGATCGCCGCATTCGTACAGAGCCTGCCCGAGCGCCAGAAGTCCGGCACTCTTCGCATATGGGGCCAATGGTTCGGCCGCCCAATGGACAACGTGCACACGTGCGTCGCATGCCACGCAGCGGAGAGTCACCTAGTCATGAAATTCGATCAAGGCGAAACGCTCACGCTTTGGAACCCTTCGGAAGCAACTGTCGTTGGGGCAACACTGAGTTTTGCGTCGGCGTCTCGAGTGAAGTGGGAGTGGTACTACTACGGTCGATCTCACGCCCCGGAGAACTTGCTGTCTTTAGAGTACGAGGTGGCAGATGGAAAGATCATGCGCCGCTCAAACTTCAATCATGCATCCGGTGAAGCGGCCTCGTTGGGTGAGCCCGCTGTGCAATTCTGTGGCATGTGAACGTGACGCCTAACCCCTCCATCGAGCGGACAGCCAAAAGCACGCTTCGCGTGCTTTCGTCTGCCGCTCATGTCGAACGTTAGGCGGACACTGTGCCAACCCTCATCTGGCGCGCAGCGATGCACTATCGATCGCCTGGCGACGAAGCTGCGTTCTTCGGATGGCTGAAAGACATTCCCGGCGTTATCGCTGTGCGCGGCGAGGGAAGAGAGCTTCATATCCAGCTCCGGTCTAAACGCCTTTCCAATGTCGCGCTGCGCGAACTCATTGCCATCTATCGGCGCTACGGCGGTCACCTCAGAGAGTTGGCGGTGTTCGCCAATGACTCAAACCGGTCCTGGTTTTGTTCGTCTGACGCAGAGTGGCACGATGATCTTTATCCCTCTCGCGTATCCGCCTAACCCGGCGTATATGGACTCCCCCCAAAAGCAAAGACTCTGATCGATAGGTCTGGCAGTGAGGGTGAGCCTGCAGTCGTATATCCGGCATCGTGAGTGGGCGCTGTGCGGCCCGTGCCGACATGGAATCTGCGAACACCACAGCGCCAATCGTTGCAAGCGGCACGCGCGCTGCGTACAGCGCCTCTGCCAGCAGGGTTATCGGCGTCATGCGATGCGGGGGCGACCCGGTTTGCCATGATGGGCGATCAGTCTCTGCGCAAGGCTCGGGAGAAAAGCGTTGGTCGGGCGTTGATGGGTTCTCAGACTGCCAGTGCGAAGGTCTCGCGTTCGAGCTTCTTCTTCGGCCGCTGCGCGGGTGGGCCGTAGGGCACGGCGTCGCGCAGCGTCGCGTAGCAGATGCGCGCCATCTTGTTGGCCAGCGCGCAGGTGGCCTTGTTGTGATTCGCGCGTCCCTGCACCGAGAGCGCCCAGCGGCGCAGGCCATCGAGGTCCTGGCCGCGCCGGGCGGCGAGCGTGGCCGCACGCAGCACCGAGCGGGCGCCGTGGGTGAGCAGCATGCGCAAGTACCGGTCGCCGCGCTTGGAGATGCGCCCCAGGTGGCGCGAGTTGCCCGAGGAGTGCTCCTTGGGCGTCAGGCCGAACCAGGAGGCGAAGTGACGCGCATCGCGAAAGTGGCTCACGCTGCCGCTGGTGGCCGCCACCATCGTTGCAGCCGAACGCCGGCAAGCGTCGCTTGCCGGTTCCCTTGTCGCGCTGCTCCGCGGCGGCGGCTGAACTTATGCGTTGGGCGTCAGCAATCCCGCGGTAACTGTAGTCTTGCGCGCGCTACGGCATTGCCGTAGTATGAGGCATGCGTACTGTTGCTGAGACCGCTGTCTTCGTCCGCTACGCGGCGCAGATCTGGTCCGACGCGGAGCGCCAACAGTTTGTCAGCTTCATCGCCGCGAACCCGGAGGCCGGCGACATCATTCGCGGATCCGGAGGCTGTCGGAAGGTCCGGTGGTCGCGGTCGGGGTCGGGCAAGCGGGGCGGTGCGCGTGTCATTTACTTTCTCGCGCCAGATGGCACGGTCTGGCTGCTGATTGTCTACTCCAAGGCGAAGTTCGATAACCTGCCTGCATCGTTCCTCGCGCAGTTGAAGAAGGAAATTGAAGATGCCATCTGAGATCAAGAAGTTTCAGGCCGACCTGTTGTCCTCGGTCAAGCAAATGCGTCGCGGTCGAGCCGCGCGGGCGACGAAGGTCAAGCTACCCGCGGCTGCTGAAGCGCGAGCCAGCGTCGGTTTGTCGCAAGAGGAGTTCGCGCAGTTGCTCGGCGTTTCGCCGAGAACGCTCCAAGATTGGGAGCAAGGGCGTCGTGAGCCAACTGGGGCTGCGCGCACTCTGCTGAAAGTCGCCGTCAAGCATCCAAAGGTCTTGCGTGAAATACAAACGTGACGCCCAACCCGGCGTTGCAGCGGTCGCGCCGCAAGCGGCGCACCGCTGAAGTCGGGCGTTGGGCCGCATGAACTCCCCTGTACGTCAGCAGCTTGTTGATGCCGCGCTTCTGTGGGAGTCGCGCTTTGGCAACGCTCCGCTGATCACGACCGTGCTCTCCGAGTACGACGCGGCAATGCTGATCGGAATGACGGGGGAGCAGTACTCAGCCGCAATGGCAGGCGCCACGTCGGTGCAGAAGGGCTATGACTTCAAGTACCAAGGACGGCGCTACCAAGTCAAAGGCAATCGACCCAGCGGCAAACCCGGCAGCTTCGTAACCTGGGTGCCCAAGGCAACAAACTTCGACTGGGACAGCCTTATCTGGATTCTCTACGACTCGAAGTATGTCGTTCAGGAAGCTTGGCTGTGGGAAGTTGATGCGTATCGCGAGTCGTTCCACGAGACAAAGCGCCTTTCGCCTGCCCACCACCGGCGCGGCAAAGCGCTTCATGGCAAGAATCCGGCCTAACATGTCGGTCAACCGGAACGCTAATGGCATAGCGCCCGCGCCGCGAGGCGCAACATGGACAACGAGCGCCTGGCGGCCCAGGCGCCATGCCATCGTTGCCCGGTTACCTCTACGTTGGGCATCAAGCGAGCCGTCGATATGTCGCTAGCGGGAAGCCTTCGCCTAGGTCGGGGCGTTTACCTGCACATGAGCGGCGGTGGCGCCATAGCAGTGCTATTGAGTTACTCGCTACTTGGAGGCGCCCTACGGGTCCTCTTCGTGCTGGTCTTCGGCGTCCTCCTGCTAATCGGCGCGATTGGAGCGTATGCCATGAGTGAAGCTCGTTTGAAATCCTTGCTAGCCAAATCCGTTGATCCTTCAACGCTGAAGCCCGACGGGAACTACACTTCTCCGAGAAGCTGGGGTGTCTACGAAGTGGAAAGGCTTCTAGACGGCAAGCGCGGGAAGGCTTTTCACTTCGGCAATCATCCGGTTCGTCAACATGAACTCGTTCGGCAGTTTGGGGAGGCGCAAATGGTCGCGGTTTTCGATCGCCGCATCGACGCTGAAGAGGTCGCGTTCCTACTCAACGGCAGCAAACGTCCAGGCCGATAGCCTCAAGGTTG
>CAZNAH010000149.1:0-2576 GCA_964570735.1 uncultured Hyphomicrobiaceae bacterium | reverse complement strand
TCATTGCCACCGGTGCTGGCCCGATGGAAGCCTTGCCCAACCGGGCGCTCAAGCGCACGCGCCGCAAGCGGGCTTCGTTTGGTCTCGTTGGCGTACGAGGGTTCGGGGCTCGCGTGGCGCGTCTCCCGGCGCGCGGCTTAGCTCTGCGTTGGGCGTCACGAGCCAGCCTTGCCTCGGGTTCGCGTATTTGCTAACATCTGCGGATGGCGTTCGAGGTCGAGTACTTTCACGAACGCGTGCGCGCAGAGATTGAGGCGTGGCCCGTCGATGTGCTCGCTGACTACGCCCGCCTTGTTGAACTGCTTTCGGAGCACGGGCCTAGCCTTCGGCTGCCTCACTCTCGTGCATTTGGCGGCGGTTTGTTCGAGCTCCGCCCTCGCGGTCGCTCAGGCATTGGACGCGCTTTCTATTGCTTCGTAGTCGCGAAGCGCGTCGTCATTCTGCACGCGTTCATCAAGAAATCCATGGAGACGCCCGATCGGGAGTTGAAGCTGGCACGCAAGCGCCTAAAGGAGTTGCAAGATGGCTGACTTGAAATACAAACCCGTCCCGCATGACCACAACGCGTTTCTGAGAAAGGCACGCGTTCGCAAGGGTTTCGCCGAAGCGTACGACGCCCTCGAACTCGAGTACTCAGTCGCCCACCAAATGCTTCAGGCGCGCGCACGCGCAGGGCTCACTCAGGACGCTGTCGCAGAGCGCATGGGTACAACCAAGAGCGCCGTCTCGCGGCTGGAATCTGCCGGGAAGCACACCCCCTCACTTGCAACTCTGAAGCGCTATGCGTCTGCGGTGGGATGCGAGCTTCAGGTCCGCCTCGTGCGCCAGAAGGCAACTTGACGCCCAACCAATACTCGCAGCGGACGCGCCGCAAGCGGCGCGCCGCTGAAGACGCGCGTAGAGGCTGTACGAAAACCCCCTGCGTAGACGTGCACCTTCCAGAATTCGACATGAGCAGCTCGAGGCAACGATCGAGGGACAACGCCCAACAGCGCGCTGATCGGAGCGCGGACGTATTCGTAGCACCTCCTGGAGGCATTGCCCTCAGCATCGAGGGAAGTCGCCCCCTCTTTGGCCACCCTCCAAAACCACCCGACTCCGGGGTTCTCGTACAGCCTGTCAGGCGTATCAATGGCCCGTCGCGACGACCGTAGCCCGTACTTGCCCCCCCAAGCTCCCGTGGCGGACGCGGGCCCCGCTCGGCGAGCGTTCCCTTGGCGGTGGTTATTGGCCGCGGGAGTATCGGCGATTGGCACCGCCCTTTTCCTCAACTCGGCGATAGCGACTGCCCGACTGGCCTCCATGCCAGGACGCGACGGCGCTTTTCACGCCGATTGGGTCTATCCCCAGGTCGCGCTGTTCGGTGTGTGCCTGGTTGCCCTTGTTTACTCCGTCGTCCGCATCTTCAAGTTCAGGAGGTCAAGGTGAGGCACCACGGCCTTTCGCCCGACCTCGTAGCCGACCGCCGGCAAGCGCCGATTGGCGGTTCCCCCGTCGCTGCGCTCCTCGGCGGCGTCTGAACTCGTTGGGCATACAGGTTGTGAAGAAGTCGGACACGACACCACGGAAGGAACTGGAAGTCGCTCGACGACGTTTGAAGGAAATCAAGGATGTCCAGCTCTCTCCAGCGATTCAAGCGCCAAGCCATGTCCAAGCCCGGCGTGAAGGACGATCTCCGGGAAGCAGCCGGGTTCTAGCGAAAGCAGGCTGGTGCCGCACTCGCGCACTCGTTCCTCGCGGAGTTCGAGCATTCCGTTTAGTCGGCGAACAGATTCACATCCTCGCAGTCGCGCACCATGGCAGGCGCCCGCGTTACTGGCGCGGCAGGAAGTAGCGGGCCGCTGATGCGGAACCTTGGGCGTTATTGGACACGCCCGTGGCGCACGGATAGGATCATTGTCATGAAATTAGCCACTGGCAGAGTCATCAGCGGGAAAATCGTGGTCGAGGGCGTGACCCTTGAGGAAGGTTCAGTCGTCACCGTCCTTGCGCGCGAAGCCGAGAGCACGTTCGAGTTGACCCCCGAGGAGGAGGCCGAGATTCTCCTCTCCATCGCCGAGGCCGATCGGGGCGACACGTTTTCGGCCGAGGAAGTGCTCGAGAGTCTGCCGCGCCGCCGACCTTGACGCCGGGGATCACACTACGTATCACGCGGCGTGCTCGCGGTGTCCGGCAGGTGCATCTCGAGCGCATTCAATACTCTCATCACTTTCTCTACAATCTTCTCAGGTCGGCCGCGGCTCAAGCGCGACGCCGGGCAGCGTCGTCGCCTGTCAACGGAGGACGGTACTTGCCATGAATGCTGCCTGGTACGAACGGCAGGGGCCCGCGTCCGAGGTCCTGACCGTGGGCGAATTGACCACACCCGAACCCGGCCCCGGCGAGGTCCGTATCCGGGTCGCTGCCTCCGGCGTCAATCCCGGGGACGTGAAGAAGCGCGGGGACGCGTTCGGGGCGGGCATGGCCTTCCCGCGAGTCATTCCTCACAGCGACGGGGCGGGTGTGATCGAGGCGGTGGGGGACCAGGTACCGCCTTCGCGTGTCGGCGAGCGCGTGTGGTGCTTCGGTGCGCAGAG
>CAZNAH010000148.1:0-7093 GCA_964570735.1 uncultured Hyphomicrobiaceae bacterium | reverse complement strand
GTGTTTTCGTAGCCGCCGCCCGCGCCGCCATGGTCGAAGGCGGAAACAAAAAGCCCGTCCTCGCCCTGGTCCTTGATCACCGCCGCTGTCACGCGCGCCACGAGATCGAGCGCATCGTCCCAGCTTGTGGGCATCATCGAGCCATAGCGCCAGACGAGCGGATCGGTCAGGCGCTGCTGCTGAGTCTGGCGGGTCTGGCTGTAGCTCATCTCGGCCATGCGCGCGCCGCGGATCGAGCCGAGGCCCGAATTGACCACGCAGCCCTTGTCGGGCTTGATGACGATGTGAACGTCCTGCCCGTTCTGCTTCACGACATTGTACATCGAGGGCGAGTACCACGCCTCGGTGTCGGCCTCCTGCTGCTTGGAAAGGTCGGCGTTGAAGATGTTGTCACCCGGAGCGGTGCCGCCCTGCTTGTTCGCTGGCCAGCTATAGGCGTGGTAGCCGCAACCGACGATGCAGTAATGGCACACGACGTTGTGCTTTTTAGCATCCGCCGGAATGATCGGCAGGCGATCGATGTTTCTTTTGAAAGCCATGGGGTGATCCTCCCTTACGCCAGCACGTTCGACAGACGGCCATAGAGCAGTTCATCCAGCCCTTCGGCGTAGATGTCGCCCTTGTCGTCGATGCGCAGGATGTATTGCGGCAGGTTCTGCGTGGCCTGCCCCCAGACCTGCTGGCCGCCCTTCTCGCAATCGAAGCGCGAGTAATGGCCGGGGCAATTCAGCGTGCGGTCGGCGGCGTTGTAGGCCATCGGATAGCCCTTGTGCGGGCAGATGGTGGAAAAGCCGACGATATCGCCGTCCGGTCCCGCGCCGCCTTCCACGCGCTGGCCGAGCTTCAGGAGCACGCCCGGCGCATCCGCATCGGGGTACTCGACATCGAGCGGCTCGTTCGGCTTGAGGTCCTTGACGTTGGCGAGCCGGTTCGACGGATAGGCGACGCGCGCGAGCGCGGGCTTGGCCTGGGCTTCCTGATGCGGCATCACGGTCGCTGCGGCGGCTCCCGCCGCGACGAGACCGGTCCCTCGCAGGAATTGCCTCCGCCCGGCGTCCACCATGGTCTGGCAACGTTTCATGCCGTTCCTCCCTATGCTTGTTGGAAATAGTACAAGTCGAAGGTAGCAAGGCCCATGCCAGACGCCAGCATTTTGAACTCCTAGCCAGTTCAGTGATTTAGCTGACGCAGCTGCTTGTATATGTTCATATATCCGAACACTTTTTCACTTTGATGTTCGTTTTTTCAGACGTCGGATATGCTTGCAGGAATCAATTCACTAGATGGACTTGTTTTTCAACGGCATATATTTCAAATAGGGTGGGCGAGCATTGGCATAAACGTTGCTGTAGCGATTATGGTTTATTGCTCATGTAACAAAATGGGAGGATTGTAGATGTCTGAACGCAAGCATCTTGAGCGGGACAGAAACCTAGTCGAGGACGTCCTCAAGAACGCCCCGAACGTTGACAGGCGCGGCTTCTTCGTGTCCGCGGGTGCTTTCGGCGCATCCACGCTTCTGGCTGGACACGCATTGGCGCAAGGCGCTGCGCCAGTTGCAGCACCAGCCGCTGACCCCGCCAAACCTGCGCGGCGTGTCATCCTCAAGGACGACTCGCGGATCCTGAACATCGGCGCGACGGTACGCTCGGGAAATTACTGGGATTTCACGACGTTCATGACGCCCATCGAAGAATTTTATGTGCGCAATCACTACCCGACGCCGCTTGCGGACGAGAAGCCTATCCTCAAGCCGGAAAACTGGAAGCTCAAGGTTCACGGCCCGTCGGTCGAAAAGCCAATCGAGATCGGCTATGAAGACCTCCTCAAGATGCCGTCGCGGACTATCATTGCCACCATGGAGTGCCACGGCAACGGTCGCTCCCTGTTCTGGGAGCAGGGCGGGTTCACCGGCGAGCAGGTCAAGGGCGGCAACTGGGTTCTCGGCGCTATCGGACAAGCCGAATGGCAATACGTTCCGATGAGCGTGATCCTGGACAAAGTCGGGGTCAAGCCGGGTGCAAAAACGGTGCTGTTCTGGTCCGGTGTTGACGGGGCGGGGGATATCGGACGACCGATGCCGTATGCCGACGTTGTCTCGCTTCAGAACGATATGGGCATCACTTTCGCCATGAACGGCAACCCCTTGATAGAAGACCACGGCGCGCCCGTTCGCCTCGTGGTTCCCGGCTGGGGCGGCACCGCATCCATCAAGTGGCTGACCGAAATCAAAGTCAGCGACAAGCGGATCTGGACACGCGTCAACACCAAGGGCGAGTGCTATATCGGCCCGGATTATCAGGCGCCCGAGCACTCAGCGGATGACGAGTTCATGCCTGGAATCACACCCGCCGACATCAAAGGGCCAATGGTCACGTGGATGCCGCCGAAATCCATCATCACCGTGCCGCTGGTGCTTGAGAAATCGCCATCCCATCCCGCGAACTATCCGCTCCATAAGGGCCAATGGCCCACGCTCAGCGCGGGTAAGCAGACGATGCGCGGTTATGCCTGGGCGCCGCAGCATGGCGTCAAGAAAGTTGACTACCGGATCGACGGCGGCGAGTGGAAAACCGCAACTCTGCGCGAACCGAACCTTGGAAAATACACCTGGGTGCGCTTCACCTTCGACTGGGATGCAACGGTCGGCAAGCACGTGATTGAAACGCGCACCACCGATAATTCCGGCGTTGCGCAGCCTGAAAAAATACCCCTGAACGTGCTTGGAATGGCTAACTGGTCCATTCCGCAGTTCAAGATCGAAGTGGTCTGACATCCACACGCGAGCCGGGCTGCCTATAGCCGCCCGGCTCTATCCAGCTTGAGCCTCAAAAAAACAGAAGTGGTCGATGCGCTTGACGTTACATCTCACGGCCGCCTGCGTTGCGGTCTTATTCCTCAGTTTCGATGAAGTTCGTTCTAACCAGTTCGAGAAGGGCGAAAAACTCTATCAGGAGAATTGCGCCCTTTGCCATGGTGCCGATGGACGAGGCGGCCAGGGATACAATACGCCCATCTGGGGCAACGGCTCGCAACCCTCCAAGTTTGGCGGTGTACAGGGACTGTTCGAGTATATCCAGTTGCTGATGCCTTTTGACGATCCGACCCGGGTCAGCGACGAGGAAAAGTGGGCCATCCTGCATTTCATGCTGGTCAGTCATGGGTCGATGAAAGCTGACCAGACACTCGATCCGACTACCGCGCCATCTGTAAAGATAGATTAGCCTTAATCGGCCACCACTTTCGCGTCCGTATCGCTTGGCTTCTCTAGACGCAGACGGCGCATTTTCTCCCACAGCGTTGTGCGAGAGATGCCAAGCGCTGCGGCTGTCTTCTGCATATGCCATCGGTTAGCGATCAGCGCGCGCTCGATCTGATGGCGCTCCGCCGCTTCCTTCGCGGCTGCCAGGACGCCGTTGCCGCAATCCTGCATCGGAGCGGGAACCGTCTTCTCCGGAAAAAGATCGGCGGGACCGATCCACTCGCCGAGCGAAAGCGCAACCGCGCGTTCCACCCGGTTGCGCAACTCGCGAACATTTCCGGGCCACGGATGAGCAAGGGCCGCAGCTTCCGCGGCGGCGCTGAAACCCCTCAGCCGCGTCTCGCCCTCTTGGGTGAAGGCGCGGAAGAAGCGGTCGAGCAGCCAGGGGATGTCGGCGCATCGTTGGCGGAGCGGGGGCACCTCAACGGCGAGCACGTTGATGCGGAAGAACAGATCCGCCCGGAACTGCTTCGCGGTCACGCTCGTTTCGAGCGATGCATTGGTGGCGCAAACAAGGCGCGCGTTGAACGCGATGGGCTGCTCGCCGCCAAGCCTGTGAAACGTCCGCTCCTCGATGAGCCGGAGCAGTTTCGCCTGGAGCGGCAGCGCCAGATCTGCAATCTCGTCCAGGAACAGCGTGCCCTCCTGCGCGCGCTCGGCAAACCCGAGATGACGGCGGCTTGCGCCCGTGAACGCGCCCTGCTCATGGCCGAAGATCTGGCTTTCCAGCAAATCGGCAGGGATCGCGGCGCAATTGACCGCCATGAAAGGCGTACCGGGCCGACCGAGGTCGTGGAGAAACCTCGCGCAGACCTCCTTGCCCGTGCCGGTCTCGCCCGTTATGAGCACCGAACTGCCAAGCCCCGCGATTTTCCGCAGGAAGGTTTCCACGGCGGCGATTTCCGGCGAGACGCCCAGTACGGGATCCTGCGCGGGCTGTTCCTGCGCCGGACTGCCTTTCGCGGCGAGGGGGAGCCGCATGGCGCCGCGCACGCGCTCAAGGAATGTGTCCATATCGAAGGGCTTCGTCAGATAATCGCAGGCGCCGCTGCGCATCAGTGCGACGGCCTGATCAATATCTCCGAACGCCGTCACGAAGAGGAACGGCGGCAGGGCGCTTGTCCGCGACATCTCGCTGAACAGCCGCTGACCGTCGGTATCGGGCAAACGAATGTCGCAGATGACGAGATCGGGATTGCACGCCGCCAGCCCCTCAAGGGCGGTTCGCCCGGATGAGAACCACGCGACGCTCGCGCCTTCGAGCGTCAGGCTCTGCACGAGGGACTCGCCCATGATGGGGTCGTCCTCGACAAGTGCGATCTTTGCCCCCTCAACCAGCATCGCGGACCTCTCTCATCTGAGCCGGGAAGTACAGCCGGATGGCCGTTCCCCCTCCCGGCTCATGCTGAACGCTTGCCTCACCGCCCGCCTCGTCGATCAGCCGCCGCACGATCCACAGGCCCAGGCCCTTGCCGCCGGCGAGGGCGGCCAGCGGCTCCTGCCCTGTTTCGATATAGGTTTTGTATTCGGGTCGCAAACCTGCCCCTTCATCGCAGACCGTGAGCCACAGCCCTTCAGCCTTCTCCTCGGCGACGAAGCGGACGACGGTGCACTCCGGCGCTGCGGCGCACGCATTCAGCAGCAGGTTGAGCGCGGATTGCCGGACCGCAGGCACCGGCATCCGCAGGGGCGCACTCATCCGGTTGTCCCACAGGAGATCGAGCTTCTTGCGGCGCAGTTCCGGCTGGATCAGGTAGCGCAGGTCTTCGAGGTCGGAGGCCGTCAGGTCGCGGTCGTGCGGCTCCCCGCGATAGGTCAGCAGGGTCGCACGCACCACATGCTGGATGCCGCGCAGGCCGCTTTCCAGCAGACGAATGGAGGTTGCCCGCACCGCGTCGCGGTCGCCGTAGCGTTTCATGGCGTCGAGCGCGTTGAACATGCCGCCGAGCGGATTGTTGATTTCATGCGCCATGCCCGATGCGAGTCGGCCGATGCTGGCAAGCTTTTCTTCCTCCGCAAGCCGCTCGGTCAGCGCATGCCGGTCGGACGCGGCGCGCGCCATGGCGTTGTACCGGCGGAAAAGCCGCCCGAACTCGCTGTTCGGCGGGCCAAGCGCCGTCTCGGGGATCGGCTCGATGGGGCCATCAACGGCGCGGCCCACATAATCGTCCAGCGTTTTCACCGGTTTCACCAGCCAGCGGATGGCGAGATAACCGATGGCCGCCATGCTGAAGATGAGCGCCGCGTTCGTCGCCACAAGCTGCCACAGCACAAGCTGCCGCTCGTTCAGGAGCCGCGAGACATCCAGCACTGTATAAATACGCCCGACTGTCTGCCCCTGAAGCGTGAGCACGCGATGAGCAAACGCGCGTTCCTGCTGCGCTTCGATGACGAGATCCTCCGCCGATGATGTCGGCACGAGAGCAGGCCGCATGGGTTCCCCGGTCGGAAACCTTGCCGGATCGCTGGATGCAATGACGCGATTGGCGGGGTTCACGACAACCGTCACGATGGCGTCGAGCCCCGCATAGCGCGGGCGCGCGCGATCCAGCGCCTCGAATACCTCCCAGATATCCTCGCGCAGAACGTGGGGCATGATGGAGGAGGACACCCCATCGAGATACGCTGCGGTGAGTGCGCGCAGATGGCGCTCCTGCGTCTCCGCCAGCCGGATCAGCACCTCCCGCGACAGGAGCGTGCCGACGATGATCATCAGCGCGGCGGCGATCAGCGGTGCGCGGATCGTGATCGGCCAGCTGGGCGGCGCAAGCGATAGCATCAGCCGAGCCTCCGGATCTGCTCGAATTTGGCGGCAATCGGTCTGAACAGGCTTGGCTCGGATTGCTCGAAACGGTCGAGCCGCAGGAGATGCAGCACCGCCCTGCCCTGTTCGTTCTCCGTCATCGTGTCGAACGCCCGCGCCAGGCGTTTCACGCTTCCCTCGTTTCGCTGCTCGCGGGAGCAGGCGATGGGCGGAAAGCCGAGCCATTCCGAGCGGCGGACGATCTTCGTTTGCGCCGTCAGCGCCGGTTCGATTTCGCGCATGACCTCCCAGACATATCCATCGACACTGCCGCTGTCCGCAAGGCCCGCCGCGACCGCCCGTACGACGTTGCGATGCCCATAGGTGAAGAAGGTTTTACGGAAGAAGCGGTCGGGCCGAAGCCCCTGCTCGGCGAGAAGGGCGGATGTGACGAGATATCCCGAGTTGCTGTCGGGATCGGAGAAGGCGTGGATATCGCCGCCAAGCTCATCGAAGGAGGCAGCCGGGCGCGATGCGGCGCAAATCACATAGGATTGATAGAGCGGCTGCCCGCGCCACACCGGAACGGCGACCAACGCGAGCTGATCCTGATGCACGACATAAGGGTAGCCGCAAATCCAGGCGGCATTGAGCTGGCCCGAAACGAGCAGCGCGGTGATTTCCTGATATGTCCGGCGCAGCACAAGCTGCACGGGGCTTCGCGTCGCAGTTTCGAGGTAGCCCTTCAGCGCGGCAAGCAGTTCCAGGTCATTGGCGAGGAAAACGGGCGTCAGGCCGAACGTGATGGGGCTTCTTAACTCTTCTTCAGCACGCGCGGATTTCGCCCCAACCACAAAGCCCGCCATGGCGGCGAGCGCATGACGGCGATTGATACTCCTCCCCGGCGCGGTCTCAGCCACCCTTGCGTTCCGAGACATGTTTCTGTCCTTTGGCCTCAAGATTGCCAGTGCTTGAGGCCGCGCGCAAGGGGATCGACCCTGACGGGCGTTATCCCTGGCAAGGGCGCTTATGCACTTTCGATTTTCCGGATGATCAACGGGGGCAGGGTCCGTCAGCGGGCACGACAG
>CAZNAH010000147.1:0-7235 GCA_964570735.1 uncultured Hyphomicrobiaceae bacterium | reverse complement strand
AAAATCGGGCTGGAACTGGGCGGCAACGCGCCGTTCATCGTGTTCGACGATGCGGACCTCGATGCCGCGGTGGAGGGCGCGCTCGCCTCGAAATACCGCAATATGGGCCAGACCTGCGTCTGCGCGAACCGCATTCTGGTGCAGGACAGCGTCTATGAGGCATTCGCCGCGAAACTCGCCACGCGAGTCGCGGCCATGAAGGTCGGCCCCGGCACGGAGGATGGCGTCGTGCAGGGTCCGCTCATCAACGAAGCTGCCGTCGCGAAGGTCGAGGAGCACATCGCGGATGCGACCGCCAAAGGCGCGCGCGTGATCGTCGGCGGCAAGCGGCACCCCCTCGGGCGCACCTTCTTCGAGCCGACCGTGCTCGTCGATGTCACCCCCGCCATGAAGCTCGCGAACGAGGAAACGTTCGGCCCCGTCGCGCCGCTGTTCCGCTTTTCGACCGAGGACGAGGCCGTCGGGCTCGCCAATGCCACACAATTCGGCCTCGCCGCCTATTTCTATGCCCGCGACATCGGACGGGTCTGGCGTGTGGCGGAACGTCTGGAGTATGGGATCGTTGGTATCAACGAAGGCGTCATCTCGACGGAAGTGGCTCCCTTCGGCGGCATGAAGGAGTCCGGTCTCGGCCGGGAAGGCTCGCATCACGGCGTGGAGGAATTCCTGGAGATGAAATACATGTTCATGGGCGGGCTGACAGCGTGACCTCCGATACGACACCCTTCAAGAGGCAGGCCGCGGAACGCGCGCTCGAACTCGTCAAACCGGGAATGACGCTGGGCCTGGGCACCGGCTCGACGGCGGCGATGTTCGTCGAGCTTCTCGGAGAAAGCGTGCGGGCGGGCGAACTGGACGTGCGCTGCGTCGCGACTTCCGAGGCGACGCGCCAGATCGCCGAGCGCGCCGGCCTTGAGCGCGATAACTTCATGGAAATCCATGCGTTGGATCTGACGATCGACGGCGCGGACGAGATCGACCCGCAGCTCAACCTCATCAAGGGCGGCGGAGGCGCGCTTCTGCGCGAGAAGATCGTGGCGATGGCCTCCGAAGAAGTGTGCATCATCGCCGATCACACGAAGCGGGTGGCACGGCTCGGCCGGTTTCCCCTGCCCATCGAGGTGATCGAGTTCGGTCTCGCGGCTACGATGAAGATGATCGAGGCGGCCTCCGAGGATGCGGGCTGCAAGGCGACCGCCGTGCTGCGCCGCGACCAGTTCGGCGAGCCCTTCGTGACCGATAGCGGACATCTGATCGTCGATTGCGCCTTCGGCGTCATCCCCGATGCGGAAATGCTGGCCGATGTGCTCGACATCATCCCCGGCGTTGTGGATCATGGC
The DNA here is from genome assembly GCA_964570735.1 of uncultured Hyphomicrobiaceae bacterium. Taxonomy (GTDB): domain Bacteria; phylum Pseudomonadota; class Alphaproteobacteria; order Rhizobiales; family Rhodomicrobiaceae; genus CAZNAH01. Next base: position 5,895 of record CAZNAH010000147.1, on the reverse strand, counting down.
CTCTTCATCGACCTTGCCGACCGGGTCATCATCGCGGGGCCGGACTGCATCGTCACCCTGAACGCCGACGACGACCGCTAGAACCGCAAGCTCACTCACGGCGCTTCCCGATCTTTTGACTTGAGAAATGCCGCCGATCGCGGATGCTTGGCCTGAGGGAGGATCGCGGAGCATGCCCCAATTCGACTATGACCTTTTCGTCATCGGCGGCGGATCGGGCGGCGTGCGCGCCGCGCGGCTTGCGGCGCAGATGGGCGTGCGCACGGCCGTCGCCGAGGAATACCGCTTCGGCGGCACCTGCGTCGTGCGCGGCTGCATTCCGAAGAAGCTGCTCGTCTATGCGGGCGAACTGGGCCACGCCATCGCCGATGCGGCCGGCTTCGGCTGGTCGGTCACGGGCAAGTCCTTCGACTGGAAAACGCTGATCGCCAACAAGGACCGGGAGATCGCGCGGCTCAGCGGGCTCTACCGGCAGAACCTCGAAAAGGCCGGCGCGGAGATCATCGAAAGCCGCGCCGAGGTGCTCGACCCGCACACGGTGAAAATCCTCCGCACGCAGCAGCACGTGACGGCGGAGCGCATCCTCGTCGCGACGGGCGGGCATCCCTTCGTGCCCGACATCCCCGGCCGCGAGCATGCCATCACATCGAACGAAGCCTTCCACCTCGAAGCGCTGCCGCGCCGCATCGTCATCGTCGGCGCGGGCTATATCGCCATCGAATTCGCCTGCATCTTCAATGCGCTCGGATCGGAGGTCGAGGTCGTCTACCGGGGCGAGGAAATCCTGCGCGGCTTCGACATGGACATCCGGCATGCGCTGGCCGAGCAGATGCGCGCCGATGGCATCACGATCACGCTGAACACCGATGCGGCAGCGGTCGAGAAGCATGGCGACACGCTCAGCCTCGTTACCCCGCAGGGCGCGCGCATCTCGGGCGATACGATCATGTTCGCGACGGGCCGCGTGCCGAACACGGTCGGCCTCGGCCTGCAAACCCTCGGCGTCGAATGCGGCTGGAACGGCAACCTCGTGGTGAACGAGAGCTATCGGACGTCCATCCCCAGCATTTTCGCCGTGGGCGACGTGACGGACCGGCTGAACCTCACCCCGGTCGCCATCCGCGACGCGATCGTCTTCATCGAGGCGAATTACAAGAACAACCCCAAGCCGCTCGACCTGTCCTTCACGCCGACCGCGGTGTTCTCGCAGCCGGAAATCGGCACCGTCGGCTACACCGAAGAGCACGCGCGCGAGATGTACCGGCAGATCGACATCTACAAATCGAGCTTCCGGCCGCTGAAGCACACGCTGAGCGGGCGCAATGAGCGAATGCTGATGAAGCTCGTGGTGGATGGCGAGACGGACAAGGTCATCGGCGCGCACATCCTTGGGCCGGGCGCGGCCGAGATGGCGCAGGTGCTCGCCATCCCGCTCCGGCTCGGCGCGAGGAAAGCGGATTTCGACGCGACTATCGCGCTGCATCCGACAGCGGCGGAAGAACTGGTGACGATGCGCGAGAAGGCGCCCGCGCCCATGGCAAGGGCGGCCGAGTGACGGTGCCTGCCGCGCTCTTACGGCCCTTTTGACGGTTTCATCTTTTCGCTGCGCTGCGGACTGCGTATCTCTCAAGCATGCCAGTGTTCCGTGCGTGGTGAAGCCATGGCCTCGACACCGAAACCGCCAAGCTCTGGGCCTTCGAGCCGCGACCTGACCCCGGACGTCTCAAGCCGGGCCGAGATCGACGCGTTTCTGGAGCGCCTCCGCGATCTGCAACCGCAATCCGGCGCGCCCGGCAAGGGGCAGCTGATCTTCGCGATGGACGCCACGATGAGCCGCCAGCCGACATGGGACATGGCTTTGCAATTGCAGGCCGACATGTTCCGCACCGTGAAGGATGTGGGCGGGCTCAACGTGCAGCTTGTGTTCTTCCGCGGCTATGACGAGTGCCGGGCCAGCAAATGGGTGACCGATGCCGAAGCCCTTGCCCGCCTGATGACGAGCGTGCAATGCCGGGGCGGGTTCACGCAGATCCGCAAGGTGCTGACCCATGCCATCCGCGAGACGAAAGCGGAGAAGGTCAGCGCGCTTGTCTATGTCGGCGACGCGATGGAGGAGGAGGTGGACCATCTAGCGAACCTCGCCGGCGAACTGGGGCTGCTGGGCGTGCCGATCTTCCTGTTCCAGGAGGGCTACGACCCCAAGGTCGAACTCGCCTTCAAGGAAATGGCGCGCCTGACGCGGGGCGCGACGTGCCGTTTCGGTCCCGGTGCGGCCGCGGAACTGCGCGAACTGCTCCAGGCCGTAGCGGTCTATGCGGCGGGCGGACGGCGCGCGCTTGAAAGTTATGCGAAAGGGCGCGAAGGTCCCACCCTGCTTCTGGAGCAGCTCTCGAAGCGCTAGGGCGAAGCTTAGCCCGCATGACTTGGCCCACGATCGGATATCGCGCACGTGTCCATTCTTTTCCTGATTTTCGGCCTCGGTCTCTTTTTCGCGATCCTGCTTTTGGGCAAGCAGTTGACGCGGGCCGATGCTAAGCTATTGGCGACTCGTTTGCGGAAGTTCGGAGGAATAGCGGCTTTGTTCGGAGCGGGCTTTCTTTTTGTCACGGGGCGCCTGGCGCCCGCCATCTTCCTTGCAACCTTCGCGCTCGCGCTTCTGGGGCGGAACATGTCCTTTCCCTTCGGCTGGCCGACCGGGGGGCAGCGCACCAGAGGGCAAGCTTCTTCGGTCCGCACGCCCTATCTCGAAATGGCGCTCGACCACGACACGGGACAAATGGCGGGCCGCGTTCTGCGCGGCCAGTTCGAGGGGCGTCTGTTGTCTGATCTCTCGCCCGCCGATCTCGGCCTCCTGATGGAAGAGCTGCGCACGGCGGACGAGCAGGGCGCGCAATTGCTGGACGCCTATCTGGAGCGTGCTTCCGGCGGGACGGGCGCATCGGCTTCAACCGGCGCGGCCCGTGACCGGCAACAGAGGGCGGGCGGAGAGACCGGCGCGCGCTGGACGATGTCCGTCGATGAAGCCTACCGGATCCTCAATCTCAAGCCCGGTGCGACCCGCGACGAAATCCAGGCCGCGCACCGCAACCTCATGAAGCGCGTGCATCCGGACCAGGGCGGCTCGACCTACCTCGCCTCGAAAATCAACGAGGCCAAGGCCATCCTGCTTGAGCGCGTTCAGGGTTGAGGTCGCAGGAACTCACTGGCCAGGCCAGTAGAAACCTGCGTTCTTGAGATGGTTCTTCAGGGAGCGCTGAGGCGCGGACCGGGGGCTGCGCTCGGATTCGACCTTTGAATCCTGCACACGCTTCCGTGCCGGGCGCAGATCGGGCCTCGGCAGGGCAACCGGCTCGACGCGAGCCTCGCCGCCGCTCCCCGCGCGCGCAGTCTCGTCAGACTTGGGCTTCCGGCCGTCTTTGAGCCACGGCGGGAGATAACCGGCCTGACCCGCCAGCGCAGTCTGCTGGTTCAGCATCACCGGCTCGCCGGCGTGTTGCGGTTTCGAGCCGCCCGGTGCTTCATCGGCCAATGCGCCGCGAACCGCTTGATAAACTTCCGCGACCGGGGTCTGGGGCAGGTCCGCGTCCTGCTCGCGATTGAACGCGCGCACCGCCGCACGGCTCCGGGAACCCCAGACGTTGTCGATCTCGCCCGTGTAATGTCCGAGCTTTTTCAGTTCGGTCTGGATCGCTGCGGCAAGCCGCTCCGTTGGGGGAACATCATCGGCGGCTTCGGCAACGGTTCCTTCCGGTTTATTCTCCGCCGGCAAGGGGGCGAGCGTCATGGACTGGCGAGGCGATTCCGGCGCTGCAACCAGCTTGGACATATCCTTGCCGCTGGTGCGGATGGCTTCGTCACCCGGTTCGGCGCTCGCCAACTGCATCGGAGCCTGAGGGTCGCCCTGGCGTTCCGAACGGGTCTCGCGCGGCTCATTGGAGGCGTCAGTTACGCGCGCCCAGCGCGACGACCATGCAAGCTCGACCGGCACGCCGATCGCGGAGGGTTGCCGCGTCGTCTGCTTTTCCTTGACCGTCACGGTCTCGTCGTCGGGTGCCGTCTTCCAGAAGGCGAGAGCCTGAATTGTGGCCCAGCCTCCGCTGAACAGGAGGATCGCGGCTATCGCACGTAACATCGTCACACCCTCTGACCAAATCTTGCATTCCCGACAGTTAATGCGGCTGTCGGGGCACGGTTCCGTCATCGATCTTGAGCTGTGCGGACACCTTAACAGTAACGACCGCGGATGTCGAAACGGATTGAGGGCATGATTTCGATTTTTTTTCTTATTTTGCCGCAAGTTCGCGAAGCGCCGAAACCCGGTTTCCGCCCGCCCGCCATGCCCCCCGGACGCGCGCATCGGACCGAGGGTGAGGCGCTCCTTATCAACAGTTTGCCAGCCGGCGCAAAAGCTCCCCCAAGATGTTGTGCAAAAATCTTAACCGTCGCTTAACTTCTGCGAATCACGTAAGACTTTGATTCGGGGGCCTGTTTTATTGATCGCGCCATGTCGGGCGCCAGCCGGATTCCATGCGGCGGATGACCGGTCGGCAATCGGTGTGTCAGGCGGCTTTGCCGCTGCGCGGTTCGCGTTTTGTCATTCCCGGCGTTTCGACGTGCGTGAACTCGTTCGCGCGCGACAAATTGGGATTCAGTGATTGCGATCGAGTAAGTGCTGCGGCGATGGATTCCGTCGTCCCGGCAGGCTCCCACAGTGCGAGACAGCGCGGCGAAAAAAACGCTGCGCGACCTGAGGGGGTCATGATGAGACACGTACTCGGTACAACCGGCGTTGCAGCGGCAGCCGTCCTACTTTTCGTATCGGCGGCCATGAACTGGCAATTCGGCTACAATCTCGGCAGATCGGAGTTCGAATCCCATCTCTATGGCGCGGCAAGCGCGGCTGCCGACTGTTTCAAGGCGCTGCTGCCGTTCTTCATCGTCGCGGCCATCCGCAACCGCACCTATTCGCAGGCGCTGGGCGGAGCCCTTCTCTTCGTGCTCTGCCTGACCTACTCCCTGTCGAACTCGCTGGGCTTCGGTGCGCTGAACCGCGCCGACACGACCGGCGAACGCGTGCTCCAGGCCCAGACCCATCAGGATCTTCGCTCCGAACTCGATCGCCTGCGTGAGGCGTTGAAGGCTCTGCCGGAGCATCGCCCCTCGGGCACGGTGCTCGGCGAGATGGAAGCCGTGAAGCAGAACACGCGCTGGACATCGACCAAGGGCTGCACCGACGCGACCATCACCGAAAGCCGCGCCTATTGCGAAGGCTATTTCAAGCTTCAGGCGGAGCACGCCGCCGCCGAGAAGGCGGAAAAGCTCGATGCGCGCATCACCACGATCCGCACTCAACTGGGGGAGATGACCGCGGTGGCGGCCTCGAAGAGCGGCGATCCGCAATCGCAGGTTCTGGCCAGCCTGTCGGGGCGCTCGGTTGACGAGGTGCAGACCGCGCTCACGGTTCTGATCGCGCTGCTTGTCGAACTCGGCGCGAGCCTCGGCTTCTATATTGCTTTCGCTTACTGGCGCATCTTCGACGTTAAGGGCGCGCCCGCGATCTAGCCGGTTCAGGTGGTCCAGCCCGTGGTGCATCAGCCGGCCTTGCGCGTCATCCCCAAGCCGGCCCCGGTGTACGACCTGCCCCAACTCGAACCGGCTCAGCCGCGCACGGATGTCGAGCTTTATTTCGATGAGCGCGTCGGACGCGACGACGGATCGAGCGTCACGGCGCTCGCGCTTTATGACGACTATTGCCAGTGGTGCGAAGCGAAGGCACGCCAGCCGCTCGGCCTGCCGATCTTCACGCGCAAATTCAGCGAACTCGGCATTCAGAAAGCCAAGGTTGGGGGTTGTGGGTTGGCGGGGCGATGGGGAAGCGGGCGGTGAAGCAGAAGT
>CAZNAH010000146.1:0-7254 GCA_964570735.1 uncultured Hyphomicrobiaceae bacterium | reverse complement strand
GAAGGGCGGGCGCGGGCGCCGGTGCGCGGCCGGCCGGGCGATCATCGCTCGCCGCGGGCGCGCTCTCCTGCTGCGCCGAGACCATCGTCGCGGATAACGGTACCGCCACGAGCGCGGCAAGCACGGCCATCAAAAACCGATCTCGAATCAGCAAATGGTCCACCATGTCCTTCGCGTCATGTGCTTCTATCGGCTGACTTGGTCCACTTCAAGACGAAAACCGCCGGGGCTGGCCCGGCGGTTCATGAGCTGTGTATTCAGGCGAGGGTGAGAAGCGTCAGCGCGTCCACTGCACGCCGACGCGGCCGCCCACCGTGCCTTCCTGCGTGCCGAAGCCGACGCCGCCGCCCACCGCGACGCGGTCACCCGGCTCGAACACATGCCGCCCGACCACGCCCATCGCCGTCACGCCGATCGCACTTGCACCGTCCCAATTGCCGTAATTGATCGCGACACCAAAGGTTTCGGTTCCGACAAGGTCGGGGTTTTCGAGAGCCATGGCGATGGCGATGCCTTCCTCAAGCTCCTTATCGCGATCTTCGAGGCTGTCGAGACGGTTGAAGATTTCGCCTCCATCGCCCTGAAGGTTCCCCTGCGCGTCATGCAGCACGACTTCGCGGCTCGAAGCATCAAAGTTAGGGTTGTCATTCGGCAGACCGGCGAGCTGATAATTGTTCGCGGTATTGCCCACGACGAAGTTGTTCGCGACGTTGGACTGAGCCCCTGCGCCGATTGCCGCAGAGTTTGTTGCCGTAGCGGCAGCGCCTGCGCCAACCGCCGTAGAGCCATCGCCGGCGGCTTGAGCGCCCGTACCGAACGCCGAGCCCCCAACTGTACCGCTCGCGCTCGCCCCGACGCCTACGGCTGTAGCGCCAAGGCTGTTTGACACATCAGAGAAGGCACCGACGGCTGTTGAGGCTGCGCTGAAGCCGGCTTGCGAGCCGAAACCATTGGCCGTCGAGAAGAGGCTGAACGACGCATCGGAGAATGTTCCTGTCGCCGTAGAGCCGATGCTGAACGATGTGTTGGCCGCAGAACCGGTCGCCGTCGAACCGATGCTGAAGGCTGAGTTCGCTCCCGCACCGGTCGCCGTCGAACCGATGCTGAAGGCTGAGTTCGCTCCCGCACCGGTCGCCGTCGAACCGATGCTGAGAGACGCATTCGCGCCAGTGCCTGTTGCGGTGGAGAATATCGAGTTTTCCGCTTCTGCGCCAGCACCCGTTGCGGTAGAGCCGAGCCCGCTTGCGGAAGCGTTGAAGCCCGTCGCGGTCGTCAGTTCGCCATCCGCATTCGAGTTCGCCCCGGTCGCGGTTGCCGTATCGCCTTGCGCGTTCGCATTACGCCCAAGTGCTGTGGCATTCTGGCCGTTCGCGTTTGCATCCTGGCCGAAAGCCGAGGCGTTGCGGCCGTCAGCCGTGGCGCCTTGGCCAAATGCCGATGCATTCTGACCGTCCGCTTCTGCATTCTGGCCAAAAGCCGAAGCGTTGCGACCGTCTGCGTCAGCGTCTTGACCGAAAGCCGAAGCGTTCTGCCCTTCCGCATTTGCGTTCTGGCCAACCGCCGTCGCGTTGTTACCCCGAGCGTCTGAGTTTTCGCCGACCGCAGTAGCGTTATCGCCTACGGCTTCCGCTTCCTGTCCCACCGCCGTGGCATTATCACCGTCGGCAAGTGTGTTCTGGCCTAAAGCCGTGGCATCGTCACCCAATGCCTCGGAGTCTTCACCGACTGCGGTCGCATTGTCGCCAATCGCCGTTGCGTCTTGACCTATGGCCGTCGCGTCGCGCCCCTGGGCATTCGCATCCTGACCGAATGCGGATGCATTAGTGCCATTCGCCGTCGCACTATCTCCGACGGCGGTAGCGTTTGTGCCAGTGGCCGTCGCGTCAGGTCCACAGGCAAAGGCGTTTGCTCCCGTACCCGATGCACCACTTGTCTCACCCGTGACATCTGTCACGACGCCTGGGATGGTCACATCGTGAGTATGCGCGCCAGCAGAATTCGTTGTTCCTGTAACAGTATGGGAATGCTCGCCATCGGTGCTGGTAACGCCTAAAACAACGCGAGGGACAATCTGAACCGTCGCGCCCACGACGCCATGATCGTGAGCTCCTGCCTCGTTAGTCTCCCCTGTCACTGTGTGAGAGTGCTCGCCCGCTTCCGTGGTCGTCGCTGTAATGTCAGTTTTAGTAACATTCACGCCTGTCAAGCATTCGGCAGCATGACTTGTGCCTGCTCCCAACGCCAAAATGCTAGCGCCGCACAACAGCGCGCGCTTGAATGATGTGCCCATAAAAGTCCCCACCCTTAAAATTGCCCAAAGGGGGAGGCGACATTCAGGAAGCGCTGCCCAGCGCTTCGCTCAACTGACAACACACCGTTGCCCGCCCCTTGTCTCAACAAGAGCGGTTCGCAGCCCGCGATGCAAGGGTTGCCGGGACGCGCTGGACTGCTCTTTTCACAATCACAAGGCGGTATTGCCTCGCAGCAACAGTCAAGCTTAAAAATTCAACCTCAGGTGGAAGTGAGATGACGCATGCTGCATCCTGAGCGCGCATTTGCCTCATTCTGCGGCAGCGTCAGCACAAGATAGACAGAATCACGTCTCATTCAGCAGCTTTTCTGATTGCGCGCGATGAAATCCTCCGCTTGCTCCGCCCCGCCGCCCGGCGTTAAATCTTCCCCGAACAGGCGAGGAGAACGGAATGCGCGGGAAAGTTGCCATCGTCACCGGATCGACGAGCGGGATCGGATTGGGCATCGCGGAGGCGCTCGCGGCGAGCGGCGCGCATGTCATGCTGAACGGCTTCGGCGATGAGAGCGAGATCCGCGCGACAGAAAGCCGGCTCGCGGCGGCTCACGGCGTGAAGGTCGCCTATCACGGGGCGGATATGAGCAAGCCCGCGGAGATTGAAGCCCTCGTGAACGCGGCGCGCGCGGAACTCGGGCCCATCGGTATTCTCGTGAACAATGCGGGCATCCAGCATGTCGCGCCCATCGAGGAGTTTCCGCCCGAGCGCTTCGACGCCGTGCTCGCCATCAACCTGTCGAGCGCGTGGCACACGACGCGGCTCGTCACAGCGGAGATGAAAGCGCGCCGCTGGGGCCGGATCATCAACATCGCCTCCGCCCATGGCCTCGTGGCCTCGCCCTATAAATCGGCCTATGTCGCGGCGAAGCACGGCGTCGTGGGCCTCACGAAATGCGTGGCGCTGGAGACCGCGGAACATGGCGTCACCTGCAACGCGATCTGTCCCGGCTATGTCAGCACGCCGCTCGTCGAGAAGCAGATCGCGGATCAGGCGCGCGCGCGCGGCATTTCGGAAGACGAGGTGAAGCAGAAAGTCATCCTGGAAGCGCAGCCGACGAAGGATTTCGTGAAGATCGAGGAGGTCGCAGCGCTCACCGTGTTCCTGTGCCAGGATGCGGCGCGAAACATCACCGGCGCGGCGCTCTCCATCGACGGCGGCTGGGTGGCGCGATGATCGCCGATGGGGCTCTCTCCGGGGTCGCGGGGCCGGCCGTCCGGACCAACCGCAAGAAAATCAACCTCGCGCTGCAAGGCGGCGGCGCGCATGGCGCGTTCACTTGGGGTGTGCTTGACAGGCTTCTGGAGGACGGCCGGCTCGAAATCGAGGCGATCTCCGGCACCAGCGCCGGCGCGATGAATGCGGCCGTGATGGCCGACGGGTTCATGCGCAATGGCCACGAGGGCGCGCGCGAAAGGCTGCGGCAATTCTGGCGCGCGGTCGCGGATTCGGCCAAATTCTCACCGATCCGGCGGGCGCCGCTCGACATCCTGATGGGCAATTGGACGCTCGACACCTCGCTCGGCTATATCTTCTACGACCTCCTGAACAAGGTGGCCTCGCCCTACGAACTCAATCCGCTCAACATCAACCCGCTGCGCGACCTCCTGGAGGAAACCGTTGATTTCGAGCGCGTGCGCCATTGCCAGCATCCGCTGATCTTCATCTCGGCGACGAATGTGGAGACCGGGCGCGTGAAGGTGTTCAAGCGAGAGCGGATCACGGCGGATGTCGTGATGGCCTCGGCCTGCCTGCCGTTCCTGTTCCACGCTGTGGAAATCGACGGCGTACCCTATTGGGACGGCGGCTATATGGGCAATCCCGTGATGTTCCCCTTCCACGAGACGACTGAAACCAGGGATTACGTGCTCATCCAGATCAATCCGGTCTATCGCAAGGGAACGCCGAAGACCGCGCGCGAGATCATGAACCGGGTCAACGAGATCAGCTTCAATTCGAGCCTCTTGCAGGAATTGCGCGCGATCGACTTCGTGCGCCGGCTGATCGACAATGGCAAGCTCGACGCGAAGGAATATAAGCGCGTCAACGTGCATACCATCGCGGCGCATGAGGAACTCGCCCCGCTGGGCGCCTCAAGCAAGCTCAACGCCGAATGGCAGTTTCTCAGCCATCTCTTCGAGATCGGCCGGCGCGCGGCGGATAACTGGCTTGCGCGCAGCTATGCCATGCTCGGTGAGGCGGCGACGATGGATATCCGGGAGATGTATCAGGGCGACGGGTCGGAACCCGCCGCGGGAAGCGTGGGCGGGCCACGCTAGGCCCGCCATCTGCATGAGGGTCAGCGAACCGCCGCGAGTTCGCGCTGCTGGACGGCGCGCGGCGTTTCCGCCTTCTGCGCGGCCTTCTGGACGGCTTTCTGCACTTTCTCGAACGCGCGCACCTCGATCTGGCGGATGCGCTCGCGGCTGACGCCGAATTCCGAAGAAAGCTCCTCCAGCGTCAGCGGGTCGTCCGCGAGGCGGCGCGCGGTGAAGATGCGGCGCTCGCGCTCGTTGAGGCCATCCATCGCGGCTTCGAGGTAGTCGCGGCGGCGGTCCATTTCCTCGCGGTCGACGAGCAGGCTTTCCTGGTCCGGGCTTTCGTCCACGAGCCAGTCCTGCCACTCGCCGCTCTCGGAATCCGCGCGCAACGGCGCATTCAGCGACGCGTCTCCGCCGAGACGGCGGTTCATGGACACGACGTCCTCTTCCGGCACGCCGAGTTTCGTCGCGATGGCCTGGACCTGATCGGGCCGGAGATCGCCTTCCTCAAGCGCCTGAAGCTGGCTCTTCGCCTTGCGCAGGTTGAAGAACAGCTTCTTCTGGCTGGCCGTCGTCCCCATCTTCACAAGGCTCCACGAGCGCAGGATGTATTCCTGGATCGCGGCGCGGATCCACCACATGGCGTAGGTGGCGAGACGGAAGCCCTTGTCCGGGTCGAAACGCTTCACCGCCTGCATCAGGCCGACATTGCCCTCCGAGATCACCTCGCCGATGGGAAGTCCGTAACCGCGATAACCCATCGCGATGCGGGCCACGAGGCGAAGGTGAGACGTGACAAGCTTCTGGGCCGCCGCGGAATCTTCATGCTCTTGCCAACGCTTCGCGAGCATGTATTCTTCTTGTGGCTCAAGCATGGGAAAGCGCCGTATCTCTTCGAGATAACGCGCCAAACCTCCGCTTGCGGCAACCGACGGTAATGTGCTCATTCTCATTCTCCGCAGCGACACAGGCTGCTGCTGGCCAATGAACTCGTGCGAGCCGACCAAATCCGCACAATACGCGGCTCCCCCATACTGTGCATCTTAATTCTTAGAAACATTCACCTGAACGTTTCCAAAGCTTGGCAGACTTGTTTCATGTCGTCGGGAAGCGGGCTTTCGAACCTCAGTAGCTTCCCGGTTTCCGGGTGGTTGAACGCGAGAACCGCCGCGTGCAACGCCTGCCTGTCGAGCGCCATGATGGCGTCCTGCGCCATTTTCGGCAAAGCACGAATTCTTGAGCTGTATCCTGAAGCGTATAACGGGTCGGCGATCAGCGGCGTTCCCTTGTGGGCCATATGCACCCGAACCTGATGGGTGCGCCCCGTCTCCAGACGGCAGCGAACGAGGCTTGCCAGCGGCGCGCTTACTCCACGCGAAGAATAACGCAATTGTGGCGGCTTTGGATCACCGAACATCCGCTCTATTGCGTAATGCGTGATCGCGATCCGCCCGCCGGATTTCAAGACCGCCATTTTGACCCGCGAGGCGGGGTGCCGCCCCATCCGCGTCTCGATCCGCCCCACGGCAGGATGCGGCGCCCCCCACACCAGCGCCAGATATTCGCGCCGAAGCGCGCCCGTCCGCCCGTGATCGGCAAACTGCGCGGCGAGCGTGCGATGGGCGGCGTCGTGCTTGGCGATGACCATCAGCCCCGTCGTGTCCTTGTCGAGGCGATGCACGATGCCCGGGCGCATCACCCCGCCGATGCCGGACAGGCTCTCGCCGCAATGGGCGATGAGCGCGTTGACGAGCGTTCCCGAGGCATGGCCGGGGCCGGGATGAACCGACAGGCCCGCCGGCTTGTCGATCACGATGACATGACGATCCTCATGGACGATCGTCAGGGGAATGGCCTCGCCAGACACCGCCGCGGGTTCCGCATCCGGGAAGGCGACCTCCAGCGCTTCGCCGGCCTTGACGGGACGGCTCGGGTCCGTCACGACCGCGCCGCCCACGCGCACGCCGCCTGAGCGAATTATGGCTTGAAGGCGCGCCCGGCTCGTGGTCTTGATGTGTGCGCTTAAGACCTTATCGAGCCTCTCGCCCTGCTCGCTCTCACCGGCAAGGCCGCGCCATTCCGCAATGATCGCGTGCCCGTCCATCAGATCCGGAACGTTTCCATGACCCCTACGCCAGAACCGCCGCCCGGACATCCCTTCACGCCGGGGCAGGTCCGCATGCTGCGCATGGCCGTGATCATCATGGGGGTGCTCATCATCCTCGGCCTCATCGCGCTCGTGTTCGGCATCGCGCGGCAGGCAAAGAAGATGGCAGGCCCGCGCGAGACGTCAATCGCAGAGCAGCCTTTTTCCGCGCCCGTGCCGGTCGGTGCAGGGCAGGTGCGCTCCATGGTGCTGAATGAGGGCATTCTCGCCGTTCATATCGGCCCGGAGGGAGCGCAGGGAGCGGGATCGGCCGGCCAGATCATCCTTTTCGATATCCGCAGGAACCGCGAGATCGGCCGCATCCGGCTGCAATCCTCCGACTGAGCATGGTCTTGCGCGGGACGGGCGCGCGCACTATTCTCAGCGTCTGCGCTTTATTGCCCCGTTCGTCTAGCGGTCAGGACGCGGCCCTCTCACGGCTGAAACAGGAGTTCGATTCTCCTACGGGGCGCCATTCCTAGCTTATCACGCCAAGCGACGAAGGTCCTCGCCACGAATTGGCCACGGGCGCCATCCTTCA
>CAZNAH010000145.1:0-7290 GCA_964570735.1 uncultured Hyphomicrobiaceae bacterium | reverse complement strand
CGGGGCGGTTCAAGGTCTCCCTCCAGAATCTGCGCGGACAGCCCGTGAAGATTTTCCTCAAACCCATCCAAAACCAGCCCGCGCTCGACCCGGTCTTCACCTGGCTCCGGCTTGATGCCCGGCTCATGGACCTGTTCACGCTGTCCGCCTCGAAATCCGAACCGGCACCAATCGCGCGGCGCGAACTCGAAGCGATGAAAACGCAGATCGAGAATCAGATCGGCGCGGCGGGCAACGGACTTCGCGAAGCCGCGCGCGGCGATTTCGGCAAGGCCAAGCGCCTCTGCCTGATCGAGATCGTGCTCGAAAACTATCCGAAGGGCGAGGTTGAGATCACCAACAATATCATGAAGGTCCGGCTGGAGCGGAAGCTCGGCGATCTCGCCTCAAAGGGCAATTATCAAGTCGCCGGGAAGGCGCTCGACCGTCTCATGCTCGACCTCGACGAAGATTTCAAGGAGCGCGTGGTGCTGGAGCCGGTGGGTAAGGATCGGGTCAAGATGAGCTGGGTGTTGGCGCAGGATCCCGGCTGAGGGGAGAAAACCTAAGCCGCAAGCCGCTGCGGAACCGCTGACCCGGCGTGGCCCACAAGCAGGGTTCCACCGTCTGAAAAGTAAGCGCGAACGCTGCCGTCGCACATCAGCTCTGCATGGGAGAACGCCCGCTTGCGCCAGCCATTGGCCCGCATCTCCCGCACCTTGACGATACCGAGGCGTGAAGGATATTGGGTCAGCCCGTCCGGCCCGTGGCAGATTTCGATGCGCAGGTCTTCCATCTCGACAACAGGAGGAGCTTCACCGAGCGCGATGGGTGCGTCGCTTGCGTCGAACAGCGTCTCCGCGCTGGCAGCAACCCAGCTTGACGCGCGGCCCTCGCGATCGAGCGAGGCGTAAAGGCGCCAGACCGCGCCGATCGCCCAGTGGCAGGTCAGAGAAAGCCAGCGAAACCGGAGGCGGGCGGGACGCCCGTCTTGGCCCATAATGATTGCGCTTCCGCCCGGCAGCGAAGCGGCGGCAAAGGCGGGCGAGGCGGCCAGATCAAACGCGGAAACCGGGTTCCCGTCGCAACCGAGCATCGTATCGCGCAGATCGGCTGGAACACCCTCGGCGAATCGCCCGGTCAGCGGCGAAGGAAGATTGGCCCGGTAGACGATCTTGCTCGTGGGCGATGCGTCGAGCCACTCCTGGCGCAAGCTCAAAGGGCCAGGACTGCCTGCCGTTCGAGGATCGCCGCCGGGGCTGTCATACCAGCCGAGAAGCGGCTCGCCGTCGGGATACCGGAATTGCCTCTGCGCATCGAGGATCAGCGCCTGGCCTCGGTTTCTCTCAGCAGCATCCATCGAAAGCATCGCAGGTCCGCGTCCGCATCCTGTGAAGGGCAGGGTCTCAGATGCGATGCAGCTTGGCATCCAAAGCTCAATAAAGGATAAAGACCCCGGAACATACGCGTGAGGGATATCATGCCGCTCGATCTGAACCCGCCCCGCAAATGGGTTTTCTACACGGCGCTGCTGCTCGGCTTCGCCGCGATCGCCATGCATTTTTTCGGCATTCTGGCCGCATCGCCCGAAGCTGCGCCGTTCACCGCCCTGTACGCCTTCTGGATGATGGCCGGGTCGTGGCTCCTGCTGATCGCGGCGGCCATCCTCAAGCAGCTTTGAGGCGTCAGCTCCTCGCGCAGCCCGGCTTGCTGTCGCGCGGCGCGGCAAAGGCGGACGGCACGGGATCGCGCAGCAGGTAGAAGGAGAGCCGCCGCACCGTTTCCGGGCCGGTCGGAAAGTCGCGGGCGCCCAGCGGCTCCACGGCGCGATAATGCTCCGCGATGCAGCCGACACGGTCGTTCGTCGAGAGGAACAGCACGGGCGAGGGCGTTTCCGCCGTAACGGGGTGGCGCATCTCGAAATGGTCGTTGGGCTTCGAGCCCGGCGTCATCCACGCCTTCACCGGCAAGCCCGAGCGCGAATAATAATTCAGTTCCGCGGCGACGGAGCGCTTGTCGGCCGCGATCGCCCGCGCGCCGTGCGCCCCGGCCATCGCGTCGGCTGTCTCGCCCATCTCGCGCCAGCCGAGCACGCGCTCGAACGGGTTGACGCCCGCGGGCAACGCCGCCTGCCGCGCGAAGGCAAGCCCCACGCCGAACAGCACCAGAACCGCGCCATGCAGGATGAAGGACGCCGCAAGAGCGCGTCTCGCCTCGTCGCGCAGCATCGTCGCGATGACGAGGATCGTGGCGGCGACATAGGCCGCGGCCGCCCAGTTCGCATGGGCGCGCGAGAGAAATGCCTGCGCCGAGATGAGGAGGATGATGGGCACCGAGAGGCTCAGGAGCAGGCGGTCGGGCTCGTCGAGGCGGACACGGAAAGCGCGGATCGCGATGATCACCAGCGCGGCGAACAGGACCGGCCCCATCACGCCGAACTGGCCGCCCAGGAATTCGAGGAAGCTGTCGAGGTTGAACAGCGGACCGTCGAGGCGCGCATTGTCCGCCGTGTGGGACAGGGTCGCGAACTGGTTCGACATGTTCCAGGCGACGTTCGGCGCAACGATGAGGGCGGCGACGGCCAGCGCGGCGTAAAGGCGCGGGTTCCGCCACAGCGCGCGGCCTTTCGCCGACCACACGCCATAGAGCGCGAGCCCCAGGAGGAAATAGATCATCGCATATTTGGACAGCATGCCGAGGCCGAGCGCGATGCCCAGGCCCAGTGCCGCGAGCCATGAGCGCGTCTCCATGAGCACGATCAGCGCATAGAGCGCAGCCGCCCAGAAGAAGAGCAGCGGCACGTCCGTCGAGATCAGCCCGGAGGATAAGGAGACGGCGGGCAGCGTCGCATAGGCCGCCGCGGCCCAGAAGCCTGCGCGCGCATCGTAAAGCCTTGAGGCGGCGAGGAATATGAAGATCGCCGTGCCGGTGTGGAAAAGGGGCGACGGCAGCCTGATGCAGAATTCCGACGACCCGCAAAGCTCGGTCGAGGCGCGGATCACCCAGGCGATCAGCGGCGGCTTGGAATAATAGCCGAAGGCCGGCTCCGTGCTCCAGAACCAGTATTGCGCTTCGTCGAAGAAGAGGTCCGTCTGCGCGAAATGCAGCGCGCCGATCCGCCAGATCAGCAGGGCGGCGAGCAGAACGCCGAGCCAAAGCCGGGCCGTTCCCTCATGCAGGAGGCTCTCGCCCGCCCCAAGTGCGGACCCCTTCATGCCCGTTCGCCGTGCCGTCTCCACCATGCCCCCGACCCTATCGCTCCGCAGCGCGCGTCTCTTTACCACGCTACGCACCAAGGCGTGCCAAGTTCGCGCCGTCAATTACAAGGTTGTACGAACGAAGGAAAGCCTGATATGAGGGCGAAAGGCGATCATGCCCGCCGGTCGCGGAATGGACCAGATGCAGATTTCGGTCATTCTTCCCGCCTTGAATGAGGAAGGGAATATTGCACGCCTCGTGCGTGAAACGTTCGCGGTGCTCCCATCCGACCGACTCGGCGAGGTCATCGTCGTGGACGATGGCAGCACCGACGGGACGGGAGCCGAAGTCAAGGCGCTGATCCCTGACCTGCCGAAACTCCGCTATATCCGCCATGCCTCGCGCACGGGCCAGAGCGCCGCAATCCGGACTGGCGTGCTCGCCGCGCAATATCCCATCATCGCGACCATGGACGGCGACGGCCAGAACGACCCGGCCGACATCAACACCCTGCTCGGCAAGCTGGGCCGCCCCGGTTCGCAAGGACCCTCCCTTGTGGGCGGCGTGCGCGTCAACCGGAAGGCGAAAGGTTCGCGACGGCTCGCCAGCGTTGCCGCCAACCGGATCCGGAACGCCGTTTTCCGCGACAACTGCCCGGACTCCGGCTGCGGCATCAAAGTCTATTGGCGTGAAGCCTATCTGCGCCTGCCCTTCTTCACGAGCATGCATCGTTTCATGCCCGCGCTGTTCTTAACCTATGGCCACAGCGTCGATTATGCGCCTGTCAACGATCGCTTGCGCGTCGCGGGCCAGTCGAAATATACGAATTTCAACCGGATGCTCGTCGGGATCTACGACATGATCGGCGTCGTCTGGCTGCGCAAGCGGACGCGGGTTCCGCATATCGCGGAGGATTCCGTCGCGGTGGCGAGGCTCGGCGGCCAGTCTTCACGGCGGGGCGGCGACGCGGTCGCGGTGCGGCACTCCTCGGCGGAGTGACGGAAGACGCGCACGGGGCTCGGGGTTCGAGGGAGTTCGGCGGAGACCGGAATGGATTTCAGCAAATTCGCGCTCTGGTGGGCTCAAGTCTCCAATGTGGAACTGGCCTGGCTCATCTTCGGCTTCGCCGCTCAGGGCATGTTCTTCATGCGGTTCGTGATCCAGTGGATCGCAAGCGAGCGCGTGAAACGCAGCATCGTTCCCGAAACCTTCTGGTATTTCAGCTTTGCGGGCGGGCTGATGCTCTTCATCTATGCGGTGCATCGGGCCGATCCTGTCATCATGCTCGGCCAGCTCATGGGGCTTTTCATCTATAGCCGTAACATCTATCTCATCTGGTACAACAAGCGCTTGCAGCGGGAGACTGGAGGCCGGACCGCGGTTTCGCCCGCCGAATGACGGGGAGCCCGCCTTTTGAGCCGTTCCGCCGCGAAATCGCGGCGGTTTCACCCGCTCAGAACGGGCTTCCGAATTGATCGGCTGCGGGTTTTTTGCCTTGCGACGCGTGCCCCGCGAGCCTATATATCGAATCAAGCGAGGCGTTCGATACCTCGCCTCTCCTGAAAATTGGCGCGGGGTGGAGCAGCCCGGTAGCTCGTCAGGCTCATAACCTGAAGGTCACAGGTTCAAATCCTGTCCCCGCAACCAAATCGGCCCGCTAAGTCAACGACTTAGCGGGCTTCGCTTTTTGGGCTCCTCGCGCCGGACCGGCCGAGTCAACAATGAGTCAACAAAATGCCGGGCGGGCAATGGCGCTCTTTGGCGTGTGAGGATGTGCCTCTTCGGTGCCTCCTTCATTGAACACCGCCGGCCACGGCCCCATCTTGAGCGCACTTACCGCCCGTCCGAACTGGCCAGCTCAGAGCGCGAGCGGCGGGCGTATGTATTGTAGATCGCGGGAGGCGGGGTGCCCTTCAACTTGTCTATTCCGCGCGAGGGCGGAACCGCTCTTGAGCTTGTGGTGGGCGCTGGCGAGGTTGTGTTCTTGCTTGGTGCTAACGGCACCGGCAAGTCGAGCCTTATGCATCGCTTCTTCAGTGCGCATCACTCAAATGCTAGGCGGATCACGGCACACCGTCAGACTTGGTTCGAATCGAACGCAATTACGCTTTCCCCGCAGCAGAGGCAGCAAACGGAAGCTCATGCACGCGGTTACGACACAAACCCGCAGTCAAGGTGGAAGGACGACTACGCAGCATCTCGTGCTAGCATGGCGATCTACGACTTGGTGGACGCCGAGAACGTTCGAGCACGCGAGATTACAGGTGCTGTCGACAGCGATGATTTCGATCTCGCGAAGCAGCTGCGGGCGAAGGACGCCCCGATCAAAATCATCAACGAGCTTCTCAGGCTCTCAAATATCCCTGTGACGATCGCAATTCAGGAGAATGCTCAGGTCGTCGCCACGAAGGACGGTAGTCCGCCTTATAGCATCGCGGAGCTCTCGGACGGAGAGCGGAACGCGATCCTCATCGCAGCAAACGTCCTTACAGCCAAGACCGGCACGCTTCTGCTCATCGATGAGCCCGAACGTCATCTTCATCGCTCTATCATATCGCCGCTGCTCACGCAGCTGTTCGCCAAACGCCCGGATTGTGCTTTCGTTGTCTCAACGCATGACGTGATGTTGCCGCTCGATAATCCGGGCGCACGGACACTCCTTATCCGCGGGTGCGCCTACAACGGCTCGGCTGTAACGGCGTGGGACGCTGATCTTATCTCCGCGGCCTCCCAGATCGACGACGACCTGAAGAGAGACATCCTCGGCGCCCGAAGGAAGATACTCTTCGTTGAGGGCACCGAAAGGAGCCTCGATAAACCGCTTTACAGCTTGGTGTTCCCCAATGTCTCGGTCATTGCCAAGGGTAGTTGCCGCGATATCGAACGTGCGGTTTCTAGCATCCGCGATGCTGATGAACTCCACTGGCTTGATGCATTCGGCTTGGTTGATAACGACCGCCGGCCTCAATCCGAGATAGATCGGTTAAGGCAGAGTGGAATCTACGCGACTCAGGTGTTTTCGGTGGAGGGCGTCTACTACCATCCCGAGATTCAGCGGAGAGTCGCGGAGCGCCACGCAAGCACCACCGGCCACGATGCCAGAAAGTGTATTGCCGAAGCGACCTCGGCTGCGATTGCGGCGATCACTCCTCATCTCCAACGCCTGAGCGAGCGTGTGGCCGAGAAGCTGGTGCGCGAGGAGTTCTTTGCGCACATTCCAAACAAGGCTCAGATCTCGGCCGCAGCTCCCGTGAACATCTCGATCAACATTCCGAAGATCGTCGCAGAAGAGCGGGCACGCCTGGAGGGAGCGCTGGCTACAAGCGACCTCACGATCGTGATCTCACGGTACCCGGTGCGCGAGACGCCCGCCCTTGACGAGATAGTACGAAAGCTGGGCTTCCTGAGCCGAGACCAGTACGAAAGCGCCGTGCGCAAGCTCCTGATGGACGAGCCCAACGCTCTAGCATTCGTCAGATCACTGTTCGGAACGTTGGCCGGAGACATTGGCGCGAACTCCGCCGACGCCGGAGCAAGCATGATGGATGCGCCGCCGGCTATGGTTGTGCCTGACCATTAGGCCGCCGCGGTCGCGATCCCGTCGAGCCGCACGCGCAAGGTGGTCGCGCCATTGCCTGCCGCCTCGATCGCCGTCCCGATTGGATAGCGACCCGTGCCCGGCGCATTCACCTGCTTCGCGGTATCATCCCACGACACCTTGGCGCCAACCGCGATGACTGAACTTGCCAGCTTCGGCAGCTCGAACACGCCCTCGGTCGCGATCGTGACCGTGGGCGTGGTCGCGCTGCCGACGCGGGCGGGTTCTCTCCGGCGGCGGCCGTCTTGCTGGCGACGCCGAACAAGGCGCCAATCACCACGCCATCGCCCGAGGTGACGCCGCCGACCGGCGCCTCGACGGTGATCATGTGACCTTCCTGAATGTAGTTCTTCATCGGTCACGTTCCCTTGGATGAGCTGATCCGAACCTGAGTGACGCGCGGCGAGGAGGCCGCGGCGATGCGTCGGTCGAGATCGGCCAGCGCGGAGGCCATCTCGGCGTCGGTCGCATAGGTGACGCGGCGGCCCTCGTATTCGACGGTCCGAACGCCTGCG
>CAZNAH010000144.1:6707-7407 GCA_964570735.1 uncultured Hyphomicrobiaceae bacterium | reverse complement strand
GCATCGTCCTGTGTCACTACGCCATGCGGGTCTGGGATCAGTCGCATCGCGGTGCATGGCATCTGTTCGGCCACAGTCACGGGGCGCTGCGGGAGGATGCCGGAGCACTCGCGTTGGATGTCGGCGTGGATGCCGCCGGATTTGTACCCCTGAGCCTCGAAGACGTGACCATGAGAATGGAAGAGAAAGCATCCATCGCGCTTTCGCGATCGGATGTCGTGTAGCCTCCGGCCGCAGGAAGCCGCCATCCATCCATTCACCGGCCGGCCAGATGTTCTGATGATCGAAATATGCTGTGACCGTTGCGAAAATCGTTGCATTTTTTTGAGTTATCGTTCGTTATTGAGCGATGGCAGCGCGTGGGCGCGTAGCAGCCGCGACTCGGTTTAGGGAATAACCATTTCCGCTGGATCTGGGAGGTGGTTTGCGGGGCGGACTGCTGTAGGGGGGCCTGCTCGGCAATTCTTGAGGAGATTCGCCTGCAGAGTGCGGCGCGCAAGCGCCTTGTCAGTATTCCCGATCTACCACGTTTGCATATCCGATGCGGCAGATTGCTGCAGAGTGCTGGTGGCGATAGATTTTGTGCATTCATATCAGGTGATTCCATGATGCCAATGATATTTGCCTTGGCACATTAGTTTTTCTGCGCAGGTGGAGCGCCCCCAGACGTTGCTCGCGTTCGAGGAAGCGCGTCGCGCCT
>CAZNAH010000144.1:5143-6679 GCA_964570735.1 uncultured Hyphomicrobiaceae bacterium | reverse complement strand
GCGCCGCTTCACCCGTGGCTACACTCCTGCGCCCCGTTGGGGCGTGAAATCAAAGCTGCGGGGGTTCAGAAGGGCCGATTGCCCCGCGTGGCGGCCCCTCCGGGGCTTCACATGCCGACATTCCATCGTTCCGACGTTCTACCGTTCAGACGTTCCCACGTGGCCGCCTTCCCACATGCCCACCGTTTTTTTGCTGTCCGGCCCGATCCCGCGTGATGTATTACGGGTGTCCTTGTGCCGGACAGCCGCGATGGAAGCGCCGGGTTTCGTGTTCCTGGTTGGTTTTGCCATGTTGGATCAGCCCCGGTGGGTTACCGCTCCTTGCGCACGAGGCGGCTGGCCTTGCGCTGACTTGAAAGCACGCGCCAGAAGTCGTGCCGGTTCATGTTCAATCCGCTGCGCTGAATGAAGGACTCGTACAAGCGCTCGAATTCCTCGGTATAGGGCAGGTCGTCCACGGTCTTACGGGTCCGCTGGTATAACTCGATCAGGAGCTGCTTGTGCTCGTCCCGAATGTGAAGGCGTGACATAGACCTCTCCTAGCGCCTCCCGTCGAAGGCCGGCGTTTGCTCCAGAACGCGCAGGATTTCACGCGCGGCGTAGACGCGATTGCGGCGATGTCCGGTAATCTCCGTGAGGATGCCGCGATCAATCAACTGGTTGATGTTGTTCTGGGCCGACTGCGGCTGTACTTCGAGCTGCGCCGCGGCGCGGGCCAGGTTGACGAACGGATTGCGGAAGAGCCCGTCAAGCAGCTTGAGCAATAGGGCGGACGTGCGGGCGGTCTGGCACTTTTCCGCCCACCGAGCGCGGAGCGCCAGGAGTTGCTGGGCACGCTCGACCGCGTCAATGGACTGATCCGCGACGCCCCGCAGGAAGAACTGAACCCACTCGCTCCACGCGCCGCACTGACTGATGTGCAGCAAGTGTTCGTAGTAGTCGCGCCGATTTCGCTCGAAGTATGCGGAGAGGTACAGCACCGGGTGCGGCAGCGCACGTTCGCTGTCCAGCAGGAGCGACAGCAGGAGACGCCCAACGCGGCCATTCCCGTCCTCGAACGGGTGTAGCGCTTCGAACTGGTAATGAATCATCGCCAGGCGAACCAGCAACGGAAGGTCGTTCGGCGTATTCACGAATCGCTCGAACGCGCTGAGCGCCGGCGCGAGGCGTTCTGCGGGAGGGGGGACGTAGATGGCGTCGTCGATGTTGCGGCTGGAACCGATCCAGTTCTGGCAGCGTCGGAACTCTCCCGGGCGACGACCCAAACCGCGAACTCCATCCAGCAGGATGGCATGCAGCTCTCGAATGAGATTGAGCGAGAGGGGAATGTGCCGCAGCCGCTCCAGGCCACGATCGAGGGCACGCACGTAGTTGGCCACTTCCCGGACATCCGGCACGCTGTTTTCCAGGCTCGGTGTCACCTCGAATAGGAACAGGTCCGACAGCGTCGTCTTCGTGCCTTCGATTCGGCTTGAAAGCACCGCTTCGCGGCTGATGAAGCTCCGGATTAGCAGCCGCGGATTCGGCAGCGTGCGC
>CAZNAH010000144.1:0-5094 GCA_964570735.1 uncultured Hyphomicrobiaceae bacterium | reverse complement strand
GCCGCGGACAGCGCCGACATCAACGGAGCATCAAACTGGATATCGGGCGGGAGATTCCGTGGCACGCACGCGTCGAATCCCTCGACGCCGCGAACGACCTGCACCCAACCTGCCGCAGTAAAGCTCTTGCGATCCAAGGGTTGCGCCTTATTCCAGGTAACCGTCGTACCGCGGTTCGTTATGGTGCCTCACGTCGATGTCCCATAACAACAGGCCGCGTGTTACACGAGCCACAATGTCGCGTTGGGCGCGCGCGTCGCGTCCCGCGGATCGGCGATCTCAACGAAGTCCCACCGGCCGCCGCGATGGCGTGGCTGGCGGCGGGATGCCGGAAGCCGCCGGTGCTGGTCGTGTTCTCGCCGTCGGTGGTCATGTTACCCAATTCGTTACCCAATTCAGGAGATATTACCTATTTCACCGTCCGCCGCCACTGGGCGCCCTGGCCCCGCCCCAGGCATTCCACCTGTCCTGCGTGACGCAGCGCCTTGAGCACGTGCCGGATCATGTCCGTGCTGACGCCGGGACACTCGCGCTGCAAGTCGGCCACGCGGAACGGCCGCGTCTTGGAGGCCCCCGCGCGGCGCACGCGTTCGCGCATCTCGCCGCGCGGGCTGCCAACCTGCCCCAGACGCTCCTCGAACTCGCCGTACGCGGTCTTGAGAATGAACAACACGTAGTTGACGTAGTGCCAGGGATTGTGCCTGCCCGCGTGCCACTGCCGGGAACTCTGTTCCAGCGTTTCGTAGTACCGCTCCTTGTTCTGCTCGATGATGCGCTCCAGGCTGATGTAGCGGCCGACCTCGTACCCATGCTGGTAGCAGGTCAAGAGCAGCAGCAGCCGGGAAACGCGACCATTGCCGTCGCGGAACGGGTGAATGCAGAGGAAATCCAGGTTCAGGCCGGCCAGCAGGATCAGCGGGTGCAGCCAGCGCTCGCGCAGGCCCTGGCGGTAGAGCGCGACCATCTGGCTGAGGGCTTGGCGCGTCGGCTGGCCCGCCGGGACGGGCTTGAAGCGGACCCGCTCACGGCCGTCGGCATGCCTCTCGATGATGTCAACGTCCTTCTCTTTGAGCCGGCCGGCGTCCCAGATGTCCCCGCGACAGAGTTTGTGCAGCCGGCGCAAGGTTGCTGCCGTGACGGCGACTTCGCGCGAGTGCTCGTGGATCAGCCGCAGGGCGTCGCGATAGCCGCGCACTTCCTCTTCGCCGCGGTCTTTCAGGGCGGGCCGCCCGAACAAGATGGTGCCGACGCGGGCCTGATCCACGGTGACGCCTTCGATGCGGTTCGATGACACCGCGCTTTCGATGAGGGCGTGCTCGCGGAGCACCTTCAGCTTCTGGGGCGATTGACGCGTGAAGAGTTCCTGCCGGCCTTGCGCCACCCCGAGGTCAGCCAGGTACCAGCTCGTCGCCGTAGGGATGGTCTGCGGCTCGGCGGAAAACTGTTTCAGCGTCATCATGGCGTGGCCTTCTTGCCGGCAAGGAAGGCGCGAATCGTGTTCTGCGCGTCCCACGGGTCGGCGATTTCGATGAAGTCCCACCGGCCCCAGATCGCGGCGTTGTTGACGGCGGGAACCCACAGGTGGCGGGCCGTGGCGACCTTCGCGGCCTTGTCCGCGTCGCGCTCGCCGCTCACCTCGATGATCAGATTCAGCGGGTCCGCCGGTCCGCGACCGTCATCAACGCGGACCAGGAAATCGGGCATGTAATGTCGCTGGTCGCCGCTGATGGTGTAGGGGATCAGAAAGCCCAGGTTGTGGTTCTTGACGTAACAGAGGACCTCGGGCATCTCCTCCAGCGCCTGGGCCATCTTCTGTTCCCAGCTCTCCGTGTCGGCCACAACGTGGGAGACGTGGCACTTGCGCGGGTCGGTGCGGTAGACCGGGCGCGTGGTGTCGAAGTCTACGTAGCGCGTGCTGCCGACGGTGTCGTAGGGCTTGGGAATCGGCAGCAGGCGCTTCTGCCCCTCATCGGCGGCGACCACGGCCCGGTAGATGCAGTCGGCGGCCTGGTGGCTGTTCTCGACCAGCAGCAGCAGTTGGGGGAAGGTGTTGTCCTTGAGCGTGAGACACTCGGCCAGCCAGCGGCGGGTGATGGCCACGAGGTCCGGGAAGACCCACACCTTGGGGTTGCCGTCGTCGTCGCGGAAATACTTCTCCAGGACGCGACGGGCGATCACGAAGGCGACTTCCTGCTCGCGGCGACGCTTGAGGTCGTCAAGCGTGTGGATGGCGCTTTCGCCGACGATCGGGTCGCACTCGACCTTGGTAGGCACGTCGGCGGTCGTCAGCGCCATCTTCGAGTCGGCCGAGAACCTCGCGGTCAGGCGTTCGGCCGGTAGTTCGTAGCGGTAACCATCGATGCGCGGGAACGTGATCTCGCAGGCGATGCGCTCTTCCAGCGCGCGGACGCGCGTGGGGATCGGACCGGGCTTGGGGTCGGTCGTCGAGCCGCTGCACGGGATGAACGAGAACGGCACGCCGTAGACCTCAGCGTATTCGACGGGGAAGGCATCAAAGGTGCACGTGCCGCGCTGGCCAGGTAATTCGATCGTGTGCCGCACGGCGCTATAGCTCATCCGCCGCAGACCGCGGCCGACAACCTGCTCGCAGAGAAGCTGCGTGCCGAAGGCCCGCACGCCGAGGATGTGCGTCACGGTGTTCGCGTCCCAGCCCTCGGTGAGCATCGACACGGACACCACGCAGCGGACGTGCTCGCCGAGCTTGCCCGGCTTGCCGATGGTGTTCATCACCTCGCGGAGCAGGTCTTCGTCGGTGAGCTTCTCCACGTCGCGATCGGGGAAGCGCTGGCGGTACTCGGCTTTGAACTCGGCGATCTCGGCGGCGGCGATCTTCTTGAACTCGTCGCTCATGGCCTCGCCGGATTCGAGCTGCTCGCTGTCCACGAGGATGGTGTTGGGGCGGCAGATGAAGCGCCCGCCGTCCACGTTGCTAAAGAGGGCCAAGCGGCCGGG
This sequence comes from uncultured Hyphomicrobiaceae bacterium, assembly GCA_964570735.1. GTDB lineage: Bacteria > Pseudomonadota > Alphaproteobacteria > Rhizobiales > Rhodomicrobiaceae > CAZNAH01. The sequence goes on along the minus strand of CAZNAH010000144.1, from coordinate 2,121 downwards.
GACGGCGACGGTGGTTCCGTCGGGCAGCCGCCTCTCCCAGCCGGCTATGTAGTCGAAGACCATCTTGGAGACGTTGGTGTTGTTGCAGACGACGATGAAGACCGGCGGGGTCAGGCCGACGGCGCGGGCTTTGGCGTTCTGCTCCCAGCGGTCGAAGCATTTCTCATAGTTCGCATAGAGACTCTGGAGGGCGCCTTCCAGGACGACGGGGAGCTTCGGTTCGCCGGACACCGCCGCCGTGCTGCGGCCCTTCTTCGGCAGGTCGTCGCGGATGCGATACCAGATGTTACGGTAGGTGGGCAGGTCGCCGTCCATCGCATCGTCGGATACCGGGACGCGCGGCACCTTGACGATGCCGCACTCGATGGCGTCGATCAGCGAGAAGTCCGAGACGACCCACGGAAAGAGCGTGCCCTCGGGATAGCCGCTGCCGCGCAGGAAGAACGGCGTGGCCGACAGGTCGTAGACGGCCTTGATGCCGAGCTTCCGCTGGACGGCCTCCAGGCCGCTGATCCAGATGCGGGCGGCTTCGTCGCGCTTCTCGGCTTCCTTGCGGTCGTCGCCGGTAAGTTGCTCCTCGACGCCGCCGGCGCGATGGCGGTAACAGTGATGGGCCTCGTCATTGATGACGATGACGTTGCGCTTGTGTCCCAGGCCGCGGCAGACGCGGCGGACCATCTCGCCTTCGGACTCGGTGAAGGCCGTACCACTCGCGGGGCTGCTGCCGTTGAGAATGTCTTTGGTCAGTTTGCCGGCTTTGACTTTCTCGCGGCGCTTGAAGGCATGAAAGTTGGTGATGACGATCTTGGCCTGGCCGAGCTGGCCCATCAGGTCGGCCGGCACGATGTCCAGCGCGCGGTAGTAATTGCCGGGGTCGCTGGGTAGCAGTACTCGCAGGCGGTCGCGGATGGTGATGCCCGGCGTGACGATCAGGAAGCTGTCGGTGAAGCGGGCATCCTGCGGGTTGGCGATCTTGTTGAGCGTCTGCCAAGCGATGAGCATGGCCATGACCACGGTCTTGCCGCAGCCGGTGGCCATCTTGGACGCAATGCGGAACAGGCCGGGGTTCGCGTCGTCGTTCGCGCTGCGGATGCCATTCTCGATCCAGTTGTCACCGTACTTCTTGGCGACCTCTGCGATGTAAATGATCGTCTCCAGGGCTTCGATCTGGCAGAAGAACAGCCGGCGGGATCGCTCGGGGTTGCTCCAGTGCTGAAGCAGTCGGGCCGTGATCGAGGTTGTGTCGCTGGTGTAGCGACCTTCGCGCCACAGCTTGATCTTTTGGCGGATGGCGTTGACCATTCGGTTCGGCTCGATTCGGTCGGCCGTCCACTCTGTGTCAAAGATGAGTTGCTTCGTGCCGCCCGGCTTCTTGCGGGGCTGGGCGATCGGGACGAAGTAGCCGCTCTCGCGGCGCTTGTCCACGATGATGTCGGTGATGCCCTCGTCGTCGAAGTGGAAATGGCGCTGCGGCTCGTCGAACGGCGAGTTGATGACCGGGTTTTCGATGATGACCTGTCTTGGCATCGCGTCCTACCTACACGCTGGTACCGGTATTGCGGTCGTAGTCACCGCCTGTGCCACGATCACTTCGCCCTCTTGTCGCCGAGCCAGCGGTCAATCGTTGCCTTGTGGAACCGCCAATGCCGGCCGACCTTCTGGCCGGGGAGTCTGCCCTCCTGGGCGAGCTTGTAGAGCGTGGACTTGGCGATCTTCAGATACGCTGAAAGCTCGTCGATCGTCAGCACGCTGTCGCTGCGTCTGTCCATCTGTCGCCTGCCGCCGTTCGGGCGCTGGAGGACATGCCCCCGGCCACCGCCAAGGGATGCTGTAAATTTGATAGTTGTTGAAGGCTGCTGTCAAACGCTGTCCTGTTGCCGCGTCGCAGGCGACCGGCGAGCCGAACATGGACGCCGATTCCGCCATTATGCCCGACGGGTCCGACAAGCCAGGTCGGACCCCCGACGTGTCCGTTGAACGAACCGCGTCTTCACGCCACGTCAGCGGCCCGCGATGCTGGACCAGGGCAAGCCAGCAGGGACGAGGTTTGCAGCCCAACTTGGCTCATGCGGGTTGACCACCGCGTCGGCCTCCGGCAGCCCCTCGGCCGTCACGTGATGA
>CAZNAH010000143.1:6416-7419 GCA_964570735.1 uncultured Hyphomicrobiaceae bacterium | reverse complement strand
CTCTATATCGCCCAGCCGCCGCTCTACAAGGTGAAGCGCGGCAATTCCGAGCATTACCTGAAGGACGAGCGCGCGTTCGAGGATTACCTCATCGACGGCGGCCTTGAGGACGCGGTCCTCGTCGTCGGCCGCGACGGCGAGCGCCGCACCGGACGCGATCTGCGGGCCGTCGTGGAGCAGGCGCGCGCGGTGTCGAACATCCTCGGCGGGCTGCATACTCGCTATGCCCGCTTCGTCGTGGAGCAGGCGGCGATCGCGGGTACGCTGAAGCCGCAAATCCTGGAAGCCGGCGCCGAAGCGGAAGCGCTGGGAGAGGAAATCGCGCGCCGGCTCGATGCGCAGTCGGAAGAAACGGAACGCGGCTGGCAGGCCGAGCGCGCCGCCGATGGCGGGCTCGTGTTCAGCCGTGTCGTGCGCGGCGTGCGCGAAGCCCATTCCATCGACCGGGCGCTCGTCAATTCGGCCGATGCGCGCAAGCTCGGTCAGATGTCGGGCGCGCTGCACGATGTCTATGCCGGTGAAGTCTGGCTTGAGCGCAAGGGCGAGCGCATCCCGATCTTCGGGCCGGTGAGCCTGCTCGACGCTGTCTACGCTGCCGGACGGAAGGGCATTTCGATGCAGCGCTACAAAGGCTTGGGCGAGATGAACCCCGAGCAGCTCCGCGAGACCACTCTCGACAAGGAAGTGCGTACGCTCATGCAGGTGAAGCTCGGCGAGCTGAACGAGGCGGACGAGATTTTCTCGAAGCTGATGGGCGATGTTGTGGAGCCCCGGCGCGAGTTCATCCAGGAGAACGCGCTGTCCGTCGCCAACCTGGATGTGTAACTCGCCCGCAGGTTTGAAGGGATGCTATGGGCTTTCCCTGCGTGACTGGCCGACCCTGCGATATCCCCTCTGAGCCGCGCGCCGCATGAGGCTTTCGAGCAAGGCGGTCCGCCTCTGGGGCGAGATTTCGTAGAGTTTGCCCTCCGGGTCGTCGGTGACGAAATAGACATTGCCGTTT
>CAZNAH010000143.1:0-6388 GCA_964570735.1 uncultured Hyphomicrobiaceae bacterium | reverse complement strand
CGAATGCGGCCAAGTTCGCCCGACAGGAATTGCTCCTCACGCGTAACGCGGTCGCCGTCGAGGGTCAGGCGCACCAGCCTCTGCCCGGCGAGCGCTCCAAGCCAGAGCTTGCCGCGCCATTCGGGAGGAGCCGCTTCTCCCGCGATCGTAAGCCCCGAAGGCGCGATCGACGGCGTCCAGTGATAGCGGGGCTGTTCGAGCCCGTCGCGCTCCGTCCCGATGCCTACGGGCGTGCCATCATAGTTCCGGCCATAGGTTATGACGGGCCATCCGTAATTCCGGCCGCGTTCAATGAGATTAAGTTCGTCGCCTCCGGCCGGACCGTGCTCGTGCGACCAGAGCGCGCCCGTTTCGGGATGGAAGGCAAGCCCCTGAGGATTGCGGTGACCATACGTCCAGATTTCAGGCAACGCCCCGGGCTTCTCGACGAAGGGGTTATCCGGCGGCACTGACCCGTCTCGGGCAAGCCTCAGGATGCTGCCGGCATGGTCTGCGAGATCCTGGGCGCGATCGGGTTGAAAGCGATCGCCAACACTCAGATAAAGATAGCCGTCCCGACCGATGGCGAGGCGTCCGCCATACTGCTCAAGGCCAGGCGCAGACGGGGTCGTCTCGAACAGGATCATCTGATCCTTGAGAATTAGATGTCCTAAATCGAGCTTTGCCTTGAGAACACGCAGCGTCGACTCGTCTTCTGTGCCGTGAATGTAGGAGAGGTAAAGAGTTTGGTTGTCGGAAAAGTCTGGATCGAGGACGACATCCAGAAGGCCCGCATGGCTTCGCACGAGTACGGGCGGCAGTCCTGAAACCTCGCTTTTCGAGGCTGTCGGCGGATCTACGATTTGTAACCGTCCGGCGCGCTCCGTGATGAGAATGCGGCCATCGGGCAGGAATGCGAGCGACCACGGGAACTCGAAGGGGCCGGCCACTTCCTGAACCGTAAAATCCGGCAGTTCTTCCTGAGGATCTGCTTCTCCTCTCTGCTCGCTGTTCGCGGGCGATAGCGACATCGCTAAGGCAAATGCAAGTGCGAAGACATGACGCCCGATGCAGGTGTTCTGCATCTCTCCTCCTTCTCATTCAACCTTGCTCAAACGCCGTTGAACTTTGCGGTGGAAAGGGGCGTCAAAGAGAAATTTCAGGGGCTTAGTCTTGGTTATCGACAGCCGTATCAGACGTGAGGATAATCGTCACCCCTGGCTTTGAAAACGCGCGGAATGTCTACGCAGACGCGTAGGCCGGTGCAGGTGAGGAACCCGAAGCGGACGCGCGCGGTGATTTTGCGAACCGCATCGCACGCAGTAGGAATGGTGCGGACGGTCGGACTCGAACCGACACAGCCTTTCGGCCGAGGGATTTTAAGTCCCTTGCGTCTACCATTTCGCCACGTCCGCGCAAATCGAGGTGTAGGCGATGCGTGCGCGGCTTTCAATGCCGTGCACATTGCGCCTCGCCCTAGCGGCAATCAATCAGCGCCCCGCAATTGCGCCAAGCTCGTTCCGGGCGTCGCGCGCCTTCGGATGGGGCGGGCGCACATTCTGACGCCACGTGCCATAACGGATGGCGGCGAGCAGCAGCAGGAACAGGGTCAGCGAATTCAGAAGGTGCCACAGGAAATGGGTGCCGACCTTGCGCCCGAACAGCACGACATCGTTGCAGAGCGCGAAATCGAGAGAGCGGAAGGTGAGCGAGACGACGAAGACAACGCCCGCCAGCAGGATGAGCGGCGCGGCCGGGTGGCGGCGCAGGGCAAGCACGCCGCCCGTGATCCACATGGCGAACAGGGCCGGAAAATAGCCGAGGCTGCCATTCAGGCATTGCGCGCGCGCGCCCGGCGGCACGTCGTCGAGGAAGCCGAACCGGCCCTGCCAGCACTGGATCTGCATCGAGATGTTGGCGGCGGCGATGAACAGCGCGAGCGTGGCCAGCGTGAAGAACCAGGGCAGGCCCACGAAGCGGCGCATGGCGAAGATGAGATAGGTCAGCATGAAGATGCCGATCGGCGTGGTGTCGGCCGCGGCGCTCCAGGGGGTGGCGAGCGTATGGAACAGGAAGCTGCCGATCCCGATCGCGATGAAGTTCAGGATGAAGAAATAGTGCCAGAGCAGGCGGTCTTCCTTGCGGCGGCTGGCGAGGAGCGCAATGCCTGCGACCGCGGCGAGGATGAACCCGCCATTCGTGATCGCGTTCAGCGGCTCCGCCCAGAAGGACGGGTCCCGACCGCGTTCGCAATAGGCAAAAATCGTGGCTCCGCCCGGTGCCGCCATGGTCGCGTTCCAGCAACAGTTTCAATCTTTCTCGCTCGCACCTTACTTCCGCCGCCTCGGCCTGACGATTGTTTTTTGCTATTCAGCCAGTGACTTTTGGCAGGGGCCCGGATCGACGCTTGGCGGATGCGCCGTCAGCCCCTATGCTGCCGCGAAAATCGGCGAAGACAGAGAGGACGGGGGACCGCAAGATGTTCAGAAACTTCACGATGATGGCGGCGGCGTTCGCGCTGTTCGCCTTGGCCGCGCCGTCCGCTTCGGCCGACTACAAGCCTCGGGAGCATTACTCCAAGGCGCCGGATTATGCCCCCTATGCCGGTCCGCGCAAGAAAGCCTCCCGCCATGCGCGCAAATATGGCGAGCCGGGCGTCGAGGACTATGTGGTCACGGAAAGCATCGGCCGTGTGAAGCAGGTTGCGGCGCCCGTCCGCATCGCCCCGCTCGGCTATCAGGTGCGGCTGCCTGGAGGCACCTGGGTCTATTGCGAATATTCCTGCGAATATACGCTGCGCCGCAACACGGTTGAATTCTGGGACGGACAGGGCAACGGCACCTTCGTATCGCCGGGCCGCTTCCGCAAGGATTTCTATTTGGATTGACGTTTCGGGCGGCAGGCGGCTTTTTTTGCGGCCACAGCTTTCCCTGATCCGACTCGCCTCGGCGATCTCACTGCGGCGAGACAGCGCCCATATCCTTTACGATCCGGCCGGGCCGGTCTCCGTCGCGGTCGAGATCAAGGCGGATGCTTTCCTCGACCATATGTTCGAGACGGTCTATGGCGAAAGCCTGACCGCCATGTCCGCCGGGGCAATGCCAGGTGAAGTCCGGCGCGTCGCGGCTTTCGGCTGAACCTATTTCTGGTCGGGCATGGCGTCCGTCCCCATCAGCCTGTCCCAGAGCCGGAAATACAGGCCGTAATTCCGATCGAACCGCGTATGGTGATAGCTGTGATGGGTGGCGGAGATCAGATGCCGCCCGATCGGCCCGTGCACGAAGGATCGCGGCAGCACCTCCCAGCCGGAATGGTTCATGATCGCGGTGACCGTCATCAGCAGGAGCAGCGCGATCACGAGGCCGATGTGGATCGGCACCACGAAGACCATCGCGGGGAGCAGCCAGGCCGTGAGCAGCGCCTCGGCCGGGTCGAAGGCGAAGGAGGCGAACGGCGTCGGCTGGCGCGATTTGTGGTGGCCGGCGTGCATGATGCGGAACAGGCGCGGATGGTGCATGAGGCGGTGCGCCCAATAATAGAACGTGTCCTGCACGGCGAGATAGAGGAAGGCGCTGAGCAGGAGATAAGGCAGTCCGCCATAGGCGCCCCAGTCGGTATAGATCTGCGTCCCGCCATGCATCCACGAGACGAGCGCGAACGCGGCCGGCGCGGCGTAGACGGCCGATGACAGGAGCGAGAGGCGGATCTCCTGCATCATCAGGGCACGCATGGGCCTGTCGCGGTTGAGCCGCCTGGCGCGCAGCTTCTCGCCGCCGCGCTGCCACAGAAGCCAATAGGCGAATCCCGACAGGACGAGATAGCGCGCCGCGATGATGATCGTGAGCAGCGCCGTGGCGATCAAGACCTCGTTCAGCACGTCGCACCCTTTCTTCTCACGGCCTGCGCTTCCATACGCTCGTCATCGCCGCGCCGACCACGCTCGCCTGTTCCAACTCGCGGAACATAAGGCCGGGGTGCGGCCTTCCAGACTGTGACAGCGCAAGGAGGCGAGAATGGCCCAGCCGCTCCGGGGAATCTACATCAATAGCGGTCTCATAGCAGGCTTCGTGGCGACCGTGGTGATCTCGCTCCTGATGATCGGGATCGAGGCTCTGCGCGTCCTGCCGCAGTTCGACATGATCGGCATCCTCGCCGATCTGCTGGGCCGGGGCCGCGCGGCCGGCTGGACGCTGCATTTCATGATCGGCACCGTCGGCTGGGGCGTGCTCTTCGCCGGGCTGCAACCCTCTCTGCCGGGGCGGACCGTCCTTCAGCGCGGCGTCGTGTTCGGAATTCTGGCGTGGCTCGTCATGATGCTGGCCATGCCGCTCGCCGGGGCGGACCTCTTTGCGCTGAACTTCGGCTGGCCCGTTGCGGCCACAACCTTCATCCTGCATGTGATCTTCGCCGCGGTGCTCGGCCTCGTCTATGCCGCGCTGCCGCTGCCGGGAGCGGCGGGTCAGGTGGAGGACGGGCGTCGCCGCTAGCCGAGCCGGGCGCACTGGCGCAGGGCGTCCGCAACTCAGGCCGCCGGGAGGTCGGTCTGGGCGAAATCGTCGCCCTTATAGAGCAGCGGCAGGTTCCGGGTCTTGGCGAGCGCATAGGACGCGCAGTCGCCGATGTTGAGGCCGGCGCCGTGACGTCCCTTGCCGAAGCGGGCGAAGGCGATGCGCGCGCACTCCGCCTGCTCGCGGTCGAGCGGCACCACGGTGATGCCGGCTTCGGCGAGAAAATCGTCGATCATGTCGGCGAGCGCGTGGGTACCGGTCCGCCCCGGGATCACGAGGGAGGTCTCCAGATAGGAGAAGGCGGACATGACCGAGCCGGGCGATGCGGCGATGCGGCGCAGAAAGGGCTGCGCTTCCGGCTCCATGCGCAGCACGGCCACGACCGCGGAACTGTCGATCGCAATCACTTGGGCAGCCCGGCCTCGTCATAGAGGTCGGCGTCGGTCTCGCTGCGGCCGGCCTGGAGGCGCGCGCTGCGCTCGGCCAGGGCGAGCAGGCGCTGGAACACGGCCTCGGCATCCGCCGCGGGGGCTTTCTTCAGGATGACACCGTCATGGATGAATTGCACGCCCGCCTCCTCCAGCACAGTCAGGACCGCAGCCGCTGTCTCGTCGGCGACGCGGAGTGCGCCGCCGGCCCCTTCCAGGCGGCGGATGGTGCTGACGGAGACCCCAGAGCGCCGCGCCAGCTCATCCTGCTCCAATCGCAGGAGCGCGCGGGCCGCCTTGATCTGTTCCGCCGTGACCATGATCCATAAATATCACCATGCTCCAAACAGGTCAAGCCTTCGGCAGGTTCAGCCTGATGTGCAGTTCGCGCAGCTGCCTGGCGGACACTTCCGACGGCGCGCCCATCAGCAGATCCTCTGCCTGCTGGTTCAGCGGGAACATGGTGACATCGCGCAGATTGTCCGCGCCGCACAGGAGCATGACGATGCGATCGACGCCGGGCGCGATGCCGCCATGGGGCGGCGCGCCATATTTCAGCGCGCGGATCATGCCGCCGAAGCGCTTGTCCACCACCTCGGGGCCGTAGCCCGCGATCTCGAACGCCTTGTACATGATCTCCGGCTTGTGGTTGCGGATCGCGCCGGATGACAGTTCCACGCCGTTGCAGACGATGTCATATTGGTGGGCCTTCAGCGCGAGGAGCGCCTCCTTGCCTTCCCGCTCCGCCGCGATCAGCGCCTCCATCCCCCCCTGCGGCATGGAAAACGGGTTGTGGGAGAAGTCGATTTTCTTCTCGTCCTCGTTCCACTCATAGAAGGGAAAATCCGTGATCCAGCAGAACTCGAAGCGATCCTGCGCGATGAGGCCCAGTTCGCCGCCGATCTTCGCGCGCGCCTCGCCCGCGAATTTATAGAACTTCGCCGGATCGCCGCCGACGAAGAACACCGCGTCGCCGTCCTTCAGACCAAGCTGCTGGCGGATCGCTTCCGTCCGCTCCGGCCCGATGTTCTTCGCGACGGGGCCTGCTCCCTCTAACCATTGGCCGTGTCCAAATCCGCTACCATCTGCTTCTCCGGCTCCATAAGCACCAGAACCAAAACCGCTTCCATCAGGCTGCCCATCGCCATAGCCGCCTTTATTTTCTTCTTCTCGGAAGAAAATATAGCCGAGGCCCGGCTGCTTCATTTCGTCGATGGCCCACTTGTTCATGCGGTCGCAGAAGGCGCGTGAGCCGCCGCCCGGCGCGGGGATCGCCCAGACACGCGCGCGCGCATCCTTCTCCAGCATGCCGGCGAAGACCTTGAAGCCCGAGCCCCGGAAATGCTCGCTCACATCCTGCATCTCAATCGGGTTGCGCAGGTCGGGCTTGTCGGTGCCGTATTTCGCGATGGCCGCGTCGTAAGGGATGCGCGGGAAGGCAGGCGTCACCGGCTTGCCGTCGGCGAACTCCTC
>CAZNAH010000142.1:2379-7435 GCA_964570735.1 uncultured Hyphomicrobiaceae bacterium | reverse complement strand
GGCGATCTCGTCGAGCAGGGCGAAGGGGTCCTGCGCCTCGCGGTCCATCTTGTTGATGAAGGTGACGATGGGGATGTCGCGCAGGCGGCAGACCTCGAACAGCTTGCGCGTCTGGCTCTCGATGCCCTTCGCCGCGTCGATGACCATGACGGCGGCATCGACCGCGCTTAAGGTTCGGTAAGTGTCCTCGCTGAAATCGGCGTGGCCCGGCGTGTCGAGCAGGTTGATCGTCGTGCCCTGATACTCGAAGGTCATCACCGCGCTCGTCACCGAGATGCCGCGCTGCTGCTCGATCGCCATCCAGTCGGAGCGCGCGCGCCGGCGCTGGCCACGGGCGCGCACCTCGCCCGCAAGCTGGATCGCCCCGCCGAAATAAAGCAGCTTCTCGGTCAGCGTGGTCTTGCCCGCGTCCGGGTGGGAGATGATCGCGAAGGTGCGGCGGCTGCGGATCGCGCTTTCAAATGCGCTCGCTCTGCCCGGCGCGTCCCGTTCTACGCTAAGGCTCATGCTGGTTCCGTTTCGTGTCTTGCCGGAAATGGGGATGCGGCGCGGGAAACACACGCACCGAAAAAGGCTATCGCGCGGAGAATGGCTACATGAAGGGCAGTTTTGGCTCGGCGTGCCGCTCGGCGTAGATTTCGTCCGTCTCGTCGGACTCGACAAGGTGCACGCCGTAACCCCACAGATTGGCGAGGTGTTGCAGCACGCGCTCCGCGTCGTCCTCGTCCAGCGGGACGCCGTCCACAACATGATGCTTCAGCATCAGGCGGCGGTCGCCGTCGAGGTCCACATCCACGATCTGGATGTCCGGGTCGTGGCGCGAAACGTCATAGAGCCGTCCGAGCGCGCGACGCACCTTCTGATAGCCGCGCTCATTGTGGATCGCATCGACGAGGAGTTCGTCCTTGGTGTCCTCGTCCACCACGAGGAACAGGCCCATGGCGCGGATCGCGCTCGGGCTCAGGAATTGCGAGATGAAGCTTTCGTCGCGGTAATTGGCCCAAATGTCCTTGAGGACGTTGTAGGGGTCGTTCGACCCCGCGATATCGGGGAACCAGTGACGGTCTTCCGCCGTCGGGTCGGTAGAGATGCGTTCGATGTCCTGCATCATGGCGAAACCCAGCGCATAGGGATTGATGCCGTTATAGCGCGGGTCGTCGTAACTGGGCTGCGTCACCACGTTCGTGTGCGAATGCAGGAATTCCAGGAAGGCGCTGTCGTCGATGCGGCCAGCCTCGTGCAGGCGCGTCATGATGCGGTAATGCACGAAGGTCGCGCAGCCTTCGTTCATGAGCTTGGTCTGGCGCTGCGGATAAAAATACTGCGCGATGAGACGTACGATGCGCAGAACCTCGCGCTGCCAGGGCTTGAGGCGCGGCGCGGTCTTTTCGAGAAAGTAGAGGATATTCTCTTCCGGCAGGCCGAGCAGCGCGCGCCGCCTGTCGATCTCGGGGCGGCGGCGGCCGTTCTTGCCCGTCTTGCGGAGTTCCGGAACGGTGCGCCAGAGGTCGTTGAACAGGCGCTCACCGTGCTCCCGGCGCTCGCGCTCACGGCGTTCCTCGGAGCGCAGATCGAGCTTGCGCTTGCCCGGATAGCGGTGAACGCCGTGGCTCATCAGTGCATGGGCCGCATCGAGCAGGCGCTCGACCTCCGCCGCGCCGTAGCGATCCTCGCAGGTGGCGATATAACCCTTGGCGAAGGCGAGGTAATCGAGAATGCCGTCCGCGTCGGTCCACTGCTTGAAGACGTAGTTGTTCTTGAAAAAATGATTATGCCCGAACGCGGCATGCGCCAGCACGATGGCCTGCATCGTCGCGGAGTTTTCCTCCATCACATAGACGACGCAGGGGTTGGAATTGATGACGATTTCATACGCCAGGCCTTGCCGTCCCTTGCGGTAGAGAGCTTCGTTCCGCGCGAAGTGCTTGCCGAAAGACCAATGCTTGTAGAACAGCGGCATGCCCGTCGAGGCATAGGCATCGAGCATCTGCTCGGATGTGATGACCTCGATCCGGGGGCGGTAGACATCGAGCCCGAGCTCGTCCAGCGCGATGCGCTCGATGGCGTCATGGATGCGGCCAAGCGTCGTGAAATCCCAGTCCGATCCCCTGTAGATCAGCGTGTCGCCGCGTGTCATGGTCTCCATCGTCATGCGTTGACCGAAGCGGTGCCGCTCTTCCGCTCGAAAAGCTCGCGGAACACGGGATAGATCTCACGCCGATCGCGAACCTTGCGCATCGCCATCGGCAGCTTGGGGCTGGAGATCAGCTCATAAGCCCGCCACAGGCTGCTGGCGGGCTGCACCCGTCCGCCCGTGCGCTCCTCGCCGCGTCCCACTTCGAGATAGGCATAGTACTGGCAGAGCGGAAGGATGACCGTTTTGAGCATCGCGACTGTCTTGGCGTTGTCCATGGGCAGGTTGTCTCCGTCCGATGCCTGGGCCGCGTAAATGTTCCACTGGTTGACCGGATAACGGTCTTGCATGATCCGGACCATTTCTTCGAGGGCGGTGGAGACGACCGTGCCGCCCGTCTCGCGGCTGTAGAAGAAGGTCTCCTCGTCCACCTCCTTCGCTTCGTGCGTGTGGCGGATGAAGACGATCTCGACGCGGCGATAACGGCGGCTGAGGAACAGGTAGAGCAGGCTGAAGAAGCGCTTCGCGAGATCCTTCATGTGCTCGTCCATGGAGCCCGACACGTCCATGAGGCAGAACATGACGGCGCGCGCGACGGGGCGCGGCTCCGGCTCGAAACGGCGGTAGCGCACATCGACCGGGTCGATGAACGGGATGGCGCGTGCGCGCTTTTCCTGCCGTTCGAGTTCGATGCGGGCCGCGCGAATGGCATCTTCGTCGCCGCCCGCCTCTTCGAGTTCCTTGAGGCGCGCGGTCAGCGCCTCGATTTCGCCGGGGCGCGGCCGGCGCAGCGCGATGCGGCGCGACAGGCTGTTGCGCATCGTGCGCGGGATCGACATCGCCGCCGGCGGACCCGACACGCGGTAGCCCGCGCGGCGCGGCTGCGTTTTCTCTTCGCCCATTACCTGGCGCTTGGCGAGGTCGGGCAGTTCGAGATCTTCGAGAAACAGGTCGATGAATTCCTCGTCGGAAAGGGCGAAGCGGAACTCGTCCTCTCCGTCGCCATCCGCGCTGGCTCCGCCGGAGCCGCCGCCTTTCGGCGGGCGCTGGATGAGATCGCCCTCGACATATTTCTTGTTGCCGGGCAGGACGTAGTCCCGCACGCCGCCTTCGCGCGCGCGCCGCAGCATGGGCTCATGAACGCCGTCGGCGGGGACGGTGATCTCCCCGCCCTTGCCCGTCTCGTTGATGTTGCGGCCGCGGGAGGCTTCGTAGACGGCGCGGCGCAGAAGCGCGCGCGTCCGGCGAATGAAACGCTGCCTGTTGGCGAGGCTCTTGCCCCGCGGTTCGCTGCGTCGGTCGACGATATGCACGGGCGCGCTCAGCCGGATTGTCTTACCCGCATATACCACTCCACGAGCCTGCGGACCTGACGCTCGGTATAGCCGCGCTGGACCATGCGCTCGACAAATTCGCCATGTTTCTTCTCGCTTTCGCTGTCCTTTTTCGAACCGAAACTGATCACCGGAAGCAGGTCTTCCACCTGGCTGAACATCCGGCGCTCGATCACCTCGCGGATTTTCTCATAGCTCGTCCAGGACGGGTTCTTGCCTCCACGCTGGGCCCGCGAGCGAAGCGTGAACTTCACGACCTCGTTCCGGAAGTCCTTCGGGTTGGCGATGCCCGCCGGCTTCTCGATCTTCGAGAGTTCCTGGTTGAGCAGCTCGCGATTGAGGAGCTGCCCCGTATCGGGATCCTTGAAGTCCTGATCCTCGATCCAGGCATCGGCATAATCCACATAGCGCTCGAACAGGTTCTGCCCGTAATCGTGATAGGACTCGAGGTAGGCTTTCTGGATCTCGTGGCCGATAAATTCGGCATAGCGCGGCGCGAGATCCGCCTTGATGAATTCCAGATAGGTGCTCTCCACGTCATCCGGCGCGAGCAGTTCCCGGATCGCCTGCTCCAGCACATACATCAGATGCACCGGGTCGGCCGCGACCTCCTCGGTATCGTGGTTGAAGGTGGCCGATAGCGCCTTGAAGGCGAAGCGGGTCGAAATCCCGTCCATGCCCTCGTCCACACCGGCCGCGTCCTTGTATTCCTGCATCGTGCGCGCTTTCGGATCGACCTCCTTGAGGCTTTCTCCATCATAAACGCGCATCTTCGCGTGTAGGCTCGAATTCTCGTGAGGCTTCAGCCGCGAGAGCACGGCGAAGCGCGCCAGCATCTCAAGGGTGCCCGGTGCACAAGGCGCTTCCGCGAGTTCGGAGCCGCGGATGAGCTTCTGGTAAATCTGCTCTTCCTCGTGCACGCGCAAACAATAGGGCACCTTGATCACGTAGATGCGGTCGATGAACGCTTCGTTCGTCTTGTTGTTCTTGAAGCTGCGCCATTCCGCCTCGTTCGAGTGGGCGAGGATGATGCCGTTGAAGGGGATGGACCCGATATTCTCCGAGCCGACGTAATTGCCCTCCTGGGTTGCGGTCAGCAACGGATGGAGCATCTTGATCGGGGCCTTGAACATCTCGACGAATTCGAGCACGCCCTGGTTCGCCCGGTTCAGCCCGCCGGAATAGGAGTAGGCGTCGGGGTCGTTCTGGGCGAGCAGTTCGAGCCGCCGGATATCGACCTTGCCGACGAGGGAGGAAACGTCCTGGTTGTTCTCGTCGCCCGGCTCGGTCTTGGCGATGGCGATCTGGCGCAGCCGCGACGGCATGATCTTCGCCACGCGGAACCTTGTGATGTCCCCGCCGAACTCGTCGAGGCGCTTCAGGCACCACGGGCTCATCAGCCCCGTGAGGCGGCGTCTCGGGATGCCGTAATCGCGCTCAAGCGCCGGCCCCATCGTCTCGGGATCGAACAGGCAGAGCGGGCTCTCGAAGATCGGGCTGAGTTCATCGCCCGCCTTCAGCACATAGATGGGGTTGACCTCCATCAGCGCCTTGATGCGCTCGGCGAGCGAGGATTTGCCGCCGCCGA
>CAZNAH010000142.1:718-2369 GCA_964570735.1 uncultured Hyphomicrobiaceae bacterium | reverse complement strand
TTGCGCTCCTCCAGCCCCTGCGCGCCCTGACGGAAGAACGCGACGATCCGCTCGATCGTCTCCTCCATGCCGTAAAACTCGGAAAAGGTCGGATAGACCCGGATCGTACGGTTCATGAAGATGCGGCCAAGCCTCGAATCCTTGGCCGTGTCGATCATCTCGGGCTCGCCGATCGCCGCCAGCAGCCGCTCGTGCGGCGAAGCGTACATCAGAGGATCGGTCTTGCACCCTTCCAGGTATTCGGCCACCGTCATGACCGTCTCGCGCCGAGCTTCGAAGCTTCGCGCGTAGGTGTCAAACAACTCACTGGACATCGAAACCCCGCTGGTAAAATTCGTTGCTGCCGGGCATCCTCGCGCGGGACTTGTTCCCGCTTCGCTCGCGCTGCTCCGCGGGTATCGCAGCATATTCTAAGGCTGAAGGGCATCCCCCATCAATCGCAGACGGTCGTCTCTGCAATCGACGGTTAAGGGTGCCGCTTCTTTGTGTCGTTCGTACGCTGGTGGCCGCGCATGCGTGCCCTCTGCCTAATTCGTAGCCACTGGCCGCGTGACAACACCAACGTGGCACGCCCTTGCGGGCAACCTCGTCTCTGTTTCCTCGCATCACCATAACAGGCAACGCCCATAAAAGGTCGCAACCTTTCCGATCACAAAGATCTTGCTGCGATAAGCTCCCATTCACGAAAGCCTAGGCAGCGGTTTCTTTACTGAACATGAATACGAACGATACCCCGTCCGGATCGGACGGCTTCAGCCTCATGTCCGGCTCAAGGCTCCCGACCCCTATGAGATAAATAGTCATGCTGCGGCCGCAAGGGTTTGAGACGCGCCGGGCGTGCCGAAGCTTCCCCTTTAGCGTGCGGCCATGGCATGCGCCGCTGACGCGCCTTATGTTTGAGGATGGCCGCGCCCGCTGCGGCCCGCAACGAGGAGGCAGAACGATGAACGAGAGCGGCCTTTTCGATCTCTCCACCTATCCGATCGACATGGACACCAAGCCTGAGGTGACGGGCTTTTTCGATTCCGCCACGAACACCATCAGCTATGTCGTGAAAGACCCGTCGTCCAACGCCTGTGCGATCATCGATTCCGTGATGGATTTCGATTACGCGGCCGGCCGGATCGAATTCGCATCGGCGGATCGCATCATCGCCCATGTCACAGGGCACGGCCTTTCGGTGGAGTGGATCATCGAAACCCATGCCCACGCGGACCACCTCTCCGCCGCGCCTTACATCCAGCAGAAACTGGGCGGGAGGCTCGGCATCGGCGAGCACATCACCGTTGTTCAGGACGTCTTCGGCAAGATCTTCAATGAGGGCACCGAGTTTCAGCGTGACGGCAGCCAGTTCGACCGCCTGTTCCGCGATGGCGATACCTATACCATCGGCACCATGACGGCCTTCATGCACACGCCCGGCCACACGCCCGCCTGCATGACGCATGTGATCGGCGATGCGGCTTTCGTGGGCGATACGCTGTTCATGCCGGACGGCGGCACGGCGCGCGCCGATTTCCCCGGCGGCGATGCGCGCCAGCTCTATCGCTCGATCAAAAAGGTTCTATCGCTGCCGGCGGACATGCGCCTGTTCATGTGCCACGACTACGGCCCGAACGGCCGCGAGGTCCGCTGGGAAACGACGGTCGCG
>CAZNAH010000142.1:0-708 GCA_964570735.1 uncultured Hyphomicrobiaceae bacterium | reverse complement strand
AGAGCGCGCCGCCAACATCCATGTGAGGAACGGCATTACGGAAGACGAATTCGTGGACATGCGAACCCGGCGTGACAAGACGCTCGACATGCCGAAGCTCATCATCCCGTCGATCCAGGTGAACATCCGCGCAGGTCACCTGCCCGAGCCGGACGAGACCGGACGACGGTTCCTCAAAGTGCCGCTGGACACGCTTTGACGGTGCGCCCCGAGGCTTGATAGCCGCGAAACGCCCCCGGGGATCGCACCGCGAAGCGCTACCCCGGGGATACCTGTCCTTTACTCGACGCGCAGGTTGGCGGCCGAGGATTTGCCCTTTTTCGGGTCGCGCTGAAGGTCATATCCCACGCGCTGCCCGTCATTGAGCCGGTCGAGGCCGGCGCGCTCCACGGCGCTGACATGGACGAACACGTCCGCGCTGCCGTCGTCAGGCTGGATGAAGCCGTAGCCTTTCATCGTGTTGAACCATTTCACTGTACCAGTAGCCATAGCGTTCTCCGTTTTTTGCTATGTGATGATTGAGAAAAAATCCCGCTGGGAGCAAAACTCCGATCAGGCCGCCCGGGTTGCCGCCCTTGCCCGCTCACGCGAGCCGATGCCGCCGAGCATGCGCTCCAGTCCGGCCTCGGAGGGCTCTTCCACAGCGCGGCTTGAGCCTCCCCGGCGATCGGCCTTCGGCACGGCCTGGAGTTTCGGGGGTTGCGCCCG
>CAZNAH010000141.1:3076-7509 GCA_964570735.1 uncultured Hyphomicrobiaceae bacterium | reverse complement strand
GCCACCGGACCGGCTTCCGCCCCCGCCACCCCCGTCGCGGATGGCTCGGGGCCGCTGCTGCCCCGCCCGGAGCGGGGCCAGCGCTTCGAGGCCCTTGTCGAGGCGGCGCGGTCGGGCGCATCCATCGAAGACCTGGAGCGGGCCTGCCGGACCGTCTACGAGCCGATCGCGCCCATCGCGCTCCTCGGACGGCGCGCGCCGGAACCGTTTGAGGAGTTGCGCCGCGCCTCCGATCTTGCCTCCGCGCGGGTCGGGTCGCGGCCACCCGTCTTCATCGCGCCGCTCGGCCATTCACGCGACACCCGCGCGCGGCTCGGCTGGCTGCAAGGCTTTTTCGCGGCGGGCGGCGTTCAGGCGATCGTGCCCGAAACCGGTTTTACCGATCCGGATGCGCTCGCGGCGGCCTTCCGGGATAGCCCCGCGCCCGTGGCGTGCCTGTGCGCGTCGGACGAGGGCTATGCGCAGTATCGCGGAGCCGCCGCCGCGCTGAAGCAGGCGAACGCAATCTTCCTTTACCTCGCGGGCCCGGCGACCGTGCTTGCGGCACTCGATCCGTCGGACAAGCGCGCCATCGACCGCCTGCTCTATGAAGGCTGTGATGCGGCTGCCCTGCTCGGCGAGCTGCACCAGATTTTGCGCGTGGACGACATGGGCCACATGGAATTCGAGGATGACGACCTCGCCGAAGAGGACGACATTCCCGGCACCCTTCAAAGCGGGGACAATGGGCGATTATGACGAGCGAACATTCCCTGCCGGATTTTTCCGCCGTCGCGTGGCAGGCTCCCTCGACGGGCCGCCTCAGCGCCCGCGATCGCGAGGACTGGCTGACGCCCGAAGGCATTCCGGTCAAGCCCTCCTATGGCCCGAAGGATATCGAGGGCCTCGATTTTCTCGCGACTTACCCCGGCTTGCCGCCCTATCTGCGCGGCCCTTACCCCACGATGTATGTCCAGCAGCCCTGGACCATCCGCCAATATGCGGGTTTCTCCACGGCGGAGGATTCGAACGCGTTCTACCGGCGCAACCTTGCCGCGGGGCAGAAGGGGCTTTCGGTCGCCTTCGACCTCGCCACGCATCGCGGCTATGACAGCGACCACCCGCGCGTGCGCGGCGATGTGGGCATGGCGGGCGTCGCGATCGATTCCATCTATGACATGCGCACCCTGTTCGACGGCATCCCGCTCTCCGAAATGAGCGTGTCGATGACGATGAACGGCGCGGTTCTGCCCGTGCTGGCGCTGTTCATCGTGGCGGGCGAGGAGCAGGGCGTGCCTCCGCAGCAGCTTTCCGGCACCATTCAGAACGACATTCTCAAAGAGTTCATGGTGCGGAACACCTACATTTATCCGCCCCAGCCCTCGATGCGCATTATTTCGGACATCTTCGCCTATACGTCCGCGAACATGCCGAAATTCAACTCCATCTCGATTTCCGGCTACCACATGCAGGAGGCGGGCGCGACAGCGGATCTCGAACTCGCCTATACGCTCGCCGACGGGGTCGAATATGTGCGGGCGGGCCAGGCGGCGGGGCTCGACGTTGACGCCTTTGCGCCGCGCCTGTCGTTCTTCTGGGCGATCGGCATGAATTACTTCATGGAGGTGGCGAAGATGCGCGCGGCCCGTGCGCTCTGGGCCAAGCTCATGAAAGACGCAGGCGCGAAGAACCCGCGCTCGCTGCCCTTGCGCGCGCACTGCCAGACGAGCGGCTGGAGCCTCACCGCGCAGGACGTGTTCAACAATGTCATGCGGACTTGCGTGGAAGCGTTCGCGGCGACCCATGGCGGTACGCAGTCGCTGCACACCAACGCGCTTGACGAGGCGCTGGCCCTGCCGACCGACTTTTCCGCGCGCATCGCCCGCAACACGCAGCTTTTCATCGAGCACGAGACCGGCACGACGCGGGTGATCGACCCCTGGGGCGGCAGCTATTATGTCGAGCGCCTGACGGCGGAACTCGCCCGGCGCGCCTGGGTGCACATCCGGGAAGTCGAAGACATGGGCGGCATGGCGAAGGCCATCGGCGCGGGCCTGCCCAAGCTGCGCATCGAGGAAGCGGCCGCCCGCACTCAGGCGCGCATCGACAGCGGCAAGCAGGTCATCGTCGGAGTGAACCGTTATCAGGCGCGGGACGAAGCGCCCGTCGAGGTGTTGAAGGTCGATAATTCCGCCGTGCGCGCCCGCCAGATCGAGAAGCTCGAAAGGCTGCGCGCCGAGCGCGACGCGGCGCAGGTGGATGCGGCCCTCAAAGCGCTGACGCACGCCGCCGAGACGGGCAGCGGCAACCTCCTCGACCTCGCCGTGAAGGCTGCCCGCGCCAAGGCGACGGTCGGCGAAATTTCCGAGGCGATGGAGAAGGTTTACGGGCGTCACCGCGCAGATACGCGGGCGATTTCAGGCGTGTACCGGCAGGAGATCGGGCAGATGGACGAGAAAGTGCGCCGCGTCATCGCGATGTGCGAGGAGTTCGAGCGCAATGACGGCCGCCGCCCGCGCATCCTCGTCGCGAAGGTGGGCCAGGACGGGCACGACCGCGGCCAGAAGGTGATCGCGTCCGCCTTCGCCGATCTGGGCTTCGACGTGGATATCGGCGCGCTGTTCGCGACGCCAGCGGAAGTGGCGCGGCAGGCGGTGGAGAACGATGTCCACGTCATCGGCATCTCGTCGCTCGCAGCGGGGCATCTGACGCTCGTGCCGGAGCTAAAGAGCGAGATGGCGCGTCAGGGCCGGCCCGATATCCTCGTCGTGGTGGGGGGTGTCGTGCCTCCGGACGATTACGATGCGCTGAAACAGGCGGGCGCCGTCGCCATCTTCGGCCCGGGCACGGTTATCGCCGAGGCGGCGGCCGACCTCATCGCGAAGCTCAACGCGCATCTCGGTTACGGCCCGCGCGAGGCCGCGGAGTAAAAATCATGACCGATGCACAGAACGATCAGGCCGCGTTCTGGGACGAGCGCTACAGCGACGAGCGCTATATCTTCGGGGTGAAGCCCAACGCTTTTCTCACGGAGCAAGCGCATCGCCTCACGCCGGGGCTTCGTGCGCTCGTTCCGGGCGACGGCGAGGGCCGCAACGGCGTCTGGCTCGCGCAGCAGGGGCTCCTGGTCGATGCCGTCGATGTGTCGGCGAAGGGGATCGCCAAGGCGAAGGCTCTCGCGGCGCAGGCGGGCGTCTCGCTGGCTTTCACGCGCGCCGATCTCCTGACCTGGGACTGGCCGCGCGAAACCTACGATGTGGTTGCCGCGCTTTATCTCCATTTCATGGATGCGGACCGCCCCGCCATGCATCGTGCCATGCTCGATGCCTTGACGCCGGGCGGGCTCCTCATCCTCGAAGCGTTCTCGACCGCGCAGCTGAACCTTCAGAAGCTGCACCACTCGGGCGGGCCGAAGACGGGGGACATGCTTTATTCCATCGCGAAGCTAAGCGCGGATTTCGCCGGCGCGCGGATCGAGCATATGGAAGAGGTCGAGATCGAACTCGACGAGGGCCACCGTCACAAGGGCATGGCCGCTGTCATCCGCTGCGTTATCCGGACAGACTGACCGCCTCGGAAGGCGCTGCGCACCCGCCTCAGTCGATGGCGATTTGTCCCGCGCCGGTCTGCGTCGGCGGGAAAGTGCGATAGTAATACGCGATCATGCTGTTGCGGAACAAGAGGATCAGCATCACGAACATCCAGGCTCCCGCATGGGTCAGGAAGATCAGGCTGGCGCGATCGGAGAAATCGGCCGTCGCAAGCGTCTGGAACGTGGCCGGAGCCTTCGCCAGTTCCGCGCGGAAATTGCTCACCACATCGGTCCGCAGAGATTCGAGAAAGATGTAGCTGTTGACGAGCGCCGACCCATTGATGAATGAAAAGAGCGTATAGGCCAGCAGCGCGATCGCCCGTTCGATGGCGAGCAGAGGCCGGTGCAGCAGGAAGAAAAACCAGAATACGCCAAGCTGCACGACGATATACATCGACCAGAGATTGTCGATCTTGCTGCCTTGCAACATCATCGCTTCGAAAATCGTTTCGAACACCATGCCGGCTTCCCCCAAGCTCAGGCCGCGATGCCCCTCGCGGCCCGTACCCCAACAGTCTAGAACATCGCCGCGTGAACCCGATCCGGCGGATTGTGCCCATCGAAGAAGGTGCGGATGTTGATGATCACCTTCTCGCCCATGTCGATGCGGCCTTCAAGCGTCGCCGAGCCGAGATGCGGCAGCACCACCACCTTGTTGTTTTTGAGGAGCTTCGGGTTGATCGCCGGTTCGTTCTCGAAGACGTCGAGGCCCGCGCCCGCCAGTTCGCCCGCCTCGATCATGCGGGCCAGCGCGTTTTCGTCGATCACCTCGCCGCGCGCGGTGTTGACCACATAGGCGCCGGGTTTCAGAAGTTTCAGCCGCCGCGCCGAGAGCAGGTGATAGGTCGCGGGTGTGTGCGGG
>CAZNAH010000141.1:0-3066 GCA_964570735.1 uncultured Hyphomicrobiaceae bacterium | reverse complement strand
TCCATGTTGGCCAGCATCTGGTCGAGGCTCTCCCAATAGGTCGCGCCCAGGTCTTCCTCGACGGCCGACGGCACGCGACGCCGGTTATGGTAGTTGATCGACAGGCCGAACGCCTTGGCGCGCCGCGCGACGGCCCGTCCGATGCGGCCCATGCCGATGATGCCGAGCTTCTTGCCCCAGATGCGATGGCCCAGCATCCAGGTCGGCGACCACCCCGCCCAGTCATTGCCGTCCGCGAGGAATTTCGCGCCCTCCACGAGCCGGCGCGGCACGGCGAGGATCAGCGCCATCGTCATGTCGGCGGTATCCTCGGTCAGAACGCCCGGGGTGTTGGTGACGATGATGCCGCGGTTGCGCGCCGTTTCCAGGTCGATATTGTCCACGCCCGTGCCAAAATTGGCGATGAGCTTGAGCTTCGGCCCGGCGAGAGACAGAACGCCGCGGTCGATGCGGTCCGTCACGGTGGGGACGAGAACGTCGGCCTCCTGCGCGGCGGCCACGAGCTTCTCGCGCGTGAAAGGGGCGTCGCTCGTGTTGAAGGTCACGTCGAAAAGCTCGCGCATCCGGCCTTCGACAGCTTCGGGAAGCTTGCGAGTCACAATGATTTTGGCGTTTTGTACGGACATTCACAGGCTCGGCAGGCAAGAGATGTCGGACGGCGGCTAGATCGCCTCTGGCTTATTCCGGCGCTCATGTCTAACAGATGCGGACGCGATGACAAAGTGCCATCTGAAAAACGGGACCGTAACGGGGCGGACGATGCACGCGCGGCGGTGGCTACGGGCGGCGGGGCTGCTGCTCGCCTTGCTTCTGATCGCCGCCCCGTTGGCTCATGCGCAGCAGCCCGCGCTGGAGCGCAGGAAGGGCGCGGTGACGGGCTTCCCCGTGCCCCGTTTCGTGAGCCTAAAGTCGGATGAGGTGAATGTGCGCGCAGGCCCCGGCTATGACCACGCCGTGGCCTGGGTCTTCCGGCGGGCGGGGCTTGCGGTCGAAATCATTGGCGAGTTCGACGTCTGGCGGCAGATCAGGGACAGCGAAGGCGCAAGCGGCTGGGTCTCGGCGTCGCTCTTGAGCGGCCGCCGCACGGGCGTCGTCGCGCCCTGGGCGCAGCCCGGATCGCTGTTTGAGCTGAAGGACGATGATGACGACGACGCCGGCAAGAGGGCGAGCGTGGAGCGCGGCGCCGTGCTCGATATTGTGGGCTGCGACGGCGAGTGGTGCGAGGTCTATGCCGGCACGCTCCGGGGATACATGATGCAGAAGGATCTCTGGGGCGTCTATCCCAGGGAAGTCATCCGCTGACGGATTGATCCAAAGACTGCCTCGCGCGGTCTTGACGGACGCCCTGCGGTATCCAACTCTGGATATTCCATCATCGGCCCGAAAAGGAAAACAGTCGAATGGCGTATCGTCTGAGTTTGGACGCGCCGCTGGATCAGAGTATCAGGCAAATCGCCATCGAACAGCTCGATGAGGCCATTTCTGTTCTCCAGACCTCGGGAGACAAATCGAAATCCGTCCACAGCGCACGCAGAGCGTTCAAGCGCACGCGCGCGCTCCTCCACCTTGCCAAGGCGCACCTCAAGCCCAAAACGTTCAAGCGCGAGAACAGCCGCATCGCGGCGGTGGCGCGCGAGCTTTCGGATGCCCGCGATGCCCAGGTGATGTACGACACGGCGGCGAAGATGCAGGCGGCCTTACCGTCGGATGCCCCGCTTCTCGCCCATCTCGTCTCTCTGCTCAAGGCGCGGCTGGAGCGCACCGAAAGCGGCCTGGCGGCGGGGCGCATCGCGGCGGCGGTCGAGGATCTTGGACATGCGCGCCAGGACATCGCGCAGCTCGAATTCGAAAACGCAGGCATCGGCTCCCTGCTCCAATCGGCGCGCAAGACTTATGCGCTGGGCCGCAAGCATATGAAGATCGCCCTGGCCGGCGGCGACGACGAAACCTGCCACGAATGGCGCAAGCTGGTGCAGCGCCATTGGCGGCATACGAGGCTTTTCCACGAGGCTTGGCCGGATGAAGCGAAAGCGCGCAGCGCGCTTGCAAGGAACCTCGCGCAGACGCTCGGCGAGCACCACGATCTCGCGATCCTTCGCGCCGCCATCGAGGGCAATGGCGCGCTGTTCGCGAGGCGCCGCGACGTTCTGCGCCTCGTCTCCCTGATCCAAGATAGCCAGGCTGGGCTTCTGAGGCAGGCCGCGCTCGACGGCGAACGCCTCTATGCGGAAAAGCCGAAAAACTACCTGCATCGCATGACGGTCTACTGGGAGACGGCGAAGCAGGGCCGGGTCAAATCCGCGCCTGAACCGGTTCTCGCCGCCGCGTGAGCGAGGATGGACGGTGGAAATCCGCTCCGAGGCTTGCACGAAAACCCGTTCCCGACGATATATGAGATGGGAGGTTGGCGCAGACGTATCCCTCGCCAACCGGGTCAGGTCCGGAAGGAAGCAGCCCTAACGAGCCCGATACGGGTTGCCGTCCAGCCTCTCACCCTCATCTGACTGCTGCCTCCGGGGCGCCGTCGCACGGGCAGACATGAGCAAGTCAGCGCGATCTTCCAGCGGCAAGACCTCGGGCCATCAGAACGGCGAAACGCGCGGCGAGCCGCCTCGCCCCTATACCGTGCTCGCCCGCAAGTATCGCCCGCAGACCTTCGACGACCTGATCGGCCAGGATGTCATGGTGCGCACGCTCCGCAACGCGTTTCGCATGGAGCGCATCGCGCAAGCCTATATGCTGACCGGCGTGCGCGGTGTCGGCAAGACGACGACCGCCCGAATTCTCGCGCGCGCGCTGAACTATGCCGTCACGGACGGCCCCGACCGCCCGTCTCTCGACATGCCCGTCCCGGGCCTCCACTGCGAAGCGATCATGGAGAGCCGCCACGTCGATGTGGTGGAGATGGACGCCGCCTCGCACACCGGCATCGACGATATCCGCGAAATCCTGGAGGCCGTCCGCTACAAGCCGGCTTACGCCCGCTATCGGGTCTTCATCATCGATGAAGTGCATATGCTCTCGAAATCGGCGTTCAACGGGCTTTTGAAGACGCTGGAGGAGCCG
>CAZNAH010000140.1:5718-7552 GCA_964570735.1 uncultured Hyphomicrobiaceae bacterium | reverse complement strand
CGCATGGTATCCGCTCGTGTTGCCCGCCATCGCCGCAGGGGTGTTGCTCCTGCTCGCGGTGGCGGGCGTCGTTTACGCCATCGCCAGCATCGGAGCCGCCATGCGCAGGCGTGACCGCCTGTTGGCCTCCGGCAAGTACCGCATCGAGGATGGGTGCAAAAACGAATTTAAGCCAAGGGTGAAACCATGACGAAACACAAGATGCCAACGAAACTCGCCGACCTGCGTCCCGCGCCGTACAACCCGCGCAGCATCACACCGGAAGCGCGAAATGCCCTCGATAAGTGCATGCAGGAGTTCGGAGACATTTCCGGGATTGTCTTCAATCTCCGCACCCGCCACCTCATCACAGGGCACCAGCGCAGCAACCTGTTGCCCTCCGACGCCCGCCTCATCCGCACCGATTTTCACACCGACGTCGTCGGAACTGTCGGCTACGGTTATGCCGAGATCCACGGCACTCGCTGGCCGGTCCGATTCGTGGACTGGCCCGAAACCCGCGAGAAAGCCGCCAACGTCGCCGCCAACTCCATGATGCTCTCCGGCCAATTCACCAGCGGCCTCTATAGAGATTTCAGCTTTTTTTTGCTTGACACGAATATGTGCTTTTTCTATAATGCCCCCCGGCAATCGGGAAAGGCAGTATGGAACACAACCTTCTACAGCAAGACGGCGCCGCCGATGGACAGAAGCCCGCCTCCCGTCAACGGGAAAGCCTGCTCCTGATTGCCGCCATCGTCCGGTGTCCGGCCGGGCGAGAGGTCTCTGCCAAGGGTCCCTCTCGTCCGGCGTCTTTTTCTACCCATCCATCCTGCGAGGTCCTCCATGCTGCGACCGCTGGATACCAGCCGCATGACCTTGTTGCGGGCCGTCCGTTGTCATTGTCTGGAATGCCTGGGAGGGTCTCCGAAAGCCGTCCGGGAGTGCCCGACCCGAAACTGCCGGTTTCACAAGTGGCGCCTGGGTCACGACCCAAAGCGTGCGCGACCGGGCCAAGAGCCGCCCTTGAAATTGAAAGCCGGTCTGGACGGGCTTTCAACCGCAAAGAATACGACTCCGGGATAGCCCTGTCAAGCCGTTTTCCGGCCCTGTTCGATGATCGTGGTCTTGGCCGGAAAGATGAGGGTTACCGATGAAGAAAGATCCCCGTCTGGACAACGTGGAGATCGAGTGGGTGCCGTGGACGGAGGAGACGTGGGAGATCGCGGTTCGGGCGTTCGCGGAGCTGCTGGACGAGTGGCATGAAATGCAGAAGCGCGCGAAGGCTCAGGCAGAGAAGGAGGCCGTGTGATGGCGAAGCATACCCCAGGACCGTGGCATCCGTGCTATGGAGGCACGGTTAAAGAGCCATCACCCGATACGGCATGGTGTTTTCCGATCCGCGCGCGCAACGGGAGCTTGATTGCCATTGTTCAGTGTTCAACGGACTGGCGAGAATCGGTGAAGTTATCTATTCCTCGCGGCGTGAAGCAGGAAGCCAATGCACACCTGATCGCCGCCGCGCCGGAACTACTGGACGCGCTACGTGCTGTCGTCAAGGAATTTGTGGGGGCGCGCACGTCGGCCAACGTCGCCGGCGACGCCGGAGTGGCCGCTGACATGGCACACGCCGCCATCGCCAAGGCGGAAGGGGTGGCGAAGTGACCGTCGACCGGCTCGAACCCCGAACGTTCCGCTGCCCGTTGCACGGCCGCTTCCACGGCGCGGGACTGGACGACCAGTGCCCGAAGTGCCACTTCGGCGGGGGCGGGCCGCAGAACTACCCTGATGGCCAGCCGGTGCTGTTCGAGATCGACCGGGGGCGCGGATGGGAACCGATGCCCCAACGCAAGAA
>CAZNAH010000140.1:4656-5708 GCA_964570735.1 uncultured Hyphomicrobiaceae bacterium | reverse complement strand
TGCGGCCGAGGCGGAGCAGGTGGAGGAGGGAATCACGGAAGCGCGCGCGAGCGCGTCCCGGCAGCAACCTCCCGAACCCGTTGCCGGTGGCACCACACGCCGGCAACCCGCCTCCATTCTGGAAAGGGCATGAGGTGACCAAGCTACTCAAGCCTGTGCGTCGCGAGGTGGGCTACCTGGCGATGGGCGGCGCGGATCGCGGCGAGTACGTCGTGACGCTGCTGCCGCCCTCGCTGCTGGAATTCCGGCGCAAGGGCTGCCGGCGGCGGTTCACCGTGACGCTGCAAAGCTGCTACTGCCTCGCGGCGCGGATCGAGGCGGAACAACTGCGGAAGCGGCGGATTGAGGAGCGCAAGGCAAGGGCCATTCAGGGGAGGGCGCAGCGATGATCGCTCAAACCGAGACGACGTGCACATGCGGGCGGCCGGGCGCGACGACGTGGGCGCGGCGCGACACGCCGATGTGCGTGCAGTGCTACATCTGGTCGATGGCGACGCGGCTGGAACCTGACGGCGCTGAGAGGAAGGGCGGCGTGCCCGCTGTGACGGAGGCTGCTACCCGTCCCCCTGCTCACTCCGCGCCGGCAGGCGAGCCGGACGGCGACCGGAACGAGGAGTACGCGCATCATCGGCAATGGCAGAAACGTGGGTTCAACAGGAGGGCGACGCGATGCCGCAAGTGAACTTGGCAGCGCAGGAAACGATGGACGACGCGGGCGAGTTGGAAGATCTGAATTTCCGCGCATCGGAGGTGATGACCATGCGCAACGCCCGGCTTCGGCAGCCGTGCGCGTGGTGCGGGCGCGAACTGGTCGGCATCAAGCACCAGGTCATCGGCCTGCTGCATTTCTGCGACAACGCCAACGAGTGCGCCGCGCAGTACGCCATCCACATTCCGGGAGACACCGATTATGCCATCTAATCACCCCTGCGTGACAGCGAAGGTCGAGTTGACCATCGGGCGGCTGATGGAGCACGCGCACGGCATCGCCGGGCTGGACCTGTCGGGGTGCGCGGAGATTCTCGACCGCGTACTCGAGAACATCCCCGCCT
>CAZNAH010000140.1:2868-4634 GCA_964570735.1 uncultured Hyphomicrobiaceae bacterium | reverse complement strand
CAGGCAGATCGAGCGCGTCGTGGAGTTGCGGCGGATATGCGAGCAGGCGCAGTTGTTCAAGATGGCGGTCGTCCTGCACTGCGTCAACGAGCAGCAGCGCGGGGCGGACGCTGAGCGCGCCGCCGCCGTGGCGGAAGCGGAGCGGGCGGCGGGGGAGGGCAAGACCAATGCCTGACACCATTGAGCTCCGCTGCTCCGCGTTGCCGCGCATCCTCTCCTGCCCCGCAAGCCGGATTCCGCCCTCGGTGCAGATCGACGGCGAGACGGAGGATTCGGCCCTCGGGACCGCCGCGCATGCCGCGATGGCCGCGCTCGTCACCGGGTGCGAGGTGGACACGGCAGAACTGGCCGCGCGCTACCGGGCGGACGAGAAGGAACTGTCCGTCCTGTTCGCGCAAGGGCGCAAGCTATGGGCACTCTACGCTGACGCGATTGAAGTGCTTCAGGTTGAGCAAGCACTGGCCCGGACAATCATCGCCGGTCTGACGCTGACCGGAACGCCGGACCTGATTGGCAGAAGCAATGACGATGCGGGCACGCTGGTGGTGCTCGACTGGAAATCTCAGGAGGGCGCAAGGGACCCGCGCGACCAGCTTCTTGGCTACGCGCACCTCGCCCGCGATGTGTGGCATCACGACGGCGCGGTGAAGCTGATCGTCTGTTACCTGCGGGACGGCATATCGGAAGTCATCGACGTGACGCCACCTATGATGTTCGATTGGGGCACGCGCCTGAGCGAGGCCATTCGTCACCCTGACCGCTTCAACCCGTCCCCCGTGAACTGTGAACAAAGCTTCTGTCCCCGGCGCCACGAGTGCCCGGCGCGCAACGCCATGACGCTGGCGGCGGTGACGGCGATCGTGGAGATGCCCGATCCCGCCGCGCTGACCCCGGCGCAGATCGGCGCGCTGTACCCGCGAATCCAGATGCTCGAGAAGTTGTGCGAGGCCGCGCGGGATGCCGTCAGGGCCAAGATCGCGCAGCACGGCGCGCTGCCCACGGGCGACGGGCGCGAGGTGGTCATCACCGAGGACGTGCGGGAGAAGATCGACGCGGCCCGCGCCTGGGAGGCGATGTTCGAGGAGTTCGGCGACGTGCCGTTCGAGGCCGTGACGGTGAGCAAGGGGGCGCTGTGTGATGCCATCGGCGCCAAGGCGCCCAAGGGTCAGAAGGGGAAGCGCATCGAGGCGTTCATGGACAAGCTCCGCGCGGCCGATGCCGTGCGCGAGACGAAGGTACAGAAGTTATCGGTGCGGAAGGTCATTCAGAAGAAGGAGGCGTAAGCGTATGGCGACAGCAACCGCAATGGCTCCGGCGCGGCGTGAGGCTGGCAGCGTTCAGACATTCCGGGAGTTGGTGGACAACCCGAAGATGACGGCGGCGATCAAGGAGGTGCTGCCGAAGCACCTGACGCCGGAGCGCATGATCAAGCTCATGCTCGCGGCGGGGAACAAGGTGCCGCAACTGCGCAACTGCACGCCGGCGAGCGTGGTCAACTGCCTGATGGCGTGCAGCGAGACCGGCCTCGAACCCGGCGGGGCCCTGGGCCATGCCTACATCATCCCCTACAAGGATCAGGCCACGTTCCTGATCGGCTACCGGGGGATGCTGGAACTGGCCCGGCGCTCCGGGAAGATCGCCAGCATCGACGCCCGGGTGGTGTACAAGTCCGATCGGTTCAAGTGCGAGTTTGGCATTGACGCGAAGCTGGAACACATCCCGGACTTCGAGGCGGAGCGGCGGGACGCCGACATCATCGCTGCCTA
>CAZNAH010000140.1:0-2858 GCA_964570735.1 uncultured Hyphomicrobiaceae bacterium | reverse complement strand
TGGCACATCTCACGGACGGCGGGACGGTGGTGGACGTGATGACCAAACCGGAGATCGACGCCATCCGCAAGCGCAGCCGCGCCAGCGGCAGCGGCCCGTGGGTGACGGACTACGCCGAGATGGCGCGCAAGACGGTCGTGCGGCGCCTCTTCAAGTACCTGCCGGCATCGCCGGAGATCGCCACGGCGTTTGAGAAGGAAGACGAGTCGCAGGGCTACCTGGATCAGGCGCGCGTGGCCGATGCGGCCAACGCCCTCTCTGCCGGGCGGCACCAGACCCCGCGCAAGCCCTCGGTCCCCACGGCGGCGGAAGTGGCTGAGGCGCAGGCGCTCAACGCGCAACTGGCCGAGAAGCGAGCTGCGCAGGCCGAGGCCCCGGCGCCGGCGAACGCCAACACCGAGACGGGTGACGTGCAGGAACCCCCGCCGGTGGAGGAGTCCGAGGCGCGCCGCGCGGCCGAAGAGGCCGCTGCCGCGCAGCCGCCCGACGGCGCGATTGCCAGCAGCACCGATCCTCAGCCCGCGCCGTTCAGCCGTGAGGCGGCAGTGAACGCGATCATCGGCATCACCGACGGATGGGACGAGCGCGGGGAGACGGAGAAGCACAACGCCCTGCGGCCCGTCCTCTTCGAGTTGAAGCTGACGGCGAACAACTACCCCAAGAAGGCCACGGACGCGCAGCTCGCGGCAATCCTGGCGAAGGTCCAAGAGATCGAAGGGAAGTGACATGAGCGGGCGCGGCGTGGACACGACACGCGGGGCGGCAAGGTTACTGGGTGGTCCTTGTGCGATAACGGACTGCTACACGGCCCCGATGTCCCTGACGCAACAGGGCGAACATCAGCCGGTGCGCGCAGGCAATTCCGGCCGCCCGCTCTTTCTTCAACTGAACAGGAGGGACGTATGCCTTGCATGACCGCAAGCGACGCTTTGCCGCCGAGCGCGTTTCTGTCGCTTCTGAGTATGGCGCGAGAGCGCGTGATCGTCAACAAGTCCATGATCGCCAGTGTCGAAATGAACGAGTTTGCGCGCGGTGGCGGTTCGACCATCACGATGGCCGATGGCCGCAAGTTGTCCGTCATGGAGAGCGCGTCCGAGATTCAGAAACAACTGTGAAAGGAGGGATGTATGAAACTGATTCGTCTGGTCGTCAAGGGCGTGAAGGGGATTGAGTTGGTGGACCTCACCCCGACCGACGCGCTGACCACCATCGGCGGCCGGAACGGCGCGGGCAAGTCAACCGCGATTGACTGCGTGATGTACACCCTGGGCGGCGAGAAGCTCTGCCCGAAGAACCCGCTGCGAGACGGGGCCGAGGAAGGCGAGGCGTCCCTCGACATCGGCCCGGCCATCGGGCAGCCGGCGGACATGCGCGTGCGGCGCCGCTGGAAGAAGTCGGCTGCCGGCGAGGTCAAGACCGTGGTTGAGGTGTTCGACCTCAAGAGCGTCAACCCCACCGCGCCACAGCGAAGGCCGCAGGAACTGATCGACCGCTTCTGCGGACGCCTGGGCCTGGACCCCTCGCAGTTCATCCGGTGGAGCGACGACGGGGCCGAGGGCGCGCGCCGGCAGGCGAAGACCGTGCGCGAGGTGTTCGGGCTGGACTTCACCGCCGAAGATGCAGCGGAGCAGAAGGCGCGCGAGGACCGCAAGATCATCAACCACAGCCTGGCGAGCGCTGAGGCGCGGCTGTCGGCCATGCCGGCGGGCGATGCCCCGGACGAGCCGGTGTCCGTGGCCGGCCTGATGGAGCAGCTTTCCGCCGCGCAACGCCACAACCGGGGCGCGGATGACCTGGCGGCGCAGGCGCAAAAGGCCCGACAACTCCGCGATGCCGACCAGCGGACATTTGACGCTGAGAAGGAGCGCATGGCGGAACTGGAGCGGCAACTCCAGGAGGCGCGCGAGAACGCGGAAGGACTGAGCGCGAAGATCGTTGCCCGCAACAAGGCTCTGGCGCGGTTAGAGGACCAGCAGAAGGCATTCGTCCTTCAGGACACCGCCGCGCTGGAGCAGCAGATCAAGGAGGCCGACACCGTCAACGCGAAGGTCCGCGCCAAGCGTGCGCGCGCGGAGGTCTTCCACGAGGCGCAGACGCTCCGGGAGGCCTTGGTGCGCGAGGAGCGCATCATCGCCGAGATGCAGGCCGCGAAGAAGCAGAAGCTCCAGGCCGCGAAACTCCCCCTGCCCGGCATGGGCGTCAGCGAAGACGGCATTACCCTCAATGGCCGCCCCCTGGCCGCCGCCTGCACCTCGGAGCAGCTGAGGCTGGCCATCGGCATCTGCGTGGCGCAGAAGCCCGAGCTGCCCGTGATCCTCATGCGCGAAGGGGCGATGTTCGATGACAAGAGCCTGGCGGAGATCCGGCAGATCGCCGAAGCCGCGGGCGCGCAGGTACTTATGGAAGTCGTCACGCGCAATGAGGCGGAAGACAAGACGGTGAGCTTTGTGATCGAGGAAGGGCGGGTTAAGGCATGAGTCGGAAGAAGCGCGGCGCGCTGCGTGTGGCCCGTCTATCCGTTCGCATCTATCGGTCGATTCCGGGCCGCGCGTGGCACGTCAGGCGCGACGGACTACGGGACGGCCTGATGGCCTGCTACAGCCGCCAGGAGGCGCGCGAGTTGCGCGCCGTGATGGTCCGGCATTTGGCACGCGCGATCCAGCGCGGAGGGCGCACGCATGAGAAGTGACCAACTCGAACGCCGCCTGATTGAATGGTCGGCGGACTGCAAGTGCGGGCGGTGCCTGTACGTTCCGACGGCAAAGTAACCGGGGGGGGGCGTTCCTCTCCCGGCGTTGGTGGTTTCAGAGTGAAGGAGATTTCGATGGGACGGACAAAGAAGACGATGGGCGGCGTGG
>CAZNAH010000139.1:0-7594 GCA_964570735.1 uncultured Hyphomicrobiaceae bacterium | reverse complement strand
GATGCCGCCCGAAAAAAAGAGGATGCCAAGCGTGAAAGCGACGGCGGAGACCTGAAGAAGCACACCCGCCCAGCGCGCGCGCTTCTCCTGCGTGGCCGCCAATAGAAAGCCGACGGCCAGCAAGGCCAGCGCATGAAGCGCGTGGTAAAGCTGCGCGGTATCGAAGATGCGCGCCGCGACCGACACCGTGTAGCGGTCGCCGACCGCGTGAGCGCCGATCGCGCCGGCCACCACGGCAAGGCCGCCGAGAAGCCCGGCGAGAAAGATCCAGAAACGGGGGCTCATGGCAGCGGGCCTCGGTTCACAAGGAGGGGGCGGGTCAAAAAGCGGACGTCGCAGCGAACTGAGGCAGCGGTGCGCGGCGCGCAGTGCCTTCCACCCGCCCGTAGCCGTCGCGCCACAGCTTGATGCAGATGGAGTCGAGCAGCGCCTCGAAAGAGGCATCGACGATGTTTGGAGACACGCCCACCGTGAACCAGCGCTGGCCGCTGGCGTTATCGCGGCTCTCGATTAGGACGCGCGTCACGGCGTCTGTCCCCCCCGTGAGGATACGCACCTTGTAATCCACGAGTTCCAGCGTCTCGATCGAGGGCTGATAGACCCCGAGATCCTTGCGCAAAGCATTGTCGAGCGCGTTCACAGGGCCGTTGCCCTCGCCCGCGTTCATCACGGTTTTCCCATCGATGGTGAGCTTGACCGTCGCCTCGGACACGGTGACGAGTTCACCCAGCGCGTTGTGCCGCCGCTCCACCATCACGCGGAAGCTCTCCACCTCGAAGAGCGGCTTCACCTGCCCGAGCATCCGGCGCACGAGCAGCTCGAAGCTCGCATCGGCCGCCTCGTAGGAATAGCCCAGCGCCTCGCGCTCCTTCACGGCTTGCAGCAGGTCGCCGGTCACGCGGGCCTCGGCATCCGCTTCGATGCCAAGGCGCGAAAGCTCCGCGAGGATGTTCGAGCGCCCGGCCTGGTTCGAGACGAGCAGCCTGCGGCGGTTGCCCACGCTTTCCGGAGGCACATGCTCGTAAGTGCGCGGCTCTTTGTTGACCGCCGAGGCGTGAATGCCGCCCTTATGCGCGAACGCGCTTTCCCCGACATAGGGCGCGTGCCGGTCCGGGGCGCGGTTGAGCAACTCGTCGAGCTGCCGGGAGAGCGGCGTGAGCTGGCGCAGCGTCTCGCGAGTCACGCCGATCTCGAAGCGGCTGGCATAGGCGTCCTTCAGGAGAAGGGTTGGGATCAGCGAGGTCAGGTTCGCATTGCCGCAGCGCTCGCCCAGCCCGTTGAGCGTGCCCTGAATCTGCCGCGCTCCGGCCCGCACGGCCGCGAGCGTGTTCGCGACCGCGTTTTCCGTATCGTTATGGGCGTGGATGCCGAGATGGCTGCCCGGAATGGCGGCCGTCACCGCGCGGACGATCTCCTCGACCTCGTCCGGCAGCGGGCCGCCATTGGTGTCGCACAGCACGACCCAGCGCGCGCCCGCCTCATAGGCAGCCCGGGCGCAGGCGAGCGCAAAGGCGGGATTCGCCTTGTACCCGTCGAAGAAATGCTCGCAGTCGATCAGCGGCTCGCGCCCCGCAGCGGCCACGGCCTCGACCGAGGAAGCGATTGCGTCGATGTTCTCCTGCGGACTGATGCCGAGCGCGACCTCCACGTGATAATCCCAGCTTTTCGCGACGAGGCAGACGGCTTTCGCGCGCGCGCCGAGCACCGCCTGGAAGCCTGGATCGTTCGAGGCCGACCGCCCGGCCCGCTTCGTCATGCCGAACGCGGTCAGAACAGCGGATTTCGGCGTCGCGGCCTGCTCGAAGAAAGCCGTATCGACGGGGTTTGCGCCGGGATATCCCCCTTCGATGTAGTCCACGCCCAGCGCGTCGAGCCGCTCCGTGAGGATCAGCTTGTCCTCCAGCGAGAAATCGACGCCCAGCATCTGAGCGCCGTCGCGCAGCGTGGTATCGAAGAGGGTGAGGCGCTCTTTCGTCATGAATGCTCGTCTGCGGTTGTGAGATCAGGAAGGGCCGGCATCGCGGCGGGCTGCGGCTGCGCCTCGATCAGGGCGGGCAGTGAGGTCGCGGTGGCCTGCGGCGCAGGCTCCGGCTCTCCTTGCGCGAATTCGGCGGCGGCGTTCGCGGCGATCTGGTCGCGCATGAGCATGTAATAAAGGAGCGCGATGGCGCCGAGCGTCAGGCTCAAGACCTGCACGGCGTGCGCCGTCTGCGCGCCGAGCGCGGGCAGCATCTGAAAGCCGAAGCCGACGAACAGGAACGCCGCGCCGAAACGGCCGTCCACGCGCTGCTCGGCGATCCCCTTCAGAATTTCGATGCCCTGATTGTGATAGCGCCCGGCATGCGAGAGCATGAGGCGGTCCGACGAGAAGGCGCGCATCAGCACGACCGCGCCGACCATGCTGTAGATGAACCCGATGGCGGAAGTCGAAATCATAGCCTTGGTCTCCGATAGGCCCAGTTCAAGTTATCCCCCGCGAGCGTCTATGAGGCACGGTTAGGGCTCCGTTGCCAAGAGTTTGAATTGCAGAAACTTCCGCGAACTTGGGCAAAATTGTTACTCCGCGCACCGGTGCTGCGCATCGCCCACACTCATCGTGTGATCTCCCATTCCGTCTCGATCTCGCCCGTCTCCGGGTTCTTCTTGTCCTTCAGGGTGATGCCCATGGCGGCGAGTTCATCGCGGATGCGGTCGGCCTCCGCCCAGTTCTTCGCGCGCCGCGCTTCGTTCCTCGCGGTTATCTGGTTCCGAACCACACCTGTGTCGATCCCCACAGCACGAGCATACTTCGGCCTCTCATACTGTCCCGCGTCTATTCCAAGAAATTTTAAATTGGCCCATAACTGTGCACGAGGTAAATGCGTATCGTTTGATATTCGAGGAGTGGGCATTCCAGGCTTTAAAACTTGCGCTAAGCCTGCATAACGGGCCTCTTTTAGTTGTCCATGTAAAATTGAAATAGCCAAAGGCGTGTTCAAATCATCCATCAAAGCATTGATAAAAACATCTGTCGGGCCAACTTGCGGATCCTCATAGCCAAAGGTTTTCACCTCATCAATCAAGTTACTGGCCTGCTCCAGCTTATCGACAGTCCAATCGATCGGCTGGCGATAATGGGTGGATAGCATTGCCAGCCGAATATCTTCGCCCCTCCAGCAGAAGTCCCGCCAGCCTTCAAGAACCTCCCGTATCGTAATGAAGTTGCCGAGGCTCTTCGACATCTTCTCGCCCTCGACCTGGAGAAAGCCGTTATGCATCCAGATGTTGGCCATGATGTCGGTGC
Source organism: uncultured Hyphomicrobiaceae bacterium (assembly GCA_964570735.1). GTDB lineage: Bacteria > Pseudomonadota > Alphaproteobacteria > Rhizobiales > Rhodomicrobiaceae > CAZNAH01. The sequence continues at coordinate 4,311 of CAZNAH010000139.1, read as the reverse complement.
CGTGCGCGCATGTGCTTTGCGCCACCTCATTCTCGTGATGGGGGAAGACGAGGTCGATGCCCCCGCCGTGGATATCGAAGGTCTCGCCCAGCAACGCCGCCGACATGGCCGAGCATTCCAGATGCCAGCCCGGCCGCCCGAACCCCCACGGGCTGTCCCATCCCGGCTCCGCGCCATGGCTTGGCTTCCACAGCACGAAATCCATCGGGTCGCGCTTATAGGGCGCCACCTCCACCCGCGCACCGGCCCGCATCTCGTCCAGCGAGCGCCGCGCCAGCTTCCCGTAATTCGGATCACTCGCCACGGCAAACAGCACATGTCCTTCCGCCTCATAGGCGTGCCCGCGCTCGATGAGCCGTTGGATCATGCGGATCATGTCCATCGGCGCGTCGGGCTTGGCGACATATTCGGTGGCGCGCGGCTCATGCGTCGGCGGCAGGCAGCCGAGCGCGGCCACATCGGCGTGAAACTGCGTGGTGGTGCGCTCCGTCAACTCGCGGATCGAGATGCCCTCTTCCGCCGCGCGCGCGTTGATCTTGTCGTCCACATCCGTGATGTTGCGCACATAGGTGACGTGCTCCGGCCCATAGAGATGCCGCAGCAGGCGGAACAGCACGTCGAACACGATGATGGGGCGCGCATTCCCGATATGCGCATAGTCATAGACGGTCGGGCCGCAGACATACATCCGCACGTTGTTCGGATCGAGCGGGACGAAGTCTTCCTTCCGCTTCGTGCGCGTGTTGTAAAGCTTCAGCACGTGATGCGCCCCTTCGCCTTGTGCTGGCGGGGCGGGTCTTTCGGTGATGTCGGGAAATAAGGCGCCGCGCCAGCTTTGTGTCAGCTTGCGATGATAATGATGCAGCCGGTGATGATGCCGCGTGTGCCTGTCATACGAGGTGAAATGCGCCTAATCCGGCCCGCCGTCAACCCCGTTCGCGGTGCGCGTCCCCAACAGGCGGTTTCGAGCGGGGAATGGGTGAAAGAAAAACGCAAGGCTCATCATGGGTTCATGCTTCATGCATCATGGCTAAACGGGTTTGATTGACCCTTCCCGTTCACGGTTCCATAATCGCGCACGGGTGATGGCCCGGCCCTGAAGACGAAAGCACTGGTCACCCCTGATCGGCGGACGGGAATATGAAAACAGCACTGAAATGCGCCGCGCTGTGCGGGCCGCTGCTCGTGATCGCCGTTCTGGCGCTTCCGCCGGTCTTCGCGCAAGGATGGGGCTGGGGCGATAACCGTCCCCGCTGGGAAGAGCGCGGGCGCCCCTATAGCGGACCGGCGGAAGAGCGGTCCCGCCATCCGCGCTGCCGCCAGCTTGAGGATCAGCTCGCGGGCGGCTGGGCGCGGGGCGCTGGCGCGCAGGACCAGATCCCGCAGCTCGATGCGGAGATCGAGAAGGTCAGCCGCGATTATCGCCGCGCACAGGCGGAGGCGGAACGCGCCGACTGTTACGAAGACATGTTCATCTTCGGCCGGTCCCTGCGCCAGACCCGCCGCTGCATCGAAATGGACGAGCGCGTTGAGGCGACCCGGTCCCGGCTGACGCATTTGCGCAAGCAGCGCGAGTCGCTCGCCCGCTCCACCGACGTTCGCGCGCGCCAGGAAGACCTGCTCGCGGAACTCGCCCGCTATGATTGCGGCGAATCCTATGTGCGCGAATACCGCTCGCGGAACCGGGCGCCGTCCTTCTTCGATTTGTGGTCCGACGAGGACTCTGACGATGACGGCGGCTCGGGCTATCCCTCCGAGGCCGTGCCCTACGAAAGCTACCGCACGATCTGCGTCCGGCTGTGCGACGGCTTCTTCTATCCGGTCAGCTATTCCACCCTGCCGAGCCGGTTCGCGGAAGACGAAGCCAAGTGCAAATCCCAATGCGCCGCGCCGAGCGAGCTGTTCTTCCACCGCGTGCACGATCAGGACGTGAACCAGGCGGTGTCGATCAGCGGTAAACCCTACACCGCGCTGCCCAACGCCTTCCGGCATCAGAAAGTCTATATCCGCGGCTGCTCCTGCAACGCTTCGGAATATTCGCGCGAGGAGATCGCGAAGTCCGAGGAGGCGCTGCGCCAGAAGACGGCGGCCGCCGCGCCTGCGCCCGCTTCCGAGGCGGCTGGCGGGACTGCGCCGGCGTCAGGCGAAGCAAGCGGCGATGGTGCGGGCGCCTCCGGCAAACCGGATGACGCGGCGGCGGAACGAACCGGCGAGGCTTCCGAAGCGGAAAATAAACCCGGTCAGGACGATACGACCGGCTCCGCGCCAGCGAACGGGGCCGACATCGCCAAATCGGAGCAGAACGGGGAACCCGGGCGCGCCCAGTAGCGGCCCGACCGCTCAGGCCGTCTCGCCCCGCAGCCGGGCCGACGCGCGCGCATGGCCGATGAGCGGCAGCAGATATTTCAATTCCGGGCCGCGTTCGAGCCCGGTCAGCGCCAGCCGCAACGGGTGAAACAGCGCGCGGCCTTTCGCGCCCGTCGCCTGCTTGACGGCATCCGTCCACTGTGCCCAGGTCGCGCCGGTCCACGGTTCGGGCGGCAGATGCTCGCGCGCCGCCGCGAGGACCTCGCCTTGCTCCAGCACGGGCTCGACCGGGCCGCGCACGATGCGCCACCATTCGTCAACCTCGCCGAACACAGTGAGATTGGACCGCACGGCCAGCCAGAAGGCTTCGCCGCCGCCGACCCCGCGCGCCGCGAGGCGGTCCCGAACCGCGTCGTAAGGCAGCGCATGCAGCAGCTTCGCGTTCAGCGCCTTGAGTTCGTCCGGATCGAACTTCGCGGGCGCGCGTGAAACCTTTGCGAAATCGAACAGCGCGGCCAGTTCGCTCAGGTCCGCCTTGGGCTGAAGCGCCTCCGACGTGCCGATCAGCGCCGCATGCGTCACCAAGGCGAGCGGCTCCAGCCCCTCCTCGCGCAGGCCCCGGATGGAGAGCGAACCGAGGCGTTTCGACAGGGCCTCGCCGCCCGCGCCGGTCAGCAGATTGTGGTGCGCAAAGCGCGGAACCGGCGCGCCCAATGCCTCGAAAATCTGGATCTGCACGGCGGTGTTGGTGACATGATCCTCGCCACGAATGATGTGCGTGATGTGCGTATCCACATCGTCCACGACGCTCGTGAAGGTGTAGAGCGGCGTGCCGTCCTCGCGCACCAACACCGGGTCGGACACCGACGCCGCGTCGATTTCCTGATGCCCGCGGATGAGATCGTCCCAGGCCACGGGCCGCTGGTCGAGCAGGAAACGCCAATGGGGCTTGCGGCCTTCCGCTTCGAGCGCGGCTTTTTCGTCGTCCGTGAGGCGCAGCGCGGCGCGGTCGTAAACGGGCGGCAGGCCGCGCGCCATCTGCCGCTTGCGCCGGCGTTCCAGTTCGTCAGGCGTCTCGTAACAAGCATAAAGCCGGCCCGCCTGTTTCAACGCGCCCGACGCCTCGGCATAGCGCGCCATTCGCGCCGACTGCCGGAATTCTTCGTCCCAGGTGAGCCCAAGCCAGTGCAGATCCTCCCGGATACCCTCGACATATTCCTCCTTCGAGCGTTCGAGATCGGTGTCGTCGAAGCGCAGCAGGAATTGCCCCGCTTGCGCCCGCGCGAACAGCCAATTGAATACGGCCGGGCGAATGTTGCCGATGTGGAGGCGGCCCGTCGGGCTCGGGGCGAAGCGGACTTTCACCATCATGGCTTCGGCATATTCTCACGGAAGCGGTTCACGATGGGATAGCGCCGGTCGCGGCCGAAGTTCCGATCGGTGATCTTGACGCCGGGCGCGGATTGCCGCCGTTTATATTCCGCGAGATAGAGCAGCCGTTCGACCTTTTTCACGGTCGCCGCATCGTGTCCGCGCGCGATGATGTCGGCGATGCTGTCCTCGCGGTCCACGAGCCCTTCGAGGATGTCGTCGAGAACGGCATAGGGGGGCAGCGAGTCCTCATCCTTCTGGTTCTCGCGCAGCTCCGCCGTGGGCGCTTTCGTGATGATGTTATCGGGAATGACCGGCCGCCCTTCCGGGCCGAGGCAGCCCTTGGGACGCTTGGCGTTGCGCAGCCGGCAAAGCGCAAAAACCTGCGTCTTGTACAAATCCTTGATGGGATTGAACCCGCCGTTCATGTCGCCGTAGAGCGTGGCATAACCCACGGACACTTCGGATTTGTTGCCGGTCGTCACGACCATCGGCCCGAACTTGTTGGAGATCGCCATCAGCGCCGTGCCGCGCACGCGCGATTGCAGGTTCTCTTCCGTGACGTCCGGCGGCAGCATACCGAAGAGGGGCTTCAGCGCCGCATCGAAGCCTTCGACGGCGGCATGGATGGGC
>CAZNAH010000138.1:7478-7718 GCA_964570735.1 uncultured Hyphomicrobiaceae bacterium | reverse complement strand
CGGGCCATTGCCGCCAGCATACGATCTCGGCCAGGGAGGACCCGTGATTTCAAAGAATTAGGCCGATTTGGGTGCATTCGGGTGTCGAATCGGGTGTTCCCGAACGGTAACATTCTGCTTGATGACGCGGCAGCCATGGGGTAATGTGGCCGAGCGGGAACATTCGGCAAGGACGAGGGTCGATCTCAGCCAGATGTTCCCGGTCGGGAACATGACCATGAAGATCACGGACAGCAACAG
>CAZNAH010000138.1:5839-7368 GCA_964570735.1 uncultured Hyphomicrobiaceae bacterium | reverse complement strand
AGCAGGGCAAGTCCACCGCCCAGATCGGCAAGGTGCTCCAGGTGCTCCGAACGCTCGGCTGCTCCCTCGAACTGACGATGCCACCCACACTGAAGGACAAGGACCGCGCCCATGGCCCGAGAGCTTGAGGTCTATTTCGAGCAGCGGCTCGTGGGCACGCTGGTGCAGGACGAGTCCGGTCAGCTTCGCTTCACCTATCACGAGGCCTGGCTGGCCGACCCGGCAAGCGTTCCCATCTCGTGGTCTCTCCCGCTCAGATCAGAGCCCTTCAATCACCGGGAAACGCGCCCTTTCTTCGCGGGCCTCCTGCCGGAGGCCGAGAAGCGTGAGCTCGTGGCGCGCGCGCTCGGCGTCTCGGATCGCAACGACTTCGCACTGCTCGACCGGATCGGCGGCGAATGCGCCGGCGCCATCACGCTTCTTCATGCCGGTGAGACGCCGCCGCCTGTTTCCAAGGAGGCCGACTACAGGCTTCTCGATGACGGCGAATTAAGGCGCATTCTCGATGTGCTTCCCGATCGGCCTCTGCTCGCCGGTGAGGAAGGCGTGCGCCTCAGCCTCGCCGGCGCGCAGGACAAGCTGCCCGTTCTCGTCGTCGACGGACGGATCGCCTTGCCGCTCCATGGCGCGCCGAGCACCCACATTCTAAAGCCTCCGATCCGGCGCTTCGAGGATACGGTCTTCAACGAGGGGTTCTGCCTCGCGCTCGCCAAGGCCATCGGGCTCGACGTCGCCGCGGCGGAGATTCGCGCGGTCGGCGACCGTCCCTTTCTGCTCGTCGCCCGCTATGACCGGATTCGGGGAAGAGACGGCGCCGTCCGCCGGCTGCACCAGGAGGATTTCTGCCAGGCTCTCGGCATCGTGCCTGAGCTGAAGTACCAGTCCGAAGGCGGCCCAAGCTTACGCCAATGCTTCGAGCTCGTGCGGAACGCCGCCGCGCGTCCCGTCGTGGACCTGGCCCGTCTCCTCGACGCCGTGCTGTTCAATCTCTTCGTCGGCAACCGCGACGCGCACGGCAAGAACTACTCCCTGCTGTTCACCGACGACGGCGTGCAGCTCGCGCCGCTCTATGACGTCCTCTCGACGGACGTATACCCTGGCCTCTCACCGCGGCTCGCCATGAAGATCGGCGGCAAAGACGAAACAGGCGCGATCTACCCCCGCCACTGGGAGCACTTCGCCAAGGAGGCGGGACTCGCCTTTCCGCAGGTCCGCCGCCGGCTGCTCGATCTTGCGCGAGCTCTGCCTCAAGCCGCGCGCGATGTGCAACGACGGTTTGCTGCCGAAGGCAAGGATCGACCGGTCATCGCCCGGGTGGTCGACGTCATCGATCGCGAGACCAAGCTCGTCATCGATCGCTTTGCGTCCATGGGGAAGGTCTGACGAGCGATGTCATGAAACGGCTGTACGTGCGGCTGATGACAGCCGTTTCATCACATGCCTCAGCGCCCCTGAAAGAGGTCGAAGCTCGCGCTCGGTTCGCCTCCGTCCAATCGAAACCTAATCGGCGAGGCCCTCGCACAGAGCCT
>CAZNAH010000138.1:0-5829 GCA_964570735.1 uncultured Hyphomicrobiaceae bacterium | reverse complement strand
GAACGCTCGCCGGTCGAACGCGCACAGCCCGTCAGGCGTCACGAAGATCGGCTCGACACCAAGGGCCGCCTGGCTCGACTTGAGGACCGGGCCAGCAACCTGCCAGCCGCCAGTTTCCCGTGGCCGGAAATTGCACAGCTTCACGTCGAAGAGGCGCACCTGATCTCCCTTGATCGCAACCAGGTCGACCGGCCCGTGAGGTGAAAGGTTCCGGAAGACATCCCAGCCATGCTCCATCAGCCAGCACGCCGCGATCATCTCGGCGTGAGCGCCCCGATGCTTGCGCGGCACGGTGTTCTGCTCTGGCTGGATCAGTCGAACCCGGTCCTTTGGCATCAATCCTTGACACAGAGGAGCCGTCCTCGTCCCTCCGGACGGGGCAGATCAGCGCGTGACGCAATGATCCAGGATGCTTGGTTACCCTATCGGAACCGACCGATTTTGTCCGAGCGAAAAGTGTCCGCCGGACACCTTTCTCTTTGCTTCTCAAGACTTCGCCTGCGCTCATGCCGATTATCGGTATGACCATGGTTGTGCTCAGCGGGCGATCACCATGCCGACCATGCACGACGCCTGGCGTTCCCATGATCGGGATATGTCGCCGTTCGGCGACATATCATTAAGTCGCCGATCAACGACAATTGCGCTTGTCGTCGTTCGACGACACTGCTATATTGTCGCCGTTCGACGACAAAAGAAGTCGCATCATGCACATCCGCACTCCCCTGGACCTCGGTCTGATCATTCGCGATCGCCGGCGCAAGCTGGGTCTCAGCCAAGGCGAGCTCGCCGAGAAGGCCGGCGTCGGCCGGCAGTGGCTCGTAGCGGTCGAGCATGGCAAGGCCCGCGCCGAGATTGGACTGGTGCTGCGAACGTTGACCGCGCTCGGGCTCACCCTTTCCGTTGACGGGGAAGATCGCGACCGCAAGGCCGACAAGCATGACGACATCGCCCCGGTCGACATCGACGCCGTGGTCTCGTCATTGAAGGGGGACGACCGATGACGGACGTGCTCGTCGTCCTCGCAGATGGCCGCGTCATGGGCGAAATCCGCCGCTCGCGCGCCGGGCGTCTGACCTTTGTCTACGACGAAGGCTGGCGGACGAGCAGCAATGCCTATCCGCTTTCCCTCTCGATGCCGCTCGTAGTCGCCGAGCATGAGCACGGGCGGATCGAGCCATGGCTCTGGGGACTCCTGCCCGACAACGAGGCCATCCTCGCTCGTTGGGGGCAGCGTTTCCAGGTCTCACCGCGCAACGCCTTCGCGCTCTTGAGCGTCGTCGGCGAGGATTGTGCGGGCGCCATTCAATTGGCCGCGCCCGATCGCGCGCCTGCGCTCATGGAGGCCGATCAGGGCTCCGTGGCGTGGCTGTCTTCAAGCGATATAGCCGAGCGCCTGGCCCTCCTGCGCAAGGACCAGTCTGCTTGGCGTGTGGCGCGAGACACGGGCCAGTTCAGCCTGGCCGGCGCTCAGCCGAAGACGGCGCTTCTCTTCGATGGCGAGCGTTGGGGCGTGCCCTCGGGGCGGATGGCCACGACGCATATCCTCAAGCCGCCGATCGACGCATTCGACGGTCACGCCGAGAATGAGCACCTGTGCCTCGCGCTGGCGCGCACGCTCGGGCTTCCGGCTGCCCGGTCGCAGGTCCTGCGCTTCGGGGACGAGGTGGCGATCGTCGTCGAGCGGTATGACCGCCTGCGCAGCCCAACCGGCATCCGCCGCTTGCACCAAGAGGACCTGTGTCAGGCGCTCGGCCTGCCGCCGACGAAGAAGTACCAGAACGAAGGCGGGCCCGGCACGACCGAGATGCTCGAGGTCATTCGAAGCCACTCCGGTGAACCACAGGAAGACGCCTGGACATTCGCACGTGCTTGCATGTTCAACTGGCTGATTGGCGGCACGGACGCGCATGCGAAAAACTTCTCCATGTTGATCGGCGCCGCAGGTCGGGCCCGTCTCGCTCCCCTTTATGACGTGGCGAGCACGTTGGTCTATGACTTCGACCCGCGAAAGCTGAAGCTCGCCACGAAGATCGGCGGCAAGTATCTCATCGAAGAAATCGGCCCGAGACAGTGGGACAAGTTCTCATCCGAAGCACGTCTCCCGAAGCAGGAGGTCATCATCGCGGCCCACGACATGGCGGGCGCCCTGCCCAAGGCCATTCACGCGGTCGCTGAGCAGGCACGCGGGGACGGACTCGATCACCCCGTGATTCCGAGGATGGTCGATATCTTGAGCGCGCGCGCCGAACGCTGTGCCCGGCTCCTGTCGGACTGACCGACACGCCCGCAGATGCAACGACAGCATCAAGGCCGATCAAAACAAGCCTCGCGGACCATGTCGATCACATACCGCTTCGAACGCCGCTTCGGAATGTGGCGCCGGTTCAATCGCCACGCGATGACGCAGAGCGCATAGAGCCAGTGCTCATGGGCGGCGGAGCGCTGCAGCCCCACCGTCCAGCAGATGGTCTTCCAGCGTTCGCCGAAGGCGCGCATCCAGACGATCTTGCCATCGACGGGGTCGAGCCCGACGGTCCAGGTCAGCGTCTCCTCCATGCGGCTGATCGCTGCGGGCGACGGCAGCACACGCATCGGCCTGGGCTCCTGGCCCACCAGATCACTGAACTCGTAGATGATCCGTGGCCAGAGATTGTAGTAACCCTGCAGCTTCGGCTCGGGCAGCCGCTTCAGCACGCTTGCCGCCTCGGTGAGCCGCTCTTCGACCAGCGACGGCGTCCAATGCGTCTCAGCCATGGCGCGCCTCCTGGGGCGCACGTCGGCCGTAGAGCCTCTCGCCGAGCTGGCGGGTCCGCTCGCGCTCGGCGCTGGTCCTCGGCGCTCACCACCAGCAGGCCCTGCTCGCGCCAGCCGTCGCGCTTGATCTCCTCGGCGGATTGGCGCTCGCCGCCATAGCCCTTCGGAAACCACCTCACCGCGCTACCTCCCTGAGGCACGCGGCATAGCCAGCGACATCGACCATGCTGTCGAGATGCGCGGGATCGTGGGCGAGGCGCGCGAGCTTGAGGTCGATGAGGCACAGCGCCACCTGCGCCGGCGTCACCGTGTGCCCGAGCGTGAGCGACCAGCGCTTCGCGATTGCTTCCATGCTGGTGCGGGGACAGCCGTATGTCTCGCGCCGATTGGTGATCACCGCCGCGGCGCGCTTCAGCAGCATCTCGGCGGTCATCGCACGCCTCCCTGCGCCTCGATCGCCCAGAGCAGGGTGGCGATGGCGTCGGCCTCGTTGTCGTCGGCGGGCACAAAGCCACGGGCGCGAACGGCTGCCATCACGGCCGCCTTGTCGGCGTTCCCCTTGCCGGTGACGTGGCGCTTGATGGTCCCGACCGGCACACCCTCGTAGGCAACGCCCCTCTGCTCGCGCCACGCGGTCAGTGTCGCCAGGAAGCCGCCGTAGAGATGGGCCGCATCGGTACCGACATGCCGCCGGACTTCCTCGAAGTAGACCGCGCCGGGACCACCGGCATCGGCGGCGACAGCGCACATGTACAGCGCATTGCGGACACATTTCCGTCCGCCCCGCACCATGCGGTTCCCGTGCTTCGCGCCGCTATCCCAGTTCATCGGTGCGACACCGGCGAGCGCTGCGATCTGCCTGGCGTTGACCTGACCAAGCTCTGAAAGATCCGAGATCAGGATGGTTGCGGTTGTTTTGCCGATTCCGGGGATAGAGGACAGGATGTCGAGCTTGCGCTTCATCTCAGCGTCTCCCTCTACAAGGGCTTGCAACTCCTTTTCGAGTTCCTGCTTGTGGGCGGTTGCCAGATCAAGTCTCGCGCGTATGAGCTTTGCCGCCAACGGATGATCGGTCGATTGAAGCTTGCGCTTGAGATCACTCAGTTCATCCACGACCTGACGGCGGGCACTCTGAAGCTCGCGGAGCGCTTTGTGCTCCTCTGTCGGAGGCTGGGTGGGCTCCGGCTTCATACGCTCTGCGAACTGGGCGAGGACTTCGGCGTCGATTCTGTCCGACTTGGCCAGCTTGCCCATGCTGTCGGCAAACTGCCGGGAGCGAAACGGGTTGATAACCGCAACAGGAACACCGGCCTCATGCAGGCGTTCGTGCAGCACGCGATGGTATTTTCCCGTGGCCTCCATAGCGACGAGCGTGACGCCGTGTTGTTTGCAATGCCGTACAATCGCTTGCACGCCACGCAGATCGTTATGGACCTGCAAGCGAAAACCCAAGGGATTTACACAAAGGTCCAAAGTGGTTTTGCCGACGTCGACACCGGCGTAGGCGGTTAGATGTGGTTGGCTTATGTTTCTTGCATTCGAGACATGATTGAAACATTCTCCTTCATCTGTTCAGGTCAAATAACCTGCACGATCCGATCAAGCTGGCGGTCGGCACGTAATTGCCGAAGATGTGTTCGATCCAAATCATGCGATGGGTTCGAAGTGAGTCCCATCAGCTCCATCCTTGCAGAAAATGAAGCTTAAGGAAGGATGCAAGATGGTGTGGCCGTCCTTATCCTTGCCGGCATTGCGGTGGACGAGGACATCGCCCTTTCGCGTGCGGAAGTAGCGAAGCTCAACGCCCTCGATGAAGGGCAGCGGATAGGTCGCGGCCGTGCGCGCCACCTCGTCGGGTTCCGGCGCCGTGGCACCGATGACGGGGTCCATTTCAAGCTGCTGAGTGCCTTCGCCGCCGGCGTGCAAGGGACTGTCTCCGCCCCATGCCACAGCGGCATCGATCGCGGTCCTGACCGCTTCCGGGCCATCGCGCAGGAGCAGGTCGTTGAAATCGTCGCCCTTGCGGGGCGGCAGCGCGATGGAGACCTGGCGGCCCTCCATCGCAAGCTTCGCGGCGGCTGCCTCGGCGGCACGGCGCCCGGCGTCGTCGTGGTCGGCGAACACCAGCACCTGCGTGATCCCGGGTGGCAGAGCGATGCTCTCCATGCCGGAGGCGGACAGCGTCGCCCAGGCCGGCAGGTCCGGGCATGCGGTCATCGCCGCGAGCGCTGTCTCGATCCCCTCCGTCAAGGCGATGAGGCCGTCCTGCGGCTCGGCCAGCCGCACCGCGCCGCCGCCAAACGGCCCGAGCGTCTTGCGCGCCGGCGATACATCGGCTTTGGCTGGCGTGGCTGCGTCGAGATAGGTGCGATGGAGCGCAACCTGAGCGCCACCGGTGTCGCGCACGATGGCGACCATGCCGGGAAAGCCCCGCTTCGCCTTCCCAGTGCGCGAGATCGTCATGGAAGAGAAGATCGGGCGACGCCGGCAGCGCAAGCCCGCGGGCGGCGAGATATGCTGCCGCATGCGTGCCGGCGATCGGCCGTGCGCCCGACAGGATGAAGGCGATCTCGCGCGCCAGGTCGTCGGATGATTGGCGCGGAGCCTTCTTTCTCGGGCGTGCCGCAAATGGGGCTTCGCCCGCCAGCTCGGCCGCATAGGCGAACAGCTGGTGCCCGGCATAGCCGGTCGCCTCTGCAAGCGTGCTCAGGGGCCCGCCGCCACTGCCGCCGTCGAAGTCGATCCAGTCGCCGGCGCGCTCGCCCTTGAGCGCGATGACACAGGAGCCGTTCTTGCGCGGGGCGTCGCCGCGGATATTGGCAAGCCGCCACTCGTCGCCTTCCCGCCTCCCGTTCGGGAAGTGCTGCGGCACCCAGATCGCCGCGCTGTCCCGCAGGCGCGCGGCGATCGCGTCGAGATCGAAGCGGGGCGGAGGAGCGCTCGCGTCGTTGAGATCGATCATGCGCGCGCCTCAATCGAGGATCACGAGGCCGCGCTCGGCGCGGGTGATGGCGGTGTAGAGCCAGCGGGCGCGGTCCTCGGCGGTGCGCGCGAGACCGTCGTCGAAGACGA
>CAZNAH010000137.1:0-7729 GCA_964570735.1 uncultured Hyphomicrobiaceae bacterium | reverse complement strand
AGGACCGCTATCCGCACGAATTTTCCGGGGGCCAGCGGCAGCGCATCGCGATCGCACGGGCCATGGTGCTGGAGCCGAAATTCGTGATGCTCGACGAACCGACCAGCGCGCTCGACGTATCGGTGCAGGCCCAGATCGTGGACCTGCTGCGCGACCTCCAGACGAAGCGCGGCCTCGCCTATCTGTTCATCAGCCACGATCTGAAGGTCGTCCGCGCGCTCGCCAACGAGGTGATCGTGATGCGCGACGGCCGGGTGGTGGAGGCCGGGCCGACGGCGGAAATTTTCGAGCGGCCGCGCACGGACTACACCCGCGCGCTCATCGCCGCCGCGCTCGAACTGCGCACCGTGCATCAGGACGCGGTCTCGGCCTGACGCGAGGCTCAGCGCGAGACGAGCGCCGCGAGCCGCGTCAGGATCAGATCGATTTCCGCATCCCGGAGCGGCACGAGTTCCAGGATCAGTTCGCCCCGCGCGAGACCGTGCTCCATGATGCGGATGGAGGGATCGCCGCTTTTAAGCGCGGCCGCCAGATCAGCGGCATTGCGCCCCGTGCGCTCCGAATCGACTTGCAGATGGATGCGCGAGAACGGCATCCCGGCCGGGTCCGGAACGATGCGCGGCGCAAGACCGTTCATCGCCGCCGCCTGCGCCGCGACGCGGGCGACCTTTTCGTCCTGCATCCGCCGCCAATCGTCGCTGTCGAGATGCTCTCGCTCCTCAAGCGCGGCCAGTACGCCGATTATGGCTTCCTTGGTGGGTTTCATGGCGCGGCCAATGCCTTTTTCGTGGGCGCGGACCGCATCGACCCACATTCGCCGTCCGATCACCAGACCGGCCGTGGGCGATGCGAGGTATTTGTGTCCGCTGACGAGAAGCAGATCGGCCCCGCTTGCCAGGAGGTCACGCATGCGCAGATCCTGCGCTGCCCCGTCAATGACAGCGGGCAGGCCCCGCCGGTGCGCGGCCTCGACCGCCTCAGTCAGATCAACCGGCCTTCCCGTGACAAGGCGCGATGAGACGAGCAGGAGACCCGCCGTGTCCGGATGGCGCAAAGCCTCGTCCAATTGCTCCAGGGAGGACCCGTCCGCCTCACCAGCGAGGATCGGGACCGCCCCAGCCAAGCGGATATCCTGTACGATAGGGTGACCGTAATCGACCGCGTGCCCGGCAGGCAAAACCACCCGGTTTTTCAGCTTGCCGGCATTCGGCAAGGCCGAGACCGCTTCGGCATCATTCCCGCCCATGAAGGCGGCGACCGAAAGCGTGATGCCAGCCGCCACGCAATGGGTCACCGCGCCCGCTTCCGCACCGGTCAACCGCGCGATCGCCCGGCTGACAGCCTCTTGCAGATCGTCGATGACGAAGAAATCCGAAAGGGCTGCCGCCGTCGTCCGGCCCACCTCCGGCGATGACCGTGAAACGCCAAGCGGCGTGAACGTGCCGGCCGCGTTGATCACCCGGGTCAGGCCGTATTTTTCGTGAAGATCCAAAAGAGCCTCGCCCTGCCCGTGCCGGTCAGGCGGCGGACCGCGTTGCCGCCGACTTCGGCACCTGGCCCAACTCGCAGATGATCGACCATTCCTCCGGCGTAACCGGCTGCACGGAGAGCCGCGCATTCTTCGCGAGCACCATATCGGCGAGGCGCGGATCGGCCTTGATCTCCGCAAGCGTCACGGGGCGCGGAAACGGCGCGACCGCGGCCACATCGACACAGTGCCACTTGCCGCTCGGGTCGGTGGTGTCGGGGTGGGCGGGCGCGACGACCTTCACGATGCCCACGATCTGCTTTTCCTCGACCGAATGATAGAAAAAGCCGAGATCGCCCACGCGCATCGAGATCATGTGCTTGCGGGCGAGAAAGTTGCGCACGCCGTCCCATTGGCCGCCAGCCGGACCGAGCTTGACCTGATCCTCCCAGGAGAATGTCTCGGGTTCCGACTTGAACAGCCAATAGCTCATGTTCGGGTTTTGCCGGCCTTCGAGGATTGCAGTTTCGCCGCTCCGAGGATGGCCCCGCTCGCATCATCCTGCAAGAGCACGATGATGAAATCCGCATCTTTCGGCTTCACGCTGCCCATGGGCAAGTCGAAGGATTTCGCCTCGCCTTTCCAGGAGCCTGCCTCCGCGATGCGCCGGACCACATTGTAATAGGTCACGTCGCGGCCCGCGTTCTCGCCCCGCTTGATCGGCACGGCCACAGACTCGGATGCAGCGATCACCAGAACCCGCCCGGAGCGGAATTTGGAGCCGGCGGGAGCCGCCCCCGCCTCCACATGGATCTGGTCGCCCTGCTTCTCCAACTCGACTTCGACGGCCGCATCTTCCACCATGGGCCGCGTTTTCGTGATCGCACTTTCAATGGCCGGGAGATTGCTGCCGACGCAATGCGCAAGGCCGTTCACGACGACCTGGGGCGTGTAGACTTCACCATGCCAGCTTCGTTCCGCATAAGCGCGCTGCCGCTTGGCATTCTCGGGCAGGGCAAGCGTGTCGCGCCAGCCGAGATAGTCCCAATATGGCACGGCGTAACTGAGCGCGATGATATCGTCGCGCTGCGCGAGCTTGCCCAGCAACCGGTCTGCCGGCGGGCAGGACGAACAGCTCTGGCTCGTGAACAGCTCGACCACGGCCGGCCTTTCCCCTGCGGAAGCCGCGTGGGCGGCCGCGCCCGTCGCGATCATCGCCGCAATGCGGAGAAAAATCTTCGGCGAGAGAACCCTTCTCATCTTAACCCCCGTAGCCCTCGATTAAGCAGAGCTTATAATACCTCTATCGCGTAATGAATGGGGGTCAAAAACATCAAGTGCGAATCACGTCTTGGTTACAGTGTGGCTATGGAGCCTTAGAGCATTGCTGAACCGAAGCTTTTTCAGCCGCCGGTCATGCTCATATGCCGTGCCACGGCTGGTTTCTGGCCGCGGCGGTCGATCACGAAATCATGGCCCTTCGGCTTTCGTGAAATCGCCTCGTCGATCGCGGCGTGAAGCAGGGCGTCGTCCGCGCTCGCCCGCATAGGCGCGCGCAGGTCCGCCGCATCCTCCTGGCCGAGGCACATGTAAAGCGTGCCGGTGCAGGTGACGCGGACACGGTTGCAGCTTTCGCAGAAATTATGGGTCAGCGGCGTAATGAAGCCGAGCCGTCCTCCGGTTTCGCGGATGCGCACATAGCGCGCCGGGCCGCCCGTCTTGTATGGGATGTCCTCCAGCGTGAAGCGGTCCATGAGGCGGGCGCGCACGACGGACAGCGGCAGATATTGGTCGGTCCGGTCGCCGTCGATATCGCCGAGCGGCATCGTCTCGATCAGTGTGAGATCCATGCCCTGGCCGTGCGCCCAGCGGATCATCTCTTCGATTTCGCCCTCGTTCACATCCTTGAGAGCGACGGCGTTGATCTTGATCTTGAGGCCCGCCGCCTGCGCCGCCGCGATGCCGTCCAGCACCTTGCCGAGATCGCCCCAGCGGGTGATCGCCTTGAACTTCGCCGGGTCGAGCGTATCGACCGAAACATTGATGCGCTGCACGCCGACATCGTAAAGCTCGGCCGCGAACCGCGAAAGCTGGCTGCCGTTCGTCGTCAGCGTCAGTTCGTCGAGCGCCCCGCTTTCGAGATGCCGCGACAGGGACCGCACGAGCCACATCACGTTGCGCCGCACCAGCGGCTCGCCGCCCGTCAGCCGCAGCTTGCGGACACCCTTCGAGACGAAGGCGGAGCACAGGCGGTCGAGCTCTTCGAGCGTCAGCAGATCCTGTTTTGGCAGGAAGGTCATATCCTCCGCCATGCAATAGACGCAGCGGAAATCGCAGCGGTCGGTGACGGAGACGCGGAGATAGGTGACGTGGCGGCCGAACGGGTCGATCATCACGGGCGCGGCTGGCATCTCGGTCATGGCATCTCCGTTCCGTGCTCGTCTTGCGGCTGGTATGGCTATATTCAAGCCCGAGTGCACAGATTAACATCAGGGGCATGGGTTTCAAGCGAGACCGCTATGTGCGACAGGATATGGCGGTGCACGAGGAGGATGCCATGGACGAAGACCCGTTTAATATGACGATGCGCAAATTCCTGAAGCAGGTTGGCGTGACGAGCCAGCAGGAGATCGAGCGCCTTGTACGCGAGCACGCGCTGACGGCCCCGGCCGGAGGCGTGCTGAAGGTGCGCATGGTGCTGACGGCGGAGGGAACGCCCCTCAACCACGTGGTCGAGGGGGAGATTCAACTGCCGAAGACCGCCGCGGTCTGAGCGCGCGGCGCTTGCCCCTCACGCGGCGGCGCGCTGCTTCAACAGCCCGCGATTGATGAGCGTCTCGGCGATCTGCACGGTGTTCAGCGCAGCACCCTTGCGCAGGTTGTCCGAGACGATCCACATGGAAAGGCCGTTCTCGACCGTGTTGTCCTCCCGGATGCGGCTGACGAAGGTCGCGAAGTCGCCGACGCATTCGACGGGCGTGACATAGCCGCCGTCCTCGCGTTTGTCGACGACGAGCAGTCCCGGCGCCTCGCGCAGGATCTCACGCGCCTCATCGGCTGAAATCGGCCTCTCGAATTCGATGTTGACCGCTTCGGAATGGCCGACGAAGACCGGCACGCGCACGCAGGTGGCCGTGAGCTTGATCTTCGGATCGAGGATTTTCTTCGTCTCCGCCATCATCTTCCACTCTTCGCGGGTGAACCCGTCTTCCATGAAGCGGTCGATGTGCGGGATGACGTTGAACGCGATCTGCTTGGTGAAATGCTCCGGCGTCGGATGGTCCGTGACGAAGATGCCCTTCGTCTGGTTCCACAATTCGTCCATCGCCTCCTTGCCCGCGCCCGAGACGGACTGATAGGTTGCGACCACGACGCGCTTGATGGTCGCGGCGTCGTGCAGGGGCTTCAGCGCGACGACGAGCTGCGCGGTCGAGCAGTTGGGGTTCGCGATGATATTTTTCCTGGTGTAACCCGCGACTGCATCGGCGTTCACCTCCGGCACAATGAGCGGCACGTCGATGTCGTAGCGCCACGCGCTCGAATTGTCGATGACGACGCAACCCGTCGCGGCGATGCGTGGCGACCATTCCTTGGAGATGTCGCCCCCCGCCGACATGAGCGCGAAATCGCATTTCGAGAAATCGAACGTCGCAAGGTCCTGGCATTTGAGCGTCTTGTCGCCGAACGAGACATCCACGCCGATCGAGCGGCGCGAGGCGATCGCGAAAACTTCCCTCACCGGGAATTCGCGCTCGTCGAGGATGTTCAGCATTTCGCGGCCCACATTGCCCGTGGCACCGACAACGGCGACGTTGTAGCTCATGACCGACCCAGAGTTGGAGTTGCGCCGCCCTATGTAGTCTTGCGGGGTTAAGCTGTCCACAATCATCGAATGCGCATTGCCCGGTCCGGGCGAGCGCTCTAAAACCGGGCGAGCTTGCAGAAAAACTAAAGAGAGGGCCGCGTGCCGACACTCACCGTGGGCGGTTTGGACATATTTTATCACGACGAAGGCTCCGGAACGCCCGTGATCCTGGTCCATTGCTCCAGCGCATCGCACAAGGAATGGCTGCCGCTGATGGCGAAGCTGCGCGGCGGTCACCGCATCCTCGCGCCGGACCTCGCAGGCTATGGCAAGTCCTCGCGCTGGCCGAAAGGACGGCCCTTCGATGGCTCGGAAGATTTCGAGATTGTGAAGCGGCTGGCCAAGCTCGCGCCAGAGCCGGTTCACCTCGTGGGCCATTCCTATGGAGCGGCGGTCGTGATGGGCGCGGCGCGCGCGCTGGGACCCTTGGTGCGCAGCGCCGTTCTCATCGAGCCAGTGGTCTTCCAGGTGCTGAACAGGCCCGGCTATGAGCGGGAATGGGCGCAGGTGCAGCGCGTCGCGGCGACCGTTCAGCGCTATGTGGCGGCGGGGCGTCCCCGGCGGGCGGCCGCGACCTATATGGGCTTCTGGATCGGGCCGTTCCGCTGGCTGTTCACGCCCGGCAAGATCAAGCGCTCCATCTATGAGACGATAGACAAGGTCGCGGCGGAATTCGCGCTGATCGAAAATGCGTCCATCGACGCGTCGCAGTTCGCAAGCCTCACGGCGCCGGTGCGGCTCATCCACGGCGAGCAGACCACCGCGCCGGCGCTCGGCGTGATCGCGATCCTGAAGGATCTGCTGCCCGATTGCGATGTGCGCAGCATCAAGGGCGCGGGCCATATGAGCCCGTTCACGCATCCGGACTCCGTGAACACACTGATCACGCAGCATATTTCGGGGCACTGATCGCCAGCGGCCTCAGCGCAGGCGCACCTCGCTGCGATCCGAGCGTCCCTCGGCATCGACCACGGTCACCTGCACGAAGCCGGGGCCTTTCGCGGTCCACGCGGCTTCACGGCGATGCGGGGAGGCTGCGAGCGGTTCGCCATCCACGAGCCATGTGAGCGGCAGCGTTCCGCCCTCCGCTTTGAGGGGCACGATCGCGCCCTCGCCGGAGGCGGGCTGGGAGGCGATCTCGATCTCGGACCCGCGCGGCGGAAAGGCGATACGCAAAGGCTGCTGCGCCGGGCTGTGCGCGATGGCCGTCGTAAGGCGCGACGTCTCGTGAAAGCGGCGCAGCGGAGGCGGCAGCGCGGCGGCGTTGCTCGCGATGAGCGTTCCGTCCGGCGCGGCCGGAAACGGCGCACGGCGCGGGCTCAGCGCGGCGAACAGCTCGAACACCACGGGCGCGGCCGCTTGCAAACCCATCAGCCCCGGCACGGCGGTGGCATCCGGCCGGCCGATCCAGACAGCGATGAGATGCGCGCCGTCGAAGCCCACCGCCCAAGCGTCGCGATAGCCGTAGGATGTGCCGGTCTTGAACGCGATGCCGCCTCCGCTGGCATGTGCGGGCGGCGGCGTGCCGCGCAGGATATCGAGCACATGCCAGGCCGCCGCCTTGTGGAGCAGAGGTCCCGCCGCGTTGGCGGCCTGCGCGGGCGGATCGCTCGGCGCCATCAGAAAAGCCAGCGGCACCGGCGTCCCGCCGCGCGGCAGCGCGGTGTAGAGCGCGGCGAGGTTTTCGAGCGTGAGCCCCATCCCGCCGAGCGCCACCGTGAGATTGCGCGGCATGGACGCGGGCAGCCCCGCATCGCGGAAGCGCGCCGCGAGCCGAGCCGGGCCGACCTCTGCCAGAACCTTGACCGCCGGGATGTTGAGCGAGAGTTGCAGCGCCTCGCGCACGCTCAAGGTGCCCCGGTAGGTCTTGTCGAAGTTGACGGGCGAATAGTCCTCGAAGCGGGTCGGACGGTCTTCGATGAGCGTTTCGGGATGCGCAAGCCCGTTCTCGAAGGCAAGGCCGTAGATGAACGGTTTCAGCGCCGAGCCGGGCGAGCGGACCGCGGCCGTCATGTCGATGCCGCCCAGCCGGTCGTGGTCGAGATAGCCGGGTGAGCCGACATGCGCCAGCACTTCGCCGTTGCGGTGGTCGAGGATGACCGCCGCGATCGAGAGCTTCTGGCCGAGCGTCTCGACATGGCGGCGCGCGATCCCCTCGGCGGCATCCTGGAGCGTGCGGTCGAGCGTGGTCCGGATGGCGAGATCGCGCGGATGCGCCGCGGCAAGCCGCGCGCCGAGATGCGCGGCGAACATTGGGAAATCGCGGCGGACGCGCGTGACGGGCTGGGCCTTCGCCCATGCCGCGTCGGCCTGCGAGATCGCGCCCGCTGCCGCCGCGCGGGCCAGGACGCGGTCGCGCGCGACCTGCACGGCTTGTGGATTACGGTCGGGGCGGC
>CAZNAH010000136.1:0-7793 GCA_964570735.1 uncultured Hyphomicrobiaceae bacterium | reverse complement strand
GCCGTAGATCAGCGGGCGCCGGCCATTACGGTGCATCGCGACCAAGCGAGCGGCCTTCCTGCGCGCTTCGTCGAGTGTCTCCGCGGTATCGGTGGCGTAGCGGCCAACCCCAAGGAACAGGGCGATTTCAAAGCGGACCGCCGATGCGACCACATTGGCGTTGGTAACATCGGCAGGATGCGGTCTGCAGGCTCGCGCCATCCGTGGCTCCCTCGGTTGATCGGGCGAGCGCAGTCAGGCTCGACCCGCCGAAGGGAGCAACTGCAAAAAGTGGGATTCAGAAAAAGCCTACGCCGGATGGACCCACGGTATCGATCAATAGAGCCCGATCCAGAAAGAGGTTTCGCGCCTCGCAACTGGTCTCCGCTATCACGAGGCATCCATGGCAGGCGGCACCGTGAAGGGCGCGATCGTCGGCTGCTGCTGCGGGATCGTGATCGGCACAAACAGGATCACCCGAACACAATCTCTGTCTTTCAAGCGCATTCTCCAGCACCTGCGCAAAGCGGCGGCTTACTTCGACGAGGCCACCAAGCGTGCCTTGGTTCCCCGCCGAGGCCGTGTAGATCAAGATGCCAACGGCAGGAACCGCAGCACCAAGCCCCTCGGAAATGTAGATGCGCTCGCGAATCGAACTGGTGGGATAACCGCAATCGATGGCGACCTCCGTAATCAATGCGTGCGCGAGAGAATGGGCAAGCAGGTATTCGGGGCGAAGTTGGTCGCGAATGGCGCGATCGGAAATGTTCTCGCCCCGCTGGCGGCGTTGTTGGAGCCATCGGTCGGCGCCAACGCCCAGCGCTGCTATTCTCTCTTGCACCTGAGGTCGCTCACGCCAGCCCTGAAGGGCGTCACGATCAAGCGTGAGAAAGAGACCTTCGCCGAACTGCTCAACTGCGGGAAGCCAGGTAGGATTTCGGGCAAGCGGCGCGCCCCGCACGGCAAGACCAACATCCTCGAACTCTTCGGTAATGACCGGCGCCGGCTCGAACCTGGTGAAACCGTACAGGCAAGCCACTTCTCGCAGCCTGTGGACTGCCACCAATGAGAAGATGCCCTTCAATATAGGCGAATTGCCTGGGTCCCATGTGGCCCTTGGAAGCGTTTCGGCATGCAGCAGCGCATCGGGAGTTGGGGTGCCGATGACGGGTTGGCCGCTCGCCAGCATCGCGAATTCCGCAAGGCGCGGATTTTCCGCTTGGTCTTCCTGATCGTCGGAACGCCGCATCACGGCGATACGCGACCAGACCTTTTCGTCCGGATACCCTTCCAACGTCGCGGCGACCTGAGGGTTAAAACGCCGCGCCAGCTTAACGTCCTCCACCGAGGCACAGGTCTGCAGTGCCGACCACACGCTCCTCACCAGCTCGGCCAATTGGTCAACCGACGCCGGAAGTGAGATAACGCGGGTAACTTGCGGGAAATAAGTGTTCGTGGCACTCCGCGTGAGCAATCGAAGCATGTGACGGCAGCCATCCGGGTCCCGACCATTGTCGATCCAAGGCCACTCTGCCCTGCACTGACCCAACCGACCCGGCTGGAACAGATCATTGAGTGAGAGCAATGCGCCGCATTCGCAGTACACCCGGGTCTGGCGAGGATCGCCGGTTGTTCCGCCATCCTCGAGCCAAAGCGGCTCCTGGCATCCTTCGCGGCTGGGCGCGTTCTGGTGAACAACGCGCCGCCAATCAACGTCCTGAAGATGACCATCCTCGCAGCCGCAAACAAATCGGATGGGTGAAACGCGTCGTCGCTTGCCGTCATCACCTCGGTAATCCAGTCGCTTGGGTGCTTCCAATTGTTGAAATCGGACAAGCCGTCGTCGATCTGGCGGATCGCCTGGTGCCGTGTCGCACACGAACCAACGAGGGAAAATAGTTGCTCTGATTTTAGGTGATACCCTGCGAGGATCACGAAGATCGAGCGGGGGCGTCCGCAATTGCGGATCGCCACTCGTCGCAAGCCGATTGTCGTCCTGCAACCGCAACCGCAGCAATCTCGATAGCCGCGGCTCTTCGATGAGACGAAAGGCACCGCTGCGCTGATCCCAATGGTCGAGTCCCATCACCAGCACGGATCGATCGGGAAGATCGACCATTGCTCCAGGGCCGTAGTAGCCGATGAGCTGGCTCAGTCGAATTTGGTTTTCGGCCATGCTTTGCCCCTCAGTTCAGTGCATTGCCGAAAGGATCGAGAATCTCGACGGACGAGACGTGCTCCACATCGCGCATCGAGCGTGATGCCTTGAAGCGTTCGTATTCAGGACCACTCGCCTTCAGGAGTAGTGACAGCGGATCACGGACCAGCGCCTCGCCCACTGGATAACCGTAGTAGAAACGGCCTCCATTTTGTGTTGCTTCAGCGGCGAGCCTGATCCAGAGATCGATCAGGTCTTCGACCTGCTGACGAAGAGCATCAAGCCCGCCGACGACTTTCATCGATTGAGCGCGGCGCACGACTTCGTCCGCAATCACCTGCCGCAGATATGAATGGTCCCCGATCTTGGCCGCCGCGCGCTCCTCAGCGAGCAGCGGTTCAAGATGACGGGCGAGCGACACAACGCTGGGAGCCAAAGCACGGTCGATTGCCCGGGCCGCCCATGGCGTTACGCTAGTTGGCTCAACCGTACGGTAAAAGGAGGTGTGGAATTGACGAAACCCCTCATAATGGAGCCGATCGCGCGCCTTGTGGACGTTGAGCAGCGCAAGGACGAGACCCGGCTTCTCGGCGAGACGGCCAACCCGGCTCGTCGCCTGGATATATTCGGCGGCGGCTTTGGGTTGTCCTTGGACGACCATCAGTCCGAGCCGGCCGATATCCAGCCCGACCGAGATCATGTTGGTTGCAAGGGCCACATCCACGCCGTTCGGAGCTAAGGCCGAGCGCGCGAGCGCATCCTTCGCGGCGGCGACCTTATCGGTGCTTTCGCGCGAGGTTAACTCAAGCACATCGCGCAGCGAGCGGTTTTCGAAAGGCTGATCCTTTGGGTTCAGTCGTCGGCGACGCGTACCATAATCGGCGAGTTTTGCCCTCACCTCGTCCTCAACGATGCGGCGAGCGCCGCCCAACTCACGCAAGGCATTGAAGTAGCAAAGAGCCGTCAGATACGGATCGGCCACGTTGCCTAGCGGCTTCTCCTTTTCGCCCGCCGCGAGCAGCGTTGTCAGCGCGCGAAGGAACAGAAGCTTCGGTCCCTTCCCAGGTGCAGCAAGCCCGACATAGAGGCGGCCCGGGCTCTTGGCCGAGGGCACCGTGATGGCAAAGAAGGAGTCGCGACGGTCCGGTCCGGGTGGCGGGAAAATGGCTGTCCTCGTACGGTCGAACAGCGCTTTGATCTGGGTGTCAGCCCGACGGACGGTTGCAGTGCTCGCGATGATTTTCGGTCTGACGATTCGATCACCGCGCTGGCGCGACGCCAAACGATCCAATGCAACTTCATAAAGCGCCGCCACAGTTCCGAGCGGTCCGCTGATCAGATGGAGTTCATCCTGGATAATTAGGGCTGGAGGAAGTAGGCGGGCGTGACCAAACAGCTTCCGTCCGACGCCGGGTTCGGCCGCGCCATAAAAGCCGTGCTCATCCTCACGATCAACATGGTCGAAGAAGGCGCCGACCTTATCGACGAACGGCAGCCCGGCAAACTTGTCTACGGTGGCAATGAGAAACGCCGGCAGGCGCCGGTAGATAGCTTCGTCGACCGTTAGGACCGGCAGCGGCTTGCCCGAGCCAAATGGGCAGCGCGAGTTCGCGCAGCCGATCTCCATGTTCTGAGGCGCATGATCGCTCGGTGTGCAGCGGAAGCTATCACGCGTGAAAGGTTCGCCGCACCAGGGGCAAGTCTTGATCGGCGCCGGAGCTTCGCGTCCGTCCCGCTTATAACGGCGAATGCGACCAACCGCGGTATCCGGCCCGGTGTTGCCCCTTCCGCCCAATCGGTTCGGCGTCGCGGCCGCACCCACCCAAAGCCCGATCTCGATCGGCCAGTCGCCAAGTCTATTGCGCTCGCCGTCGCGCCAGGCGGGCTCCCCGCGCATCCGTTCAAGGGCGCAGATGACACCGGCAGCGCGGCTAAGCTGGTCGAGCGTGAGAAGGCGCAAGGTGTAGCGCATGAGCACGGCCACACCCGCACCCAGCTTACCGCTATTTGTGATGCGACGATGCGCGATGGTCCAGGCGGCAAGGCCGAGATAGGCTTCGGTTTTGCCGCCACCGGTCGGGAAGAAGAGCAGATCGACGGTCTCGCGATCGACGTGCAGTGGATCATGAAGAGCCGAAAGATTTAGAAGGATGAAGGCGAGCTGGAATGGCCGCCATTTGGGCGCGGTCTGGGCAGCCGGATCGCCGCCGTAACCCGCTGCGCGTTGGCGATTGGCGCGCGCTACCGCCTCGTTCATGGCGCAGAAGGCAAGCCGCGCGTATTGATCGCTCGCGAGCAAAGCAATGCCTTCGGAAATGCGCCGGCTTGCGTCGCGTGCCGCATCGACGAGGTGCTGAGCGATCGCCTGTCTGGGTGCGCCGGGGATCGACTTAACCACTACGCTTTGTGCCGCAATCCATGCGTCGTACGCCGCCGGCAAGCCTAGCAGAGCGCGCCGCAAATCGTTGGGTTCGGTTCGCGCGAGATCAGCGAGAGCCTCCATCCCGAATTCGACGTTCGGAATATCCTCGTTCGGCTCGACTCGCTCGACTTCCGCGGTCGGCAAATAGTCAGTTGCGGCCTCACGCACCACGCCGTCTGGATCGGCCTTCCAATCCGCAGAAGTGTTCACGCCCACCGCATATTCGAAAACATCCCGGTAGTGCAGATCGGCAATCGCCTCGTCGATATCCTCCGAGCCAAAGCCGCGCATATTGGCGCGCGGATGAAGACCCGACTCGCAACGCACGGCAAGCCGAACTTGGAAGGCGTAGGTCACGTCTTTATAGCGTCGCACCGAGCTGCGGCGATTCACGACCATCACGGTCAGCACGCGAAGGCTGCGCTTGGCGCCGTCGGGTTCGGTTACCTCATAGGGCCGCGCATGGAGCTCCAGTTGAAGTGCACCGGAGGGGCGCTGCGCGCGACCCGAATTTGGAACGGTGATCCTGGCTCGCTTCCCATCCGTGGGGACAGACACCTTCAGAGTCTCGTTGCCGGGCACGCGGTCCCATACGACCTCCGGCGCTTCGGCACTGTCGCTCAGCAACTCCTCCTCGCTCAGAGGAGGCACCGTGATGTAGTCGCCCCAGGAAAGGTTCACCTCCACCTCGCGCACTGACGCGTCGAGCAAAACCGTCAGGCCAAGAGATGAAGGCGCGCGAATGCGGACGGCGGGCGGCACGTCTTCCGGTGCGTCATCGGCCGCCCGGGCAGGGCCGGCCTCAGCATCGCCTCCCAGGTCGTCGCCGACGAGTGGATCGCCCTCTTCGAACAATTCACCCTCTTCCGCGGTCTCGGCAGACGGTCCGCTCGGTTCCGGCACGGGCGCGAGGTAGCCGGTGACGTACCAGCCCGAGGGCTTCTCCTTCAGGTGCTCGCGAGCAAGGTCGGCGTCTTGCGGTCCGGGACCGATCAGGTCACGGCGCAACGTCTCGACGAGGCGAGCCCGGATATCGGTTGAGGTTGGCGCAGTCATGCGATCTTTCCTTCGCGCTGCGCGAGTTCGACAAGCGTGCGGCTCAACCAATCTCGGCGATAGGCGCCTTTGAGCGGCGTCTTCGAGCGAAAACCAGCGTCATCAAGAAGGCGTTCAAGCGAAACGAGGCGGTCGCGCAGATTGGCCCTCACGCCGATGCGTAGGCTCGCCTTGTCGGGACCACAGAGCACCCAGGCATCGGAACGGGCGAGTGCGTGCGCCCAAAGCGCCTTCTCGCCTTCATCAAGCATGGCGATCTCGCCGTCGCGGATAAGCGCCGCGGCGCGTTCGGCATCGGAGACTTTGTGCACGGCTTTGAGGCCCGCGAGCAGCGCTGCCCGATCGATCTGCTGCTCCGGCCGGCGGTTCTGGTAGCCGGTTTGAGTCTCGATCACGCACTCCTCCACCGTTTCGAGCGGATAGCCGCCGCAGAGCGCGCGCCAGGCATCGATGCGCCATGCCTCGACGATGACGTTCGTGTCCGCGAGAACGGCCCCCCGCCAGCGCGCCACCGTCGCCTCACAGTTCGTAAGGCGCCGGGACGCCGTGCGCGGCGAAAAGCTCGCCTAAATCATCGACGGAAAGCCCGAGTAGGCCTGCGATCTTGCGGATCGAGACGCGTCCCTCCTCCACGGCGCGGGCGACGATTTCGACAAAGCGTTTCGAAAACAACGGTGGCCTCCCGGCCGCGCGTTTGTCGGCAAAGAGTCCCGTGGGATGACCGTTGTTGCGAATGGCATCGGCTGGCACTGCGCGGGCTTCGGCCTTTTCGAGAAGGCCGAGGGAAACCAGCCGCCACAACAGGGCCTTGGAGGTCACTTCGAGACGATCGGCCGTCGCGTTGAGCTCGGCGATCAGCGCATCACCGCGAAGCGTGCGCCAGTCGGCGGCGGCCTTGACGATGCGTGACGGCATCAGCAAGGCCGAAGCGAAAGCATTGGCGAGCTGCTCAACCCGATTGGCGCCGCCGGTCTCGGTCGAGTCTTCGACATGGACCGGCGGCATCGCATCCCAAGTGAGAATGTGAAAGAGTTCGTGCGCGAGATCGAAGTGCCGGCGGCCCGGCACTTCGTCGCGATTGATGAGCACGACATCGAGATCGGGAAGACGGCACGCCGCGCCCGAAACGCCGTGATGGCTCGGCGTGACCATCAGCACGAGGATGTTAAGATCACGCTCCATCACCTCGGCGAGCCGTTGCGCCGGAACATCGCCGAGCTTGTGCTCGGCGGCGAAGCGCTCGCCGGCTTCGGCCGCATCTTCGAAGCGCGAACTTTTGGTCAGCCGCAGCGAATGACGCACCAGCGGCGGCTTCTCGCCGATTTCCGTCCCAAGGGTGCGGAAGGCGGCGATGATCTGACCGGCGACGCGCTCGTAAGCGCCGAGAACCTGGGCGGGAACCCCGCTCTGGCGCCAATTGAAACGGCCCTCGCCGACGAGGCGGAACGGATCCGTGAAATACTCGAGTGGCGCACCGAGCTCCCGGACGGCGAGCAGAAGCTCATCCGCCGAAAGCCGACGCTCGCCCGTCTCGATGGCCGACACCGTCTGGCGATCCTTGAAGCCGAACAGACGCGCAAGATCGTCCTGGGAAAGATGTTTCTCCTCCCGCAGGGCCTTTAGGCGCTGTCCGATCAATGGGTTAGCCATTACTGCCTCCTAGGCGCGGAGGCAGATATACTCTTGCGGATCGGCAATTGCAAGATTTTGTTGCAAATGCCGATGAGCGGAGCGGATTCATCACAAGATTACCGCCGAGGCTGTTCCCTGCCTTCCTTGTAATCGCCGACCACCCAGATGAAGCTTTGGACGTCGATGCGATCACGCGGTCTGAGCTCTGCCAATTCGGCGGCGGTTTTCGACACAAGATCGAGGAGACTCTCATAAACGCTGAAGTCCAGCCGCGCCTCGTATTCCGCCGCGAAGCGATGCCCGACGCGGGCCGCGAAGTCCTTGGTGACCTCCGGCTTTAGAAACATGTGCTCTTCCGGCCGCCACAAGAACGGCAGGTAGGTCGCGACGGTCCATTTCGCGTTGTCGTGCGGTTTCAGCGCCCGCTCCATCTGGACGAGCGCTGGCTTTCCCTCGCCTAATGTGAAGCGGGCGGCGGCACGGACGAACTCATCAGCCATCGGGCCACGGAGCACGTCTTGCAACCGCACCTTTTCAAAGGGTGAG
>CAZNAH010000135.1:0-7843 GCA_964570735.1 uncultured Hyphomicrobiaceae bacterium | reverse complement strand
CAATCAGCCCGTCGCCGTCGATGACGTGGACGACCCGACCCGACATTGCGGATATCGCCAAGCCCCGCCGCGCGTGTGAAAAGGAGGCCGAACGGGATTGCGCCGAGGAAATAGCCCAACGCCAGCATCAGCCCGAGCAGCACGGGATCGACGGTCGCGAGCCACTGTGCCACGGGCACCGCGTCAGGTATCGGCATGGTGATGCACGCGTTCTCCTCCGACCCAGGTTTCGAGGACCTTGCCCTGAAGCACGCGGTCGTCGAAGGGTGTGTTCTTCGAGCGCGAGCGCATGGCTGCGCCATCGACTTTCCAGGGCAGGTCGAGATTGATAAGCGCGAGATCGCCCGGCGCGCCCGGCGTCAGCCGCCCCGAGGGAAGCCGCAGCAGGTCGGCGGGTTTCGACGTCATGGCGGCGAGCAGCGGCAGCAGCTCGATTTCGCCGTTGTGATACAGCTGGAGTGCCGCGGCGAGCATGGTTTCCAGCCCGATCGCGCCGTCGGCCGCTTCGTCGAAGGTGCGGCGCTTCAGGTCTACGTCCTGCGGATCGTGGCTGGACACGATGACGTCGATCACGCCGTCCCTCAACGCGGCCACGAGCGCGCGCCGGTCCTCTTCGCGCCGCAGGGGCGGCTTCACCTTGAAGTAGGTGCGATAGGCCCCGATGTCGTTCTCGTTCAGGGTCAGATGGTTCACGGATACGCCCGCCGTCACCGCCAGACCCGCCGCTTTCGCGTCGCGGATGGGCGTGAGCGAATCCTCCGATGAAATGAGCGCGATATGGTAGCGCCCGCCGGTGAGCGCGAGGAGCCGCAGGTCGCGCTCGATGATGATGGTTTCGGCCGCCGCCGGGATGCCCTGAAGTCCGAGACGGCTCGAAACTTCGCCTTCGTTCATCACGCCGCCGTCGGCCAGGTCGCGGTCTTCCGTGAAGTGCACGATGAGCGCGTCGAAATCTCGGGCATAGGCCATCAGCAGTCGCATCACCTGCGCGTTCGCCACGCTCCGCTTGCCGTTGGTGAAGGCGGTCGCCCCGGCCTGCTTCAGAAGGCCGATCTCGGTCATCTCACGGCCTTCGAGGTTTTTCGTCATCGCGGCCATGGGATGGACGCGCACCACCGCGTGATCGCGCGCGGCCTGCTTCAGGAAATGCACGAGCGCGACATCGTCGATGACAGGATCGGTGTTCGGCATGCAGAGCATCGTCGTCACGCCCCCTGCCGCCGCCGCGCGGCTTGCGGAGGCAAGCGTCTCCCGGTGTTCCTCGCCGGGTTCGCCTGTGAAGACCTGCATATCGATCAGGCCAGGGCACAGCACATGGCCCTGGCCATCCACGATACGCGCGCCAGCCGGCGAGGCCGTGACGAGATGCGGGCCGATGTCCGCGATCACGCCGTTCTCGACGAGGAGCCCGCCTCGCTCGTCCCGCCCCGTTCCAGGGCAGATGAGCCGCACATTCGTGAACAGCGTTGGCCGGGCTTCAGGGTCGTTGCGGTCTCGCATCGTGGCCTCAGCGGTTCGGCAGGTGGCGCGCCAGCGCCTGCAACACGGCCATGCGCACCGCGACGCCCATTTCCACCTGCTCCTGGATGACGCTGCGCGGATCTTCCGCCACGCTCGAATCGATCTCGATGCCCCGGTTGATCGGCCCCGGATGCATTATGAGCGCATCGGGTTTGGCGTGGGCGAGCTTCTCCTGATCGAGCCCGAAGAAGTGAAAATATTCGCGCTGCGAGGGCACGAAGGAGCGCGAGACCATGCGCTCGCGCTGCAACCGCAGCATCATGACCACGTCCGCGCCTTTCAGGCCGTCGGCCATCCGCGTGAAGACCTCCACGCCGAGGCGCTCCGGATGGGGCGGCAAGAGCGTGGACGGGGCGACGACGCGCACACGGGCACCCAGCGCGCCGAACAGGCGGATATTGGAGCGGGCCACGCGGGAATGAAGGATATCGCCGCAGATGACGATCGTCAGGCCCTGGATGCGCCCCCTGCGGCGGCGGATGGTCAGCGCGTCGAGCAGCGCCTGGGTCGGGTGTTCGTGCTCGCCGTCGCCCGCATTGATCACGGAGCAATCGACCTTCTGCGAGAGAAGCGCAACCGCGCCCGCCGCGTGGTGGCGCACCACGATGATGTCGGGCCGCATGGCGTTCAGCGTCATGGCGGTGTCGAGCAGGGTCTCGCCCTTCGACATGGACGAGGTGGACACCGACATGTTCATCACGTCCGCGCCGAGGCGCTTGCCGGCGAGCTCGAACGACGCCTGGGTCCGGGTGGAGGACTCGAAGAACAGGTTGACAAGGGTTCGCCCGCGCAGCGTATCGCGCTTCTTGACGACCTCGCGCAGGAGATCGGCTTCGCGATCGGAAAGATCGAGAAGTCCGAGGATATCGGAAACGGAAAGATCGCTGATCGCCAGCAGGTGGCGATGGGGGAAGTAGAACGAGGTCTGAGCGTGTGCGGTTGTCATCGCAGCGCCCATGAAGGGATGCCTGAGCCCTCGTACAAGAGGGAGGCGGCACGAAAAATTTCAAACGAGGCCCGCATCGCGTTTCAAAAGGTCTCGGCGATGTAAATAAATGCCGGAAGCGTTAGCGCAGCGACGACGCTTTGGAAAGTAATGATGTTCGCCATCAGTCCGGCGTTCCCTCCCATCTTGCGCGCCATGACGTAGGAGGTCGACGCTGTAGGCACGGCGCCCGCGATGACGGCGACGGTGCGCGCGACGCCGTCGAGACCGACGAGCCAGCACATTCCTAAGATGATGAGCGGCATCCCGATCAGCCGGACCAGCACGCCCACCGCGACGAGCGTGCGCGTCTCCGTAGCCTTGGACAGGCTGAGCCCCGCGCCGACCGCGAGGAGCGTGAGGCTGATGCTTCCCGCGCCCAGCATGGTGAAGGTGTCGTAGAGGAAATCGGGCACGTCGGTCTGGTTCAGCGCGAAGCCGATGACGCAGGCGAGGATCATCGGGTTCAGGGCAAGCCGCTTGAGGATGAGCGCCGGCCCGGGATGGACTTGCTCCGAGCCGTAGAGCAGCAGCACGAGCACGGTCATCACCTGGAGCACGGGCACCATAACGACGATGGCCAGCGCCGCGAAGGTGAGCCCCTGTTCGCCGTAAAGCGAGCCGGTGATCGCCACGGCCATCACGCCGTGCCAGCGGGTCGCGCCCTGGAACAGGCTCGTGAAGGTCGGCCCGGTCAGCCCGCGCCGCGCGAAGAACGGGCGCAGCGCGAGGAGCAGCGCCGCCATGCCGATCACCGCAGTCAGGGTGACGATGGCGAAGTCCAGCGCCGGCACGGTGCTCAAGTCGGCGCGGATCAGCGTGCGTGCGAGAAGCGCCGGAAAAAGCAGGTAAAACGTCAGGTGCTCGACGGCGGACCACACTTCGGCGCCTGCGAGCTTTGTCTGGAATAGCATATAGCCCAGGGCGATGAGGATGAAGACGGGCGCGAGCGCATTGAGGGTGGAGAGCATCGGCGGGACCGGAAGGAGGTCTGCGATGATCGCGCATCCCGCGCAAAAAGCAACGGCGAATGCGCCTATCGGCCGAGCGCGTCAAGACGGTCGAGCGCGCCTTGCAGGATGAAGGCGGCCGCCATCTTGTCGATGAGTTCGGCGCGGCGCTTCCGGCTCGTGTTGGCTTCGATGAGCGTGCGCTCCGCCGCCGCCGTGGACAGCCGCTCGTCCCAGAACGCGATCGGCAGGGGCGTCAGCGCCGCGAGGTTGCGCGCGAAGGCGCGGGTCGATTGCGCGCGCGGGCCTTCGGAGCCGTCGAAGTTCAGAGGCAGCCCGATGACGAGGCCGCCGACGCCGTGCTTCTGCGCGAGCGCGAGCAGCGCCGCCGCGTCCGCCGCGAATTTCGTCCGCCGGATGGTCTCAAGCGGCGTCGCGATCTGCAGCATCACGTCGGACAACGCAAGCCCGATGGTCTTCGTGCCGACATCGAGGCCCATGAGGCGTTCGTCGGGCTTCAGCGCGGCCGCGAGATTTTCGATGGCAAGCAGTTGGGAGGGAGCGGCCACGCTTCGATTGCCTC
This sequence comes from uncultured Hyphomicrobiaceae bacterium, assembly GCA_964570735.1. Taxonomy (GTDB): domain Bacteria; phylum Pseudomonadota; class Alphaproteobacteria; order Rhizobiales; family Rhodomicrobiaceae; genus CAZNAH01. The sequence continues at coordinate 3,804 of CAZNAH010000135.1, read as the reverse complement.
GATTCCGAATTGCCCCAGGGGGCGCGGTCCTTATACTCGTGCCAGACCCGCCCGCAAACCGATAGGGAGAACGCCATGCAACTGACCTGGTTCGGACATTCGGCCTTCCGCATTGAGCACCGCCAGCATGTCATCCTCATCGACCCGTTCCTGTCCGGCAATCCGACGTTCGGCGGCAGCGTCGATGAGGCCGCGCGGGGCTGCACGCATGTGGTTCTCACCCATGGCCATGACGATCATGTGGGCGATACGGTCGCCATCTGCAAAGGCACGGGCGCGACCCTCGTTGCGGCCTTCGAACTCGGCGAATATCTGGGCGCGCAGGGGGTGCAGTCGGTCGAACTCGCCAATCCCGGCGGCACGGTCGCGCTCGGCGACGGCGTGGATGTGAGCTTTGTGAAGGCTTTCCATTCGTCGTCGACGGTCGTGGATGGCCGCCCGCTTTATCTCGGCAATCCGTGCGGCGTCGTGCTGCGCGGGCTCGGCAAGACGCTCTATCACATGGGCGACACCGAGATTTTCGGCGATATGGCGCTCATCAACGAGATATTCGCCCCGAAAATTGGCTGCGTGCCGATCGGCGACCGCTTCACCATGGGCGCGAAGACTGCTGCGATGGCCTGCAAGCGCTACTTCCAGTTCGATACGGTCATTCCCATTCACTACGGCACCTTCCCGATCATCGACCCCGACCCCTCAAAGTTCCTCGCCGAGATGGGCGGGCAGACCGTCGTCGTGCCGCAGAGCGGGCAGGCATTCGAGGTCTGAGCGCGCGCTTGGCGGCGCAGGCTGCGCAAACCTTTCAGGAAACCGTTGCCCCCGGGTTTGCGCGGCCTTAATAAGCAGAACGACTCCGAGACATGGCGGCATCGCATGGATATTGACGAAGCGACCGTCCGGCGCATCGCGCATCTCGCGCGGATCAAGGTGACGGACGAGGAAGCGCAGAAACTGCAACGGGAACTGAGCGGCATTCTCGATTGGGTCGCGGAGCTGAACGCGATCGACACCGACGGCGTGCCGCCCATGACGGGCGTCGGCGCGGCGCAGCTCACCCTACGGGCGGATGTCGTGACGGATGGCGGGCGCGTGGCCGATATCCTGCGCAACGCGCCGAAGAGGGAGGACAATTTCTTCGTCGTTCCCAAGGTCATCGAATAGAAACGCGGACGGTCCGCAGGACAGCACAGTACAGAATGACCGATCTCACCCACTTCACGCTGGAACAGGCGCGCGACGGGCTTCGCAAGAAGGAGTTCTCGGCGCGCGAACTCACCAAAGCCCATCTCGATGCCATCGAGCGGGCCAACCCGGCCCTCAACGCCTACATCCTCACGACCGCCGACCGGGCGCTCGCCATGGCGGAGGAGAGCGACAAGCGGCTCGCCAAGAAGGGCAGGGCGCGCGCGCTGGAAGGTCTGCCCATCGGCGTGAAGGACCTGTTCTGCACGAAAGACGCGGCGTCCACGGCCTGCTCGCGGATCCTGAGCGGGTTCGAGCCGCCCTACGAATCGACCGTGACGCAGAACCTTTGGGATGCGGGCGCGGTCATGCTCGGCAAGCTCAACATGGACGAATTCGCCATGGGCTCGTCGAACGAGACGAGTTGTCACGGCCCGGCGGTCAACCCGTGGCGCAAGGCGGGCGATGGGGTGAACCTGACGGCGGGCGGCTCCTCCGGCGGCTCGGCGAGCGCGGTGGCGGCGCGGCTCTGCCTCGCGGCGACGGGCACGGATACGGGCGGCTCCATCCGCCAGCCCGCCGCGTTCACGGGCACGGTCGGCATCAAGCCGACCTATGGGCGCTGCTCGCGCTGGGGCATTGTCGCCTTCGCATCCTCGCTCGATCAGGCCGGCCCCGTCACGCGCACGGTGAAGGACGCCGCGATCCTGCTCCAGGCGATGGCTTCGCACGATCCGAAAGACTCGACCAGCGCGGACGTGCCTCTGCCGGACCTCGAAGCCGCGCTTCGGGAGAAGATCAGGGGGCTCAAGGTGGGCATTCCGCGCGAATACCGCGTGGACGGCATGTCGGCGGATATCGAGGCGCTGTGGAAGCGCGGCATCGAGCTGTTCGAGCAAGCGGGCGCGACCATCGTCGATGTCAGCCTGCCCCATACGAAGGCGGCGCTGCCGGCCTATTACATCGTGGCCCCGGCTGAGGCGTCATCCAACCTCGCGCGCTATGACGGCGTGCGCTACGGCCTGCGCGTGAACGGCCGTGACGTGACCGAGATGTATGAGAACACGCGCGCGGCGGGCTTCGGCGCGGAGGTGAAGCGGCGCATCCTGATCGGCACCTATGTGCTTTCCGCAGGCTATTACGATGCCTATTATCTCAAGGCGCAGAAAGTGCGCAGCCTCATCAAGCGCGATTTCGACGATGCGTTCGAGGCCGTCGATGTGCTGCTGACGCCGACAACGCCGACGCCCGCATTTCCGCTCGGCGCGAAAGCCTCGGCCGACCCCATCGAGATGTATCTGAACGATATCTTCACCGTGACGGTCAACATGGCGGGCCTGCCCGGCCTGTCCGTGCCCGCGGGCGTCTCGAAGGACGGGCTGCCGCTCGGACTTCAGATCATCGGCAAGCCGTTCGACGAGGCAACCGTTCTGCGCGCGGGCCGCGTCATCGAGGATGCGGTGGGGCTGATGCCCGCGCCGGAGCCATGGTGGCTGAAGGAACAGCCGAAAGGCGGTGCCGCGCCCGCCGGGAAAGCGGCGAAAAAGCCTGCAAGGAAGAAAAGCTGATGTCGCCACGCCGCCCCGCCGACTGCGAAACCATGGAGCATGTGCGCGCCGAGATCGACCGCATCGACGACATGCTCGTGGACCTTATCGCGCAGCGCTTCGGCTATGTGGACCGCGCGTGGCAGCTCAAGGAGAGCCCCGATCAGGCGAGCGTGCCGTGGCGCATCCGCCAGGTGATCGACAAGGTCGAGGCGCGCGCGAAGGAGAAGGGCCTGCCGCCCGAGCTTGCGGTTGCCCTGTGGCGGCAGATGATCGGCTGGTTCATCCAGTACGAGGAAGAGAAGCTGGCCGCACGCTTCGCGGGCGAAAGCCCGGCCAGGCGGACGGAATGAGCGGATGATGACCCATGAACCGAGCTGAAAGGCCGATGCAGGAGATGCGCGCGGAAAACCTGATCGAGGGCGCGACCGGACCGTGGGAGGTGGTGATCGGCATGGAGGTGCACGCGCAGGTGCTCTCCCGGTCGAAGCTCTTCTCCGGCGCGAGCGCGGCCTTTGGCGGCGAGCCGAATTCCCATGTCTCGCTGGTCGACGCCGCGATGCCCGGCATGCTGCCCGTCCTCAACGAGGAATGCGTGGCGCAGGCCGTGCGCACGGGCCTGGGGCTGCACGCGAAGATCAACCCTTATTCCGTGTTCGACCGGAAGAACTACTTCTATCCCGACCTGCCGCAGGGCTATCAGATCTCGCAATACAAACATCCGATCATCGGTGAGGGGCGGGTCACGGTCGATCTCAAGGACTACTCCATCGAGGTCGGCATCGAGCGCGTTCACCTGGAGCAGGACGCGGGCAAGAGCCTGCACGACCAGGACCCGGACTTCTCCTATGTGGACCTGAACCGCTCGGGCGTCGCGCTCATGGAGATCGTCTCGAAGCCGGATATCCGCTCGTCGGAGGAAGCGAAGGCTTACGTCTCGAAACTGCGCACCATCATGCGCTATCTCGGCACCTGCGACGGGAATATGGAGCAGGGCAGCCTCCGCGCGGACGTGAACGTCTCCGTGCGCCGCCCCGGCGACCCGCTCGGCACGCGCTGCGAGATCAAGAACGTC
>CAZNAH010000134.1:0-7886 GCA_964570735.1 uncultured Hyphomicrobiaceae bacterium | reverse complement strand
AAAAGACCACGCGCTCGGGCCTGCGCTCCCTGATCGCTTTCACGATCGGCTCGTGCGAGCCGCCGACAGTCAAGAACAAGACAGTGCTTGGCGTTTTCACTTTATGGCCTCCACAACCGGCTTGCCCACCGGGGGCAAACGCTGGCCACGCACGGCCGCGGTGCTAGAATCTGCGCGTACCCGCACGGAACTTCCCCATGGACGACCCAGCCGAACGCCGCGCGACCTACGACGACATTCTCGCCCTGCCGGAGAATCTGGTCGGGGAAATCCTGCATGGTGTGCTGCACACCCATCCCCGGCCGGCGCCGAGGCATGCGCGCGCTTATTCGTCGCTTGGCGGCAACGCGGGCAGCGCTTACGATTGGGGGATCCGGCGGCCCCGGCGGGTGGTGGATCCTCGATGAACCGGAGCTGCACCTGGGCGGCGATGTCATCGTCCCCGATATCGCCGGCTGGCGCCGCACGCGGCTGCCGCAGTTGCCCGATGCGGCCTGGTTCGAGCTTGCGCCGGATTGGGTCTGCCAGATTCTCTCCCCTTGCACCGCGCGCACGGACCGCGCCGTTAAGATGCCGATCTACGCGCGCGAGCGCGTGGCATATCGGTGGCTCGTGGACCCTGATGCGCGCACTCTCGAGGTTTACCGGTTGCAGGACGACGGCCACTGGCTGCTCCTCGAAACGCTCAAGGAAGACGATCCCGTAAAACAGCCGCCCTTCGACGCCATCACCTTCCCGCTCGCGAGCCTCTGGGCGTAGCGAACCGCACTTCCATCGACGGATTGAGGCGATGACGCCGCCACGGCCGGCGACCGGCAGCGTGGTCATGACTCGACCCGCAACAGGTCCAGATTGAGTCTCTTGCGCACCTGCTTCACGTCCACATCCATGACTCTGGGAAGCCACTCGACGATGGCATCATGCGCTGCGCGTTTCTCCTCTGGGGTCCATTCAGTGCTCCCGAGGGCAGCCGCTGCAAGCTGGCGGGCTTTCTCATAAAATTGAGTGTAGGGACGATCCTTGCCACCACGCAGCTGCTCGACGCGCTCGGCGCAATCCTCCTTGAATTGCTCGACACGGCGCATGTTCTCGGTCATGGTGGCAAGAAGTGCCTTCTTTTCCTCCTCTTCCCGCGCCCGTTTTGCCGCTTCCTCTTTGGCTTGGCGTTCTCGTTCCTCAGCCATGCGGCGTTTCATTTCTGCCTGTTCCCGCGCGGCGGCAAGACGCGCCTGCTGTTCGGCAAGCTTTTTCGCAAAGCTTCTGGCTGCGGTCAGATGCGGTTCGCAAGCCGCCTTGAGCGCCGGCCTGTCGGCGACGGGCTTGTCCAAGGGCAGCAACTCCACCAGCACCCAGCCGAAGGGCAGCAGGCCGGTGGACTGGTCCTTTTCGTCGGCGGCCAGCCAGAGGGTCTTCGCGGAATCCGAGTTGCTGGACCGGTTTCTGCCGTCCGGGCCTTTGCCCTCCAGGATCTTGATGCGGCGCACTCCGTTGAGCGTGACCGATTCCGCCCCCGAGTGACGCCCGATGCGCAGCAGGAAGACCTCGCCACGTTCCATATCGCCCCTCATGGACAAGAGCAGTGCCTCGATGGTCTTGTTCCACTGCGGGTCGAGATAACCGCGCTCGCTCAGGAGCCGGTTCTCGGCTTGCAGAATGGGGCGGTAGAAGGCGTTGCAGCCCAGGGCGATTCTCTTGGCGTCAAAGCGCAGCTCAGCGGCGGGAAGCTGGCGTTCGCGTTGGCGGACCTGTTCGCTGACCCCGTCGACCGACTGAAGATTGATCTGGCCGGTGAAGGCGCGGTAGCGCATGCCGGGCACGCATTCGAGGATCTGGTAAAGCTCCTTGGTCTCGGCCTGCGATTTGCGGACCTTGCCCTGTTGATCCTTGACCTCGACTTTCTTGCGGTTGACCGCGAGGTGTACCTGGGCCGCGGGCAGACCGTGCTCGCCGCTCCACGCCGCATCGGACAGTTGCACGAGGCGCATGGGGTCAAGTTCGAGCGACTGACGCGGCCGGGCGTCCTTGTCGTAGTAGCGGAACAGCCGCCCCTGGAATTCGTGCAGTCCCTTGTGCTCCTGCGCAGGTTGCCGATTGTTCACCTTGTCCAGCAATGCCGTCCGCACTGCCCCCTTGAGCGACGAACCAAACAGCACCGGCAGCCGCGTCGCGGGACTGAAGCTGGTGCGGTCGATCTCCAGCCGGTTGAGCACGACCCCACCGCCCGCTTCCCGGTTGGCGACCTGGCCCACCCGGCTGGCATAGAGATTCGCCACGCCGGGCAGAACGGGAATGTGCTGCGCGGCATGCGCCATGAGCGCCTCGCGACGTTCAAAGAAGAATCGTTGCACTGCCTGAATCATTCCGGAATCGGGTTTGCGATTGCCGATATCCAGCAGCGCCTTGCGGTCGGCGGCCGTCAGTGCCTCCATCACCGATCCCGTATCGAACTCGTGCAGCACGCCGTCCTCGATCACGTAGTTGGTCGGCTCGTAGCTTTCTCCTGTGCCCACATGCACCGGCGACAACGGTGTGATGAGCATCCGATAGCAGTCGTGTGTCTTCATAGGACCTCCCTTCCCTTCGGCAATCGCACACCGACAACCGGCGCATAACCTTGGTGCACGGTCTTGGGAATCGCCTTGGACAACGCACCGTCGCCGCCCAGACCTCGGCCCGTGAAGGTGGCGGGCTGGTAAACGCGGGGCGCGAGGACCGCTCCGGTCTGGGCCAGCAGCACCGGCGTTTTGAAGGGTTTGCCCGTATGCACGCCGATATCGCCATGGCGGCCGAAGCGGGTAAACACGTTATAGAAACAGCGTTCCGCGTCCCATTCGAGCCCCTGTGGCGCGCAGGGTGCGAGCGTCAGCCAGGCATTGGCCCGATCCTGCGATGGCAGTTCGAATGCCTCGAACCCGTCCAGACGGTATTTGCCGAGCCCGATGCTGGCGTCGCGCCCGTAGCCCAGTGCGCCGATATCCCCGATCAGTGTTTTCAGTTCATCGGCGGACAGACGTGCCTCGTCCAGCACGACGTACAGATCCAGCTTCGCCTCGACGAATTCGCGGCGCGGCGCAACCTTACTGCCATACCAGAGCTGGCTCATGGCATATGGCGCGAAGGCGCCCTCGCCGGTGGTGCCGGTGGCGCGGTCAATCGTGTTGTGGGGCTGAGGGCGCTCGCTGACGCTACCGCCAGCAATCGCATTCGACGCCACGCAGTGCACCAGCCATTGAGCAAGCGGGGTGGCAACTTTGTCGAGCTGCATCCACACGCGCTTCTTCACCGCCTTGCGGTTTTCGTCCGGCAGTTCTTCGAAATAATGTCCCGGCAGCGCGGGGCGCGGGAGATATCCCGACGGGAAGGCATCGGACACGACCACGAAGGGTTGCCCGGCGGTATAGCCTTTCAGCAGTTCCTCGAGCCGCGCTTCCCCAAGGCGGTTACGCACGGCCCAGCACAACTGGCCGAAGAAGGTATCGCCCTTGAGCGGCGTGCCGAAGGCCGACAGGGGCACCACCGTGGCGCGGAAAGTGCGCATCATGCCGCCTGCAGATTGACGGACTGGACTTCGGAAAGGACATCCCGCCCGCTCATGTCCAAGACGGTGAAACGCACCTTGCCGTAACCGCGCGAACCCGAACCGCCCAGGCCCGTGAGCTCCAGGAGCTTCAGGCCGCGCCAGACCATGGGCAGCAGGTCTTCACTGTCATGGCGGCGCACGGTGATGGCGAAGTCGAATCGCGCACCCGCCGGCACCCTCTCAGTGTTGCGCGGGTGTTCCGCGACGCCCCGTATGCGGTCGATCATGTTCTCCATCTTGGTCTCGGTGAGCAGCAGATTGCGGCGGTTCATTTCCGCCACCCAGGTCTTGTCCAGGGAACAATCCCAAAAGGCCAGACGGGTCGGGCCGATCTCCTTCACCAGCGACTCACTCTCGCCGCTGCCTTCCGGCGCTCCGCCGAAGAGCTTGAGAAGGGTCTTGGCCTTGTCCTGGTCTGCGGCCGGAACGTCCTTGATGTGCTTGAACCCAAGCGGAGAACCGCCCGTGATGCCGACCACCCCCAGCTCCCATTCCAGCAGGCTTCTGATCTTGCCCTTGATGGAGGAACCGGGGATGTAGGGCTCGCCGGTGAGCGGGTGCTTGATGATAGGGTTGTCGGTGCCGCCGATGTGCATCTCGTTGTTGCCCGAGCCGATGTGCAGACCGGTGACGAGCTCCAGCGTGCCGGTGATCTTTTCGATGGTGGTGAGTTTCATATTCCGGTCTCCGGTCGGTTCAGTTCGGTCGTTCCTGCTTGTAGAAGCCCATGAAGGCTTCCCAGAACAGCTTGCAGGTGGTCAGCGTCTCGGCATCCTTTACCTCGGCAAGAGTCTGCTGGAGCAGATTCACGAAGGTGCGGTCTACGAGCTTGCGGCCCTCCGCATAGGCGGCCTTGGCGTTGAGCATGCGGATGAACGGCAGGTACTCGGGAAATTTGTCCGGCTGCTGGGCGGTGCGGGATTCCCACAGCACCAGCTCGTCGTAGAAGCGGCGAAGCTGGGTGGGTTTGTTCCGGTCGCGATCGGCAGTGGCTATGCCCTTCGCCGCTTTTTGAGCCTTGCGGTTGAACAGCTCCGGATCGAGCGGCTTGGCCAGCTTGATCTGGGGCAACTCTACCGGCGCGCCCTGCGCTTGTTGTGCGCGCCGCCCTTGGTGAGGGGCACGCTGGCCACCCTGCGGCGGCCGGTTTTCTCGGTTCTCGTATGGCATGATTCCCTCCTCAGTCGCGTTGCTGATACAGGTAAGTGAACAGAGCGATCTTGTAGGCCGCCCCGAAGTTTTCAATGCCGTTGCCGGCGATATCCGCACCGAGTTGCGCTTGCAGTGCGCGCCGTTTACGTTCGCGTTCTTCCCGATCCTCAACCTCCTTAAAACGGGTTTCTGCCAGCCGCCGGGTGCGATAAGCGAAATGCGAGTGCCACAGCGCCGCCTCCGGCCTGGTGGCAGCCTCGGCGGCCATGTCCGTGTACCTGAGCAGGGCATACAGATAACCCGTCGAGAGCGCATGATCTTGCGCTGCTCGTTCGAGCGCCGCTTCGCGCTGCATGAGCTCGTCGAAGGCATCCCACGAGACCGTTTGCCCGAAGCAGGTGACGGCGTTTTTGGCCATGACTGCCCTCTCCCCCGTCCCCTCCCCCCGGGGGGGAGGGGTGAGGTGAGCCTTGGCCTCGTCGAGCGCATCTTCCGCCAACGCCGCAAGCTGACGGATGGGCAGGCCGGGTTTGGTCATGGACAGCCCTGCCGAGAAGTGGATGTCCGGATTGCGGGCGACGTAACGCGCGAATTCCTCGCGCATCCGGCCGGCAAGTTTGATGGTGGAGTGCCACGGGCCGATGAGAAAGAAGTCGTCGCCGCCGGCGAACACGGTGTAGGTGTTGGGGAATTCCTTCTGGCACAACCACGGCAGATACACGGTGAAGAAGGCATTCACCTGCCGCGACAGCGCGGCCATTCTCGCAAAGGTGGGGCTTTCGAGACCTTTCTGGAAGATGAGGCCCAGGTTGTCCACGTCGCCCTTGAGCGTCATGAGTGCTTCGACACCGACCCAGCGGCCGTTCTCACCAAGCCTGCGGTCGTCGCGCGCGAGATGATCCAGAGTCTTGGGCTCGAGCGCGTTGGCGTCGAAATCGTCCTCCTGCTCCCAGGCGTTCATCTCGCCGAAGCGCGGGACATGAGCGTTGATATGCCGCCGCGCGTAGCCATTCCACAGCGGCGCATCGGGCGATACCGGTAGCGAGAAATCCCAGGCGCGGAGGAGATTGCCGGTTCTCGCCTCGTTACCGAAACGGCCAGTCTCCTCCTCGCTCGCGGTGAAGTTCACGCGATAGCCGAAAAGATCAAGACGCAGCGTGTTGTGTTCGAGCGGCGTGCGAGTGACTAGTACGCGTGTCTGCGTGGCCAGCCAATTTCCGGTGTCGATCTGATCGGCCGCCAGCTCGCTGACCCATGTCTCGTCGCCGATGTTCACCACGCCGGGCGAGCGGCCATCGATCCGGCATTCGCCGTGTTCGAAGCGGTCGAGGAATCCTTCGAAGGCAGGCTTAGGCGGAGTCTCGCTACAAAAGCCGAAGCGCTGCAGTTTCGCCGATTCCAACTGCTGGAACAGCCGGACCATGAGTGCGCGGAAGGGCCTCGCATCGCCCTCGCCGTGTTTGAAGTGCTCCGCGCTCGCGGGAAGCCAGGCGAGCAAGAGACCCGACTGGCCGTAGGTGTGTTTTAGAAACCAGTCATCGAGCTCTTCTTGTACGGCGCGCAGTTTCTCGACCGTCGCCGTCGTGTTCGGCGCAACGATGAGAAACTTGCCGGCAGCATTGACGACCTGGCTGGTGGCGGGCAGATCGAGCACTTCCAACACTTTGAGCGCCGCGAGGTCGGTTACCAGTGACACATAAAACGAGCGTCCGCGCAGCAGCTTCGCGGCGCGCTTCTGGGTGCTGCCGCCTTCGGCAAAGATGAAGTTCTGAATGCCGGTGAAGTCGCCCTGCACCAGCAGGAACTTATCGCCTTCCCAGGCCTGCCGGCCCTCGGGGCTGTCGCGGCGCTCGCTGTCCCACTGCGCCCGTAACTGCTCGCGTATGACCGTGGCATCGTCCCCGCGGTCATGGTGATAGCGCCACAGCGCCACGGCCAGCGCTGCGGTGGTCTTGGAGTGATCGTAGAGCGACACGTCGGGTCGCACTTTTCCGGCGATACCGGCCGTTGCCGAGGGGATGGCGTGGGCGAACGTCAGCCAAAGGCTATCGAAATGGTCGAGCCACAGCGCGAGGTTGTTCCTGTGGCTCGCCGGAACGAGCCTCGCGCCTTCGAGAAACTGATTCCAGAGTTCGAGGTAACGGGCCTGTGCCGCGTCTTTGCTGTCGTTTTCGCATTTCGCGGCGGGAAGGGGAAAGATCGATCCGGGCGCCAGCGGTCTCAGCGGGTAACGCCAGCCGCCCGTCTCCCGCTGACCGTCCAGGCGGATACGCTCCAGTAACGTTTCCTGGCGCGTGGTGTAGTGGTTGAGGCGCCGTCCTTGTCGTTCGTGCTCGTCGGGCGCTCGGTTGTAGTTCTCGAATTCCTCGCGCTCGAAGCCCGAGGCAAGGCGATCCGCCGTGGCGATGATCCACTGCAGGTAGGTGTTCGGCCGGTGGTGCATGGCCGCCGCGTTGATGAGCGAGTCATCCGCGTTCCTCTCGCGCCACGGTGCGAAGGGTGACATGTCCTCACCCACCAGCTCCGGCAACCATTGCTCCAGCAACTCCAGCCCGATGGCGGTGTAGGCGGCGTGGATGTGCGTGCGACGGCCGTCCCATTCCGGGCAGTACAGGATTTCGTTGACCGCCTGACGGGAGTTGCCGTCGGCTTGTATTACCCGCGCTTCGGGGATGCGTGCGCGCTCAGCGAACTTGCCGAGATCATGCAGGAACGCAACCAACGCCACGCGGCAAGTCGCCTCAAGCAGCTTGGTATCAGTCATCGTCGTTACTCCCGAAATGCGCTGTTCGCCACTGCCCCCGCTGCTCGGCGTTTCCGAGGAAAGCTGGGGTGGTGAAGCTCACTAGGTATTCGAGTTTCTTCATCTTCATTGCGCGTTCTCCGCGTGCCGAGCGTAGCGGAAATCACCAAGGGACGGCGGGACCGCAAGCTTGCCTTCCCGGAAGGCAATCGCGTGCGATACACTCGAGAAAAAGGCATAGGCGATGCGAACCGACATCGTGCCTGGCGAAAGCAGGCGGTGGGGCGTGCGGGTGTGCGGCGCGGCGGGCGCATCGTTCGAAGGAAAGCGATGGCTGCCGTGGGGACAGGAGATGACGATCTCGTCCATGCTCACTCCTTGATTTCGATTTGCTCCGCGGAAAGCGGCAGG
>CAZNAH010000133.1:6199-7910 GCA_964570735.1 uncultured Hyphomicrobiaceae bacterium | reverse complement strand
AGGCGTGCTCCTGGTTCATCGGCGCGACGTAATCGAGCCGGTCGAAATAGGGGATGGCCTGGAGATAGGTCTTGTGCTCGATCAGCTTCTCGGTGCCGCGATGGAGCAGCCCTATAGGCGGGTCCACGCGCTCCACCACCTCGCCGTCGAGCTCGAGGACGAGGCGCAGCACGCCGTGGGCCGCCGGATGCTGCGGTCCGAAATTGATGGTGAAGTTGCGCAGCGTGTCGTCGAGCGCGGCTTCCGTCTTTGCGATCTCGCCGCTTTTCGCCGCGGCCTCCCGATCTTTGAGCGCCGCCGTTCCGCCGTCAGCCATGCGTCATCTCCGCTTGCGCTTGCTTGGTCGCGCCGTGCTGTGCCGCCTTCTCCGCGACGCGCCGCTCGAACCGCTCCCATTCGACAATGAAACGTCCGTGACGGCCCTCGCCGATCAGATCGACGCCGTCATGGGCGCGGACATGGAACCACGCCTTGCGGCCCTCGATGCCGGTGAGTTCCGCCTCGACCGTCACGGTGAAGCCGACAGGCGTCGCGGCCGTGTGCGAGACATCCACGTGCACGCCGAGGCTGCCCTCCCCTTCATCGAGATGGGGCGCGAGAAGCTGCACGCAGGTCCATTCCATCAGCGCGACCATGTAGCCCGTGGCGAACACCCGGGGCATCGCCTGCATCTCGGGGCTTTCGCGATAGATGTGCGGCACCGTTTTCTCGTCCGGCACGGTATAGGAGAAGGTATGCCGCAGGCCCGGCTTCAGCGTGTTCTTCATCGCAGCCTCACTGGCCAGACGCTTTTTCATCGCCCGGCAGCGCGTAGTCCGCGCCCTCCCACGGCGAGAGGAAGTCGAAGGAGCGATATTCCTGCGGCAGCTTCACCGGCTCGTAGACGACGCGCTTCTGCTCTTCGTCATAGCGCACCTCGACGAACCCGGTGAGCGGGAAATCCTTGCGCAGCGGGTGGCCGCGGAAGCCGTAATCCGTGAGGATGCGGCGCAGGTCGGGATGCCCTGAAAACAGGATGCCGTAGAGGTCGTAGGCTTCGCGCTCATACCAGTTCGCGGCGGGGAACAGCCCGATGATGCTCGGCACGGGCTTCACGGCGTCCGTCCGTGTTTTCACGCGGATGCGGAAATTGTGCTCGTAGCTCAGCAGGTGATAGACGACCTCGAAGCGGTCTTCGCGCTCGGGATAATCGACGCCGCACAGGTCCAAAAGCTGGATGAAGCGGCAGTCCGGATCGTCGCGCAGGAAGGTGATCGCGCGCGGAACGTCCTCGCGCCGTACTGTGATCGTCAACTCGCCGAGCGCGACGTGAGTTGCCTCGACCGCTCCGCCGAGGCGAGACCCGATCTTCTTCGCCAGCACGTCAAGCTGCGGCGTGTGGTCCAACATAACCCCTCGCAATGGCTAGCGTTCGATGGTGCCCGTCCGCCGGATCTTCTTCTGAAGGAGCAGGATGCCGTACATCAGCGCCTCCGCGCTCGGCGGGCAGCCTGGCACGTAGATATCGACCGGCAGCACGCGGTCGCAGCCCCGCACCACGGAATAGGAATAGTGGTAATAGCCGCCGCCGTTCGCGCAGGAGCCCATGGAGATGACATAGCGCGGTTCCGGCATCTGGTCGTAGACCTTGCGGAGCGCCGGCGCCATCTTGTTGCACAGCGTGCCCGCGACGATCATCACGTCCGACTGGCGGGGCGAGGCGCGCGGCGCA
>CAZNAH010000133.1:0-6189 GCA_964570735.1 uncultured Hyphomicrobiaceae bacterium | reverse complement strand
GTCGTAGCGCGGCATGGACGCCTGCATCATCTCGACGGCGCAGCAGGCCAGACCGAAGGTCAGCCACATCAGCGACCCCGTACGCGCCCAATTGACGAGATCATCCGTCGAGGTGACGAGAAAGCCCTTGTCCGCCAGCTCGTTGTTGATTTCGGTGTAAAACTTTGTGCCCGGTTCGTTGCCGCGCCCGCTTTTCAGGAGATCGGGCTGCTCGAAGAGCGGCGCAGGCGCGGTCGGCTTCGTGATCAATCCCATTCCAACGCTCCCTTTCGCCATTCATATATGAAGCCGATGGTCAGGACGCCAAGGAAGATCATCATCGACCAGAACCCGTAGAGCCCCGCTTCGTCGAATGCGACCGCCCAGGGGAACAGGAAAGCCACTTCCAGGTCGAAGATGATGAACAGGATGGACACGAGGTAAAACCGCACGTCGAACTTCATGCGCGCGTCGTTGAAGGCGGGGAATCCGCATTCATAGGCCGAAACCTTTTCGGGGTCCGGATTGCTAGGGGCCAGAACGAACGGCGCGATAAGCAGCGCAAGGCCGATTACGAGCGATATGCCGAAGAAGATGACGAGCGGAAGATAGTCGAGAAGTAGCTGATTCATGCGAACCCCGCTGAAACTTGTCCAGTTCTAGCGAATGCCGGGTGTGGTGACAATGTGACTCTGCGTCCGGCGGGCCGCCATCCCGTGCGAAGCGGGCTTCCTGGCTAGCGCGGGCTGCTGGCCCAGGGGTCCGGCACCGTGGGACGCGGCGCATCCTCGTTGACGCCCGGCCGCTGCGGTTCGGGCTGCGCAGGCTCTTCCCGCGAGGCAACCGTGTCCTGCGGGGCCGCTTCCTCGCCGTCCGCTTCGGTTATCCGAAAGGACGAGGACATGGCCACGATCATCGGCTCGTAAGCCGCCCTGCGATCGGCCGGATAGGTCACGGAGAAGCCGCGCAGCCGGGAATTCCTATCCTGAACGCGCACGTAGAAGGCGTCGCCCGTCTCGTCCTCGCCTGAAATCACGAACCAGTCCTCCCGCAGGCGCTCATAGGCGACCGTCCGCCCCGGCCTCTCCTTCATCGCATCCATGACCTCGGAGAGCGCGCGCCCGTCATCGAAAACCAGAAGGCCGATATTCAGGCTCTTGTCGGCGCTTGCCCATAAGACGCCCCAATCCGCGCGCTGGCCCTGGCCGACGAGTTTCGCGGGCAGACCCAGTTCGACGCCAGGCTCCGCGAAACGCTGGACGGAAAAGCCGATCCTCGCCTTGCGCGCGTTGGCGAGCCTGACGAGCTTCTTGTAATCGGCCGCGGTCAGGGCCTCATCGTCCGGGAGTTGCGCCCGCTGCTTGTACGAAGCTATGGCCCGGTTCGTGCCGGGTCCGGCCTGGCCATCCACCATGCCCACATAATCGCCCGTCCAGATCAGCGCGTCCTGAACCGCCCGCGCACAGGACTCGTCAGCCAGATCGACGGTTTCCGCAGGCGCACAGGCCCTCGCCGGATGAGCCGCAACCAGCAAAGCCAAGAGGATGAGAAAGCAGGCGACGGAAAGAAAGCCTTGGCGTCTGTGACACAAGAGGGTCAAGCGAGCCTCGCGGCCTCTTCGATCGCGTGAATGGCGGGAGTGACGGGACTCGAACCCGCGGCCTCCGGCGTGACAGGCCGGCGCTCTAACCGACTGAGCTACACCCCCAGATCATGCGCCATGATGCAGCGCACTCCTGTTGTACGTTACATAACGCGGGCACAAGCGCTTCACAAGCGGTTCTTTCACTGCGAGGGCAACTCCCGGCTGTCCGCGCTCTTGCGGGGCGGAGTTTTTCATGAGATAGAAACCCCATGGTCTCCGCGTTCCGCCGCTCAGCCTTGCCTTCGGTTCTCGTCGTCGCTGTCCTCGGCGACGCCCCGATCCATGCGCAGGAGGACGCGTTGAAACTCGGGAAGAAAATCTTCACGGAAATCGCGCAGCCCGGCTGTCCGATCTGTCACGCGCTCGCTGACGCCGGCGCAACCGGCAATGTCGGGCCGAGCCTCGACTCGCTTCAGCCGGATGCCGAGCGGGTGAAGGCGGCCGTCATCAACGGCATCGGCGCGATGCCCGCCTATGAAGACCTGAGCGAGGAGCAGATCGACGCTCTCGCCCAGTATGTCTCGACCGTCGCGGGCCGGTGAACTAACGCGCGCTCAGCCGCCCGACATCGCCGTGAGGATGTAGACCTCGGCGCGCGGGCGCAGGGGCGTCTCAAGGCTCGCGCGTTCGCCGTCCACGAAAACGCTGAGATGGCGGCGGATGCCCGGCGTCGAATCGCAGAGCCGGTCGCGCATGCCCGGCCAGCGCGCATCGAGTTCGTCCATCATCGCATCGACCGTCATCGCGGACATCTCGACCTGCTGCGGCGCGCCCGGAAAAAGCTCCACCAGCGCGCGCGGCAGAAGCACCAGAACCGGCGCCTCTTGCCTTGTGTGAGCGTTCTGGGCCATCGCCCGTCCTTCCGCAGCCGGCATCACCCCGGCACCACCAGCGTTTCGACGGAGTAGATCGGCGGCAGGTGCTCTGCGAGGCACGTCCAGTGCTCGCCTTCATCGGGGCTTGCGTAAAGCTGCCCGTTATTCGTGCCGAAGTAAATGCCGGCCGGCTCCAGCCTGTCCGTCGCCATGGCCTGACGCAGCGCGCCGAAATAGGCGTTCTCCTGGGGCAGCCCGTTCCGCAGCGCCTGCCAATTCCCGCCGCCGTCCCGTGTCCGCCAGACCGCGGCCTTGGCGTCGGGCATGTAGCGCCCGGCCGAGTCTCCATTTAAGGGAACCAGATAGAGCGTGTTCACATCGCGCGGATGCACGGCCGACGGAAAGCCGAACGACGACGGCAGCCCCGCCTCGATGCTCTCCCAGTTCCGGCCGCCGTTATGGCTGCGATACATGCCGCAGTGGTTCTGCTGATAGAGCCGGTCCGGCATGCCCGGCGCCATCACGAGGGAGTGCACGCACTGGCCGAACTCGGCATATTTCTGCTCTTCGGGGACGTAGTCGTTGCGCGTGCCCCAGTTGCGCGGCTGCCAGGTCTCGCCGCCGTCCGCCGTGTGGAACACCCCGGCCGTCGAAATCGCGACCCAGACCTGTTTGCTGTCCGTGGGATGCGGGACGATGGCGTGCAGGATGAGCCCGCCGCCGCCGGGCAGCCATTGGGCGCGGCTCGGATGATCGCGAAGGCCGCTGACATGCCGCCACGTCTCCCCATCGTCCGTGCTTTCGAACAACCCCGCCGGCTCGACGCCCGCATAAAGCCGGTCCGCGCCGCGCGCGAGGCTCCACACCGCCTTGATCGGCTGCTCGCCTTCCGCATAGGCGAGCCCGGCGCTCGAATGGCTCCACGTTTCGCCGAGATCGGTCGATTTCCACACCGCAGGCCCGAACCATTCATTGCCGCCGCCCGCATAGATCGTGCCGCTCTCGGGGTCCGCAATCACATGGTTGATGGGCCAGGCCGCGCAGAACGGTCCCCGCAGCCGCCACGACCGGCGCGCGGCGTCGCTTTCCATGAGAAACGCGCCCTTCTTGGTCCCGATCAAGGTGATCACTGTCTGTGTCATCGCGCCCTCCCTGGGCATCTTGGTGTTGCGTCGGCTCGTCCGAGTTCTGCTTGCCGGACATCAAACCGCGAGCTTGCGGCAGCCTCAAGGACGGATGAGCGTGCGCGATACCGACATCGTGCGCGAAAATTTCAGACGAGGGCTTGAGGCGCTGAGGCGGCCTGGCAGGCGCGGACGTGGTGCGCGCGGATGGAATCGAACCACCGACCCGCTGCGTGTAAAGCAGCCGCTCTCCCTCTGAGCTACGCGCGCCCTTCCCCGCGGCCGCGACCGGGCAGCCGATGGCATGGGGCATTCTTCTTACGCCGGGGCGGCGGCGATTGCAAATAGGGGAACGGCCGCACGGAAGCACTGCGACGAAAAAGGCAGCCGGGCGAACCCGGCTGCCTGATCGGAAACAGAGGATGAGAGGAGCGCGGCTTACTTCAGCGGCTCCAGATGCTGATGAGGCGCACGGAGGCGGAAGTTCAAGCCGATTTTGCCGAGAATGACCTCGTCGTCAAATTTGTAACGATATTCGTCATACTCGTCTCTGTCCGTCTCATGATCAAGATCGGCATAGAGCACCTCGGCCGTAATTGACATGCGGGGTGACAAGGCGTGTTCCAAGCCTGCACCAACCACATATCCAAAGCGGGTATCATCGACTTCCCACTTATATCCATCACTGTAATACTCGTCACGAACTGTTCCGTTCACATCAGCGAAGGCGATACCCGCGGTCAGGTAGAACAGCGTGTGATCAAGAGCCGCGCCCACGCGCAGGCGAAACGTAGAAAGCCAGTCGATCTCCGATTTTTGTTTATATTCGCCGAAATAAAGAGACTCTTCGGGATCCGTGCTAAGAAAAGTTACGTCAGCCACAACGCCGAAGACAGTGTTACAGCGTGCCCAATCATAGCCGACCTGAATACCGCCTGCGAAACCGGTATCTTCCGTGGTGAGCGTATCCTGGCTCCAATAGTAGTCGAGATCCGTGATATCCGACTGATGATTGGCGTATCCAACATAGCCGCCAAGATACAAACCCTTGAACTGCGCAGCCGCGCAGCTTGCAGAGGGCGCATCCTTGTAAGATACGGCCGGTTTCGAGTACATGCCGTCGGCCAGAGCCGCGCCGGAAAAGCCGAGTGCCGCAGCCAGCGTGGCCGCGTAAGTTGCTTTGCGCATTGGTTTTGCCCCAATAAAGTGCCCATCAGAGACGCAACGCAACGCTTACTCAGGAAGAGAAAGAGAGGAGATGAGGAGGAAGACGCCCCTTCCTTGAACTCAAGCGTACTGCGATTCGGCAAAGCTCAGGATGCTTGCGTGAAGCTTGCAGCACAATCTCCGCGCATGTGATGCTCATGAGCCACAGCGTGGCGCTTCATCGGGTTTCGTATAACTCTGCATTGGGAAAGGTAAGTCTTGCTCGGGAGGCGCGGATGTAGCCGGCGGCTGCCCGCGCCATGAGGCCGTGCAACGCGCCCAAGTTGTTCAAAAGCAATAAAAAAGGCGGCCGAAGCCGCCTTCTGATTTCGTGAAACACTCCGTCAGTGCGGCAGCACAGGGGACTGCGTCTCGCCGTCTCCGACGGCCACGCCCTGCTTCTGCGCGGAGGCCAGAGCCGCCGCCTCGTCCCATTCGATGGGCTCCGGCTTGCGGGCGAGCGCGATGGCGAGCACCTCGTCCATGCGCGCGACGGGCAGGATTTCGAGCCGGTTCTTCACGTTATCCGGAATATCCGCGAGATCCTTCGCGTTCTCCTCCGGGATGATGACCCGCTTGATGCCGCCGCGCAGCGCCGCGAGCAGCTTCTCCTTCAGCCCGCCGATTGGCAGCACCCGCCCGCGCAGCGTGATCTCGCCCGTCATGGCCACGTCGCGGCGAACGGGGATGCCCGTGAGGATCGAGACGATGGCCGTGACCATGGCCACGCCCGCCGACGGCCCATCCTTGGGCGTCGCGCCCTCCGGAACGTGCACGTGGATGTCGCGCTTGTCGAACAGCGGCGGCTCGATGCCGAAGGCCATGGCGCGGCTGCGCACATAGGCATTCGCCGCCTGGATCGACTCCTTCATCACGTCGCGCAGGTTGCCGGTGACGTTCATGCGGCCCTTGCCCGGCATCATGACGCCCTCGATGGTGAGGAGTTCGCCGCCGACTTCCGTCCAGGCAAGACCCGTCACCACGCCGACCTGGTCTTCCAGCTCCGCCTCGCCATAGCGATGCTTCGGCACGCCGAGATAGTCGCGCAGGTTCTCGGCCGTAACCTGGACGGTCTTCTTGGCGCCGCTCTCGATCTCCTTGACCGCCTTGCGGGCGAGCTTGGCGATCTCGCGCTCGAGCGAGCGCACGCCGGCTTCCCGCGTGTAGCGGCGGATCATCTCCTTCAGCGCCTCGTCGTCCACGGTCCACTCCTCGGGCTGGAGGCCATGGGCCTCAAGCTGCGAGCGGATCAAGTGCCGCTTGGCGATTTCGAGCTTCTCGTCCTCGGTGTAGCCCGCGATCCGGATGATCTCCATACGGTCCTTGAGGGCCGGCGGGATATCGAGCGTGTTCGCGGTCGTCACGAACATCACGCCGGAGAGATCGTAGTCCACCTCCAGGTAATGGTCGTTGAACTCAT
>CAZNAH010000132.1:2329-7961 GCA_964570735.1 uncultured Hyphomicrobiaceae bacterium | reverse complement strand
TCTTGCCTTCCTTGCGGAAGATGAATTCGCCCTGATACTTCACGCCCTTGCCCTTATAGGGCTCCGGGCCGCGGAATTCGCGGATCTCGGCGGCCACCTGGCCGACGCGATCCTTCTCGATCCCGGAGATGATGATCTCGGTCGGCTTCGGCACCTGGATCTGGATGCCGTCCGGCACGGGGTAAAAGATGTCGTGGCTGTAGCCGAGTTGCAGCTTCAGCGATTTGCCTTCCATCGCCGCGCGATAGCCGACGCCGGTGATTTCGAGCGTGCGCTTGAAGCCCTCCGTCGTGCCCTTCACGAGGTTGTCGACCAAGGAACGCTGCATGCCCCACATGGACCGCGCGCGCTTGCTGTCAGTACGCGGCGATACGACGATTTCGCCGTCCTCCAGCGTCACCGCGACATCGTCCACGAGCGTCAGCGAAAGCTCGCCCTTCGGACCTTTGACCTTTACCGTCTGACCGTCCACCGTGGCCGTCACGGTCTTCGGGACGGGGATCGGCTTTTTCCCAATTCGGGACATGGACTTGAACCTTCCAGTCTCAACCTTGAACGTGCCTAGAACACGCTGCACAAAATCTCGCCGCCGACGTTCTCCGCCCGGGCGCGCGAATCCGACATCACGCCCTTGGGCGTCGAAAGGATCGCAACACCGAGGCCGTTCGCGATGGTCGGCAGCTCCTTCACCGAGGAATAGACGCGGCGGCCCGGCGTCGAAACCCGCTTGATCTCGCGGATGACGGGCAGCCCGTCGAAATATTTCAGCTCGATTTCGAGCTCGGACTTGCCGTTGCCGTGTTCCAGCTCGGCATAGCCGCGAATGTAGCCCTCTTCCTTCAAAACGTCGAGCACGCGTGCCCTCAGCTTGGAGGCGGGCGTCACGACCGTGGGCCGCTTGCGCATCTGCGCGTTGCGGATGCGGGTCAGCATGTCGCCCAAAGGATCAGAAACCGTCATTGCCTTTCGATCCTCACCAGCTCGATTTCACCAAGCCCGGGATAAGCCCTTGGCTGCCCAGTTCGCGCAGCGCCACGCGCGACATCTTCAGCTTGCGATAGAACGCCCGCGGACGCCCCGTCACATCGCAGCGGTTGCGGATGCGGGTGGGCGATCCGTTGCGCGGCAGCGCCGCCAGCTTGAGCCGCGCCTCGAAACGCTCTTCCATCGGCAGCGACTGGTCGTTCGCGATGGCCTTCAGCGCCGCCCGCTTCACCGCATCGCGCGCGGCGAGCCTGCGGCGTTTGTTGTTCCGTTCGATCATGCCTGTCTTGGCCATGATGGTGTCCCCTCGTTCCTATTGCCGGAACGGAAAATTGAACTGCTTCAGAAGCGCGCGAGCTTCGTCGTCCGTTTTCGCGCTCGTGCAGACGATGATGTCCATGCCCCAGATCTGCTCGACCTTGTCGTAGTCGATCTCCGGGAACACGATGTGCTCCTTGATGCCCATGGCGTAATTGCCGCGCCCGTCGAAGCTCTTCGGGTTGAGCCCGCGGAAGTCCTTCACGCGCGGCAGGGCGATGGTGATGAGCCTGTCGAGAAACTCGTACATCCGGGCCTTGCGCAGCGTGACCTTCACGCCGATCGCCATGTTGTCGCGCAGCTTGAAGCCGGCGATCGACTTGCGCGCCTTCGTCATCACAGGCTTCTGCCCGGCGATCAGCGCCATGTCACGCGCGGCCTGCTCGACCTTCTTGCGGTCTGCGGTCGCCTCGCCGATGCCCATGTTGAGCACGATCTTCTCGATCCTCGGCACGCGCATGGGATTGGAGTAATCGAACTGCTCCGAAAGCGCCTTGCGCACCACTGTGTTGTAGTGCTGCTTGAGCCGGGGCGTGTATCCGTTTGGTGATGCTTCAGCCATCGATCAGCTCGCCCGAGCGCTTCGCGATCCGCACTTTGCGCCCGTCCTCCGTCATCTTGTATCCGATCCGGGTCGGCTCGCCATCCTTCGGGTCCTCGACGGCGAGGTTTGAAATATGGATCGGCCCTTCCTTCGCGATAATGCCGCCATCCTGCTGCGGCGTCTGTTTCTGGTGGCGGCGCACAAGATTGACGCCCTGCACGAGCGCGCGGTTGTCCTTCGGCATGACCTGGAGGACTTCGCCCCGCTTGCCCTTGTCGCGGCCCGCGAGCACTACGACACGGTCGCCCTTCTTGATCTTCATCTTTGGCTGCGTCATCACAGCACCTCAGGCGCCAGCGAGATGATCTTCATATGCTGCTTCGCGCGCAATTCGCGCGGCACGGGGCCGAAGATGCGGGTGCCGATCGGCTCGCGCTGGTTGTTGATGAGCACGGCGGCGTTGCGATCGAAGCGGATCACGCTGCCGTCTTGCCGGCGCACCGGGAAAGCGGTGCGCACGATCACGGCCTTCATCACCTGGCCCTTTTTCACGCGGCCTTTCGGGATGGCTTCCTTGACGCTGACGACGATCACGTCGCCCACGGAAGCCGTGCGACGCATCGAGCCGCCGAGCACCTTGATGCACATGACCCGGCGTGCGCCCGAATTGTCGGCGACATCCAGATTAGTTTGCATCTGTATCATGTCACTTCACCTCTGCCTGTTGGCCTCGCGGCCGCCGCATCATGCGGTTTCAAGATCTATGCCGCTGAGCCTTGCGCTTCGGCGGCGCCTTCATCGGTCAGAACCACCCATTTCTTCTGCTTGGAGATGGGGGCGCATTCCTGAATCCAGACGCGGTCGCCTTCTTTGAAGACGTTGCCCTCGTCATGGGCATGATATTTCTTCGTCAGTCGCACGGTCTTCTTCAGAACCGGATGCGTCAGGCGGCGTTCGACCTGAACCACGACTGTCTTGTCGTTCTTGTCTGACACGACCACACCCTGCAAAATGCGCTTCGGCATCGGCTTCCGCTTCCTTTAACTCTTGTTGGCCTTGGCGGCGCGTTTCTCGCGCTCGACCGTCTTGATGCGCGCGATCGTGCGGCGCACCTCGCGCACCCGCGCCGTGTTGTTGAGCTGCGCGGTCGCCTTCTGGAAGCGCAGGTTGAACTGTTCCCGCTTCAGCTTGATGAGTTCGTCCCCAAGCTGATCGGCGGTCAGGTCGCGGATTTCGGCGATCTTCATCTCTCGGGCCCCTAGCTCTTCGCGGCGACGGTCGGCTCGCCGAGCCGCGCGATGATCTTCGTGCGGATCGGCAGTTTCGCCGCGCCGAGCCGCAACGCCTCGCGCGCGACCTCGTCGCCCACGCCGTCGATCTCGAACATGATGCGGCCCGGCTTCACGCGCGCCGCCCAGAATTCCGGCGAGCCCTTGCCCTTGCCCATGCGCACCTCGGTCGGCTTCTTGGACACCGGCAAATCCGGGAAGATGCGGATCCAGACGCGGCCCGCACGCTTCATCTGGCGCGTGATGGCGCGGCGCGCCGCCTCGATCTGCCGCGCCGTGACGCGCTCCGGCTCAAGCGCCTTCAGGCCGTAGCTCCCGAAGTTCAGCGACGTGCCGCCCTTGGCGTTGCCGTTCATCCGCCCCTTATGGGCTTTCCTGAATTTTGTCCGTTTCGCTCATACCATTCCAAAAATCATGTCGATCCGCCAAGCGGTCAGGCTTGCGCGGGCTCGCGGTCCCGGTCGCGATCTCCACGCCGCGGGCGATCGTCACGGCGTCCGCCGCCGCCCCCGCCTTCCTGGGCTTCCATCGCAAGGCGTTCCTGCGCCATCGGGTCATGCTCCAGGATTTCGCCCTTGAAGATCCAGACCTTGACGCCGATCACGCCGTATGCCGTTTCCGCCAGCGCCGTGCCGTAGTCGATGTTGGCGCGCAGCGTGTGAAGCGGCACGCGGCCTTCGCGGTACCACTCGGTACGGGCGATCTCCGCGCCGCCCAACCGGCCCGCAACGTTGATGCGGATGCCGAGCGCGCCGAGCCGCTGCGCCGACTGCACCGCGCGCTTCATCGCCCGGCGAAACGCGACGCGGCGCTCAAGCTGCTGCGCGATGCCCTCCGCGACGAGCGTTGCGTCAAGCTCGGGTTTGCGCACCTCGACGATGTTCAGATAGACATCGGACGCGGTGAGCTTCGCGAGCTGCCCGCGCAGTTTCTCGATGTCCGCGCCCTTCTTGCCGATGAGGATGCCGGGGCGCGCCGTGTGGACCGTCACGCGGCACTTCTTGTGCGGGCGCTCGATCACAACCTTGGAGATGCCCGCCTGGCGGCGGTTCTTCAAGACGAAATCGCGGATGCGGAAATCCTCGTGAAGCAGGCGCCCATACTCGCCCTTGTCCGCGTACCAGCGCGAATCCCAGGTGCGGTTGATGCCGAGCCTCAAGCCGATCGGGTTGACCTTCTGTCCCATTAGGCTTGCTCCTGAACCTCTCTCACCACGACGGTGAGTTGCGAAAACGGCTTCTCGATGCGGCCCACGCGGCCGCGGGCGCGCGGATGAAACCGCTTCAAAACCAGGTTCTTGCCCACATAGGCTTCCGCCACGACGAGTTGATCCACATCAAGGCTGTGGTTGTTCTCGGCGTTCGCGATGGCGGACTGAAGCGCCTTCTTCACGTCAAGCGCGATGCGCTTGCGCGAGAAGGTGAGATCGGCGAGCGCCTTGTCCACCTTCTTGCCGCGGATCATCTGCGCGACGAGGTTGAGCTTCTGCGGGCTGACGCGCAGCGACCGCGCCACCGCGCGCGCTTCGTTGTCCGCCAATTGACGCTCGCGTTTCGGTTTCGACATGGCCTACTTCCTCTTCGCCTTCTTGTCGGCGGCGTGACCGTAATAGGTGCGCGTCGGCGCGAATTCGCCGAACCGGTGGCCCACCATGTCTTCCGTGACGAGCACCGGAATGTGCTTGTGGCCGTTGTGGACCGCGAAGGTCAGGCCGACGAATTGCGGCAGAATGGTCGAGCGCCGGCTCCAGATCTTGATCGGCGCATTCGAGCTTTTCGCGCGTGCCGCATCCGCCTTGGCCAGCATGTAGCCATCGACGAAGGGGCCTTTCCAGACTGATCGTGCCATGGTGAGCCTCTATTTCTTTCTCACGTGGCGGCTGCGAACGATGTATTTGTCGGTGCCGACGTTCTTGCGGGTGCGATTGCCCTTGGTGCCCTTGCCCCAGGGCGTGACGGGATGGCGTCCGCCCGACGTCCGGCCCTCGCCGCCGCCGTGCGGGTGGTCGATCGGGTTCATGGCCACGCCGCGCACGCTCGGGCGCTT
The DNA here is from genome assembly GCA_964570735.1 of uncultured Hyphomicrobiaceae bacterium. Lineage (GTDB taxonomy): Bacteria > Pseudomonadota > Alphaproteobacteria > Rhizobiales > Rhodomicrobiaceae > CAZNAH01. The sequence goes on along the minus strand of CAZNAH010000132.1, from coordinate 2,780 downwards.
GCCGAGCCAGCGCGAACGGCCCGCCTTTCCGATGCTCTGGTTCGAGTTGTCCGGGTTCGAGACCGCGCCGACGGTCGCCATGCAGGTGGCGCGCACCATGCGCATCTCGCCCGAGTTGAGGCGCAGGATGGCCATGCCCTGGTCGCGACCGACGAGCTGTGCGTAGCAGCCGGCGGAGCGCGCGATCTGGCCGCCCTTGCCTTCCTTCATCTCGACATTGTGGATGATGGTGCCGATCGGCATGCTGGCCATGGGCATGGCATTGCCCGGCTTCACGTCGACTTTCTCGCCGGAGACGACCTTGTCACCGACATTGAGACGCTGTGGCGCGAGGATGTAAGCCTGCTCGCCGTCTTCATACGTGATGAGCGCGATGAACGCCGTCCGGTTCGGGTCGTATTCCAGCCGCTCGACCGTGGCCGGCATATCGAATTTGCGGCGCTTGAAATCC
>CAZNAH010000132.1:0-2319 GCA_964570735.1 uncultured Hyphomicrobiaceae bacterium | reverse complement strand
GATGCGATAGACGCGCTTGTGCCCGCCGCCGCGACGGCGCGCGGTGATGTGGCCGTGCGCGTTGCGGCCCGCGTTTTCCTTGCGCCCCTCGGTAAGCGCCTTCACCGGCTTGCCCTTCCACAGCGCCGAGCGGTCCACCAGCACGAGCTGGCGGAGACCGGGTGTGACGGGATTGAATGTCTTCAGTGCCATGGCGCCCGCGCCCTACTCCTAAAGCCTTGTGGTAATGTCGATCGTCTGGCCCTCTTCGAGGGTCACGATCGCCTTCTTGAAATCGCTCTGCTGGCCGCGCACGCCCCGGAAGCGCTTGGTCTTGCCCTTGCGGACCAGCGTGTTGACGGCCTTGACCTTCACCTTGAACAGCCGCTCCACCGCTTCCTTGATGTCCGGCTTGGAGGCCGACATTGCCACCTTGAAGACCATCTGGCCGTTTTCGGAGGCCATGGTGGACTTCTCGGTGATCACCGGCGCGCGGATGATGTCGTAGAGTTCCTCTTCCTTCATTTGAAGCGCTCCTCCAGCGCGGCGACCGCGGCCCGCGTCAGCACGAGCTTGTCGCGCCTCAGAATGTCGTAGACGTTGATGCCCTGAACCGGCAGCACATCCACATTCGGGATGTTGCGGGCGGCCAGCGCGAAATTGTCCTGCAACTCCGCCCCGTCGATGATCAGCGCGTTGGTGAGCCCGAGGCCGTCGAATTTGCCGCGAAGCTGCGCCGTCTTCGGCTCGTCGATCTCGGCCTTATCGAGGACGACGATGAGGTTGCCGCGGGCTTTCGCCGACAGCGCGTGCTTCAGGGCCAGCGCCCGGACGCGCTTCGGCAGGTCATGCGCGTGGCTGCGCGGCTGCGGGCCGAACGCCTTGCCGCCGCCGCGGAACTGCGGCGCCTTGTCGTTGCCGTGACGAGCGCGGCCCGTGCCCTTCTGCTTGTAGAGCTTCTTGTTCGGGCCGTTGACTTCGCTGCGCTGCTTCGCTTTGTGCGTGCCGGCCTGACGCTTGGCGAGCTGATAGCGCACCATGCGCTGCAAAATGTCGGCGCGCGGTTCAAGGCCGTAGACTTCGTCGGTAAGATCGAGGCTGCCGGCCTTCCGGGCGTCGAGAGTAATCACGTCCGCTTTCATTCCGCGGCCTCCCCGCTCATCTGTGCGCCATCGCCGTTCGGCTTGCGGAACGCGCCGGGCTTCGGCGCCCCGTCGGGAATGCCTTTACGGACGGCATCGCGCAGCATGACCCAGCCGCCCTTCGCGCCGGGCACCGCCCCTTTCACAAGGATGAGACCGCGCTCGGGGTCGGTGCGGACCACCTTGAGGTTCTGCGTCGTCACGCGCTCATTGCCATAGTGGCCCGCCATTTTCTTGTTCTTGAAGACTTTGCCGGGATCCTGGCGGTTGCCGGTCGAGCCGTGGCTGCGGTGCGAGATCGACACGCCGTGCGTCGCGCGCAGGCCGCCGAAATTCCAGCGCTTCATGGCGCCCGTGAAGCCCTTGCCGATGGAGGTGCCCGTGATATCGACGAACTGGCCCTCGACGAAATGGTCCGCCGTCAGCTCCGCGCCGATGTCGATCAGGTTCTCCGGGCTGACGCGGAATTCCGCGAGCTCGAATTTCGGCTCGACCTTCGCAATCGCGAAATGGCCGCGCTGCGCGCGTGTCACGTTCTTCACCTTGCGCGCGCCAGCGCCGAGCTGAAGCGCGGTATAGCCGTTCTTCTCCTGCGTCCGGTGCGCGACCACCTGGCAGCGGTCCACCTTCAGCACGGTCACGGGCACGTGCTCCCCGGCCTCCGTGAAGACCCGGGTCATGCCAACCTTTTGCGCCAACAATCCTGACCGCATCGGTCCTGCCTCAAATCCGCCGCGGCGTCGCGCGGCAAAGTCCCAAAACATGCAAGCCCTAGAGCTTGATCTCCACATCCACGCCGGCGGCCAGATCGAGCTTCATCAGCGCGTCCACCGTCTGCGGCGTGGGGTCCACGATGTCGATGAGCCGCTTGTGCGTGCGCATCTCGAACTGCTCGCGGCTCTTCTTGTCGATATGGGGCGAGCGGTTCACGGTGTAGCGCTCGATCCGCGTTGGAAGCGGGATCGGCCCCCGCACGTCCGCGCCGGTCCGCTTCGCCGTATTGACGATTTCCTTCGTCGAAACATCGAGCACCCGGTGGTCGAACGCCTTCAGTCGGATGCGGATCGTTTGGCCTTGCATGGTTCACCCCAAAAGAAGAAGCGCCCCGCTTGCGGAGGGGCGCTCCCCCTGTCCAACTACTTAATGATGCTGGCGACGACGCCCGCGCCCACGGTGCGGCCGCCTTCACGGATGGCGA
>CAZNAH010000131.1:0-7990 GCA_964570735.1 uncultured Hyphomicrobiaceae bacterium | reverse complement strand
TTGCAGGCGGTGGACGGCATCAGCGCGGCCATGGCCGAAGCGATCTACAACCACTTCCACGAGCGCGCCTAGCAGCATGGCCGAAATTTTCCGTTTCATCGCCAGAGCCTTTTCCTCATATGGCGTGTTGAGGGTGAAAGGCGCGGAGTTGTGATGGTGAGGCGTATCATTCCAGGCTTGCTTTTGTTCGCGGCGTTGTTCGCTGCGGACGCCGAGGCGCAGCAGCGCAGCTTTTCCTCCCGGCATGCGCCGGATGCGGCGCAGGGCCTCGATACGGCGGGTCGCGGCGGGCTCCATGTCGGGCGCACGACCGGCACAGGCGGGCTCGCCAAGGGACGCACCACGGGCACGGGCGGACTTCGCGGGCGGCGGACGACGAAAGCCGATGACCTCGCGACCCCGGACGCGCCGGAGGTCTACCGGCCGCCCTATCGCCGCCGCGTGCGTTAGAGCCATCGCAACCGCAGCTATGGGCTGCGGCGCATGTTCTTCGCGGCGAGATCGTCCAGATAGCCCTGCCAGATTTCCGCGTATTTCTCGCCGATCTCCCTGAGATAGACCCAGGAGTAAATGCCGGTGCTGTGGCCGTCGTCGAACGCGATGCGGATCGCGTAATGGCCGACCGGCTCCAGCCGGAGGATCTTGACGTGCTCTTTCCCGCCCACCGTCTTGCGCTCGGCGGGCGTGTGGCCCTGGACTTCCGCGCTAGGGCTGACCACGCGCAGATATTCGGCCGGCAGCGTGAAGGACTGGCCATCGCCGAACGTGACGATAAGGGCATTTTTCTCCGGGTTGAGCCGGATTTCCGACGGCCAGGCCCCAGCATCGCGCGTTTCGGTCATCGTCATCGGGCCTTTCTATTGGTTCCCCAAAAGGCGGGTAGGGACAATCTATGCGGGTTTTTCAGCTTTTTTTCGCCCCATTTAACGGGAATGTTACCATCCTCAGTCAATGCAGGGCACTCGCATCTTTACCGTTCCGTTTTGTCAGGAGTCGCAGATGCCTTCCATTCAGATGTCGCGGCGGGAGAGAAATTCCCTGTCCCGGATTGTCGAGCGTCCCTGCCTCGTGACCGACATTCCCGTGGAGCACGCCGAGAAGTTCATCAATCATGGACTGATCAAGCGCGAAGTCATGGTGCTTCACGCCACGCCGCGCGGGCAGGTCGAGTTGCTTCGCCAGCGCTTCCGCGGGCTCGATATCACGGCAGCCTGATAACGCTGTTTCCGGCGACGCCGTAACGCTTACGGAACCGAATGAACCTCGCCACCTGAGTGTTCAGGATGGAGAGCAGATGAAGCGTATGGATGCGCGAAGGATGCAACTCGCTCCGCCCGAGCGCGCTCATGACAGCCGCTCACGGCGATATTCGCCCGGGCTGACGCCAGTCTCGCGGCGAAAGGCACGCGCCAGGGCCTGGCCGCTTTCGTACCCGACCTCGAAGGCAATCTCTGTGATGCTTAGCGCCGTCTCTTCAAGCAGTCGCTGCGCCTTGTCTCGTCGAAGCGCCCGCAGATAGGCATGGGGCGGCAAGCCGGTCGACTTTTTGAACGCGCGTGCGAAATGGAACGTGGAGAGGCCGGTCAACGCCGCAAGCTCGGCGAGCGTCACATCGTCAGCGAGATGTGTGTGGAGATGCTCCACCACGCGGCGCTCCTGCCAGGGGGCGAGGCCGCCCTTCGCCGGCGTCGTGGCTCGCTAGGCGCGGTGCGCCAGCAAACCAAGCGCCTGGAGAATGAGCCCGTCGGCGTAAAGTCCATTCGCTGTGGATCGCGTGTCCCACAGCTGACCTACGATGTACGCGAGTTCCCGGTCGCCATTCACGTCGGCATGCAGTCGCCCGAAATCACCGTCTGCGGGCAGGATCGCAGCGTCCCCCATCACTTCCAGCGCGGTCACATAGGGGATGGCGAGCGCCAGACAGACATGCTCCGCATCCATCTGAATCGAACCGCCCGTGTTGGGCGGCATCAGGATCGAGTTTCCTGCGAGCACCGCCGAGCGGAACCGGCCCGCGCCCAAATCTGCACAGATCGTGACGGGACGGCCGCGCAGCATCACGCCGATAACGAGATTGGGCGTCGGCGCGTCGGACCAGTCGCCGGCGCCTTGAAGTGCGTGCACCAAAGTCGCGTTGGCGCGCCCCACTTTAACGACCTCAGCCGCGGTGAAGCCGTAAACCTGCTGATAAAACGCGCCATAGTCGTCGAAGCGTTCATCGTCGCGCCAACGCTTGCTGTCGTTGACAACGGCCCGTAGGCCGGATCGCGCAGGAGGGTCGGTAGCGATGCTCTCTACAACAACAGCCACAACATAGCCTCCTGAGGATCAACCGATCATTTCGTTATTCCCGCATCGACGTGATCGAAAAGACCTTAGCAGAAAGCACTCTAGGCCGTCAGCGCAGGCCGTGCACGCCATCCCCCGATTGCTGCAAGGAACGACCCAAAGAGCAAAAGCGGTCACGTCGCATCCTTGTAGCCGGGGATCGGCGACGGATCGAGGTGAATTCGGACATACTGGACGAGGCCGCCAGTAAGCCGCAACATAATCGTGCAGGGAATGAGGTGTTCGACCCCCCCCCATCGCGTCGCGGAAGTGGAGGTCGGTCTCGGCAAAGATCGCCTCGCGTCGCTGCCAGATCTCGCAATAGCCGCAGCCAAACCGATCGATGCCGGCGAAGAACTGTTCCAACGCCCTAAAGGCGGCCGTCCGATCGACAGCCGGCGGAGCGTTGCCGATTCTGACATGCAGATGAAGCGCGGACAAAGCGATCCAAGTATCCCGGCAAAACGGTACGGCCACAAGCGCTTTGAAAATCGGCGGCGGCGATACGTGATCCAGGGTCGTTCGAGCGGGCCACTCGTGCTTCCGAGGTGCAACGCGGTCACCCAGTCATGCGATGTCCGATGCGATGCGCCTTTTGCGCAGCGCAGGTTTCGCGCCGCAAGCCCGGACGCGCGCTCTTTCGGCCAGTGGACCAAAGTCCAGCCGCGCCGGAAGCTTGAGCACGTTCGGCGTGTCACAAAGCTCCGGAGAACCACCTCATGACGGACCCTCGTCTCGATCCCTTCCACGACCGCCTCAGCGTCGAGAATGCCGCAATGCTGCTCATCGACCATCAGGAGGGCTTCTTCCCCGGCATCAAATCGATCGACGGCGCCCAGTTGCGCAACAACATCATCGCCCTCGCCAAGATCGCGGCGCGGACGAAGATGCCAACCGTCCTGACCTCCAGCTTTGCCCAAGGCATCAACGGTGAATTGATCCCCGAGATGGTCGCGGAGTTTCCCGGGCTGCCGATCATCAACCGGCATCTCGTCAACTGCTGGGACGACCCGACCTATGTCGCAGCTGTGAAGGCGACCGGTCGGAAAAAGCTGATCATGTCGGCCCTGACCACTGACGTGTGCCTCGTGTTTCCGGCCGTGCAGGCCGCAAAGGAAGGCTTCGAGGTGTACTGCGTCCTCGATGCGTCGGGCGCCTGGTCAAAACGAGCCGAGGATGCGTGCATTCTGCGCATGAACAACGCTGGCTGCGTGATGACAACGTGGGTGTCGGTCGCGGCCGAACTCCTGCTCGATCACACTGGTCCCAACAAAGAACCGATCCAGAGCGTCTTCAACGAGCATCTGTTCGGATACACCGCCGAGGATGCCTCGGGCATGGCGCGCGAAGCGTCCTGAGGGGTAAAGCAACCGTCTCGGTGCTGATGCGTTGATCCTACAACACATATTCAAGAGGGCGTCGTGCAGTGCCGTTGCGCTCACTACGCCCGCTTCCCCGTTGAGAATGAAGCCGACTGTGGTGCCACGCTACTGCGGGCCTTCGGCGGCATTTGGCGCACCGGGGAAGATTCGAACTCCCGACCCCCAGATTCGTAGTCTGGTGCTCTATCCAGCTGAGCTACCGGTGCAAAGGCGAGGTGGCCGCATCGGGCTTCGCCGTCCAGGCCCACACATTTAGCTGTTGGCCGGGCGCTTCGCAAGCCTTCCGTCGCATGCGGAACTCAACGTCCCGAGAATCGGTCACGCGCCGTCGGGCAGGATCAGCAGAAAGGATGCGCCGCGCTCGGTTTCTTCCAGGATGAGGCTCCCGCGATGAGCCTGCACCAGCTCGGCGGAGATCGCGAGCCCGAGGCCGGTGCCGTAAGCGCGCGAGGATGTGTAGAACGCCTTGAAAAGATTGGGGCGGATGGCGGGCGGAACACCGGGGCCGTTGTCCGCGATGCGGATCGCCGTCTTGCCGTCGTCGCGATACGCCTCGATGGAGAGCCTTGGATGATCCACGCCGTCTCCGGCTTCAAGCATGGCTTCGATGGCGTTGCGGGCCAGGTTCGACAGCACCCGGAACAGCTGATCGCGGTCGGCCCAGACTTCCAGAGCGGGATGCACATGAAGGGAAAGGGCAACGTCCGGGCGGTCTTCCAGGCCGAGGCTTTCGGCAACCTCCCGCACCAGAGGCAGCAGCGGAAACTGCGAGCGCCGCGGCGGCGCCTCTTCCGAGCGGCCATAGGCCAGAGTGTCGATGCAAAGCGTGATGGCCCGGTCCAGCGCCCGGATAAGGCGGGGCGCGAAGCGCTGCACCGTAGGGTCGGGCACCGTCGCGAGGCGGTCGGACACGAGTTGCGCGCTTGAGAGCATGTTGCGCAGATCGTGATTGATCTTGGAGACGGCGAGACCGAGCGCGGCCAGCCTGCTGCGCTCCTTCAGGAATGCGGAAAGCTGGGATTGCATGGCGGCCAGCTCCCGCTCGGCGACGCCGATTTCATCCTGTCGGCCGGACGGCATGATGATGCGCGACGCGTCTTCCGGATTGTCGCGGTAATGAACGATGTTGCGCGTGATCCGCATCATGGGGCGCACGAGAAGCGTGTTGAGCGCCAGGAAGACGAGGCCGGCCGTAAAAACCGAGATGATCAGCGACAGCCAGAAGATGTTCTGCGCGTAGGCCCACATCGCGGCCTTCAGAGGAGCCTCGTCGATCACCACGTCGATCTCATCCCCGGCGCCCATTTCCGGGGTTCCGAGAACGCGGATGAAACGGCCCTTCGGGGCGAAGAACACATAGATCCCGTCCATGATCAACGTCACGAAGTTCGGATCGCGCAGGTCATAGACGGCGTTGATCGCGCGCTCGGGCGTCATCTGGAGGACGAGCTGGCGCATGTTGTCGCGCTTGAGCGAGACGGCATGCACGCCTGCGGTGTTCAGGAGTTCGTAGCGCAAGCGGGGCGGAAGCTCGCCCTGGTCCGCCGCTTCGAGCGCCAGCGACGCGATCTGCGCCGCGGTCAGCTTGTCCATGAGGTAGTTGCGGCGCTGGTTCGCGACGGACGGCACGAAGATGAGGACTTCGGCGATCATCACGAACAGGATCGTCAGAAGCAGAAGCTTTGCGGGCAGGCTTGACGTGAAGCGGTCGCGGAGGTGGTTCGCGGCGCGGCGCGGCCGTCTCGTGCGGCCCATGAAGCCGGATGGGCTTTCGTCATGCGCAGAGACAGGACTGTCCGGGATCGGTTTCGTATCCATCACCCCAGTTTTCCGAGCCAGCCGATGAGCCGCCGCAGGAAGATATTCTGAGGTAAAGCTGCGAAAGACATCATCGCGGCCCGCTTGTTGATCTCCGCGAGAGTGGGATAGGGGGAGATGAAGTCCGCCATCGCTCTCAGCGGAATGTTCTTCTGCATCGCCAGGCTCCACAACTGTATCAGTTCGCCGGCTTGCAAGCCAACCATGCCTGCGCCCAGAATTTTCCCGCGCGGCGTGGCGATGACCTTGAGGAAACCTTCCGTTTCGCGCTCGGCATGGGCGCGGTCGTTCTCGCTGTACGGCCAGCGCAGGATTTGCAGCTTGCCGTGCCGTTCGCGGGCCTCGCTCTCGGTCAAACCGACATGGGCGAGTTCGGGATCGGTGAAGGTGACCCAGGGGATCTTGCCATGGTCGGCTTTGGCGGGAAGCCGGAACAGCGCGTTCTTGACGACGATCGAGGCATGATAGTCGGCCACGTGCGTCAGGTTCATCAGGCCCGTGGCATCGCCGACGGCGTGCACCCGCCGGTTCGACGTCTTGAGGCCGCGCCCGACGATGATGCCGCGTGCGTCATAGCGGATGCCTGCCGCATCGAGGTTGAGGGCGTTCAAGGCCGGATTTCGCCCCGCCGCGATGAGAAGGTTCGTCCCCTCGATCGCGTAGGATTTGCCCTGCGTGGCGAACACGATCTGAATGTTCGCGCCGAATGGCTCGATGCGTTCGATGCGCGCGTTTTCGAGGATGCGGATACCCTCGTCCTTCAGCCGCTTGACGACGTGCGCCGAAAGCTCCGGATCGTCGCGGCCGAGCGCCTTCTCCGCATCGATCACGGTCACGTCGCTGCCGAGCCGGCGATGCGCCTGCGCGAGTTCCAGGCCGACGGCGCCGGCTCCGATGACGAGAAGATGCGCAAAGCGGCGGTTGTTGTCGAAAACCGTTTCGTTCGTGTAATAGGGCACGCGATCGAGCCCCGGTATGGGCGGGATCAGAGGCGTCGAGCCGGTGGCGATGACGAAACGGCGCGCTTTGATCTGACGCCCGCCGGCTTCCAGCGTGCTGCGGTCCACGAAGCGCGCTTCGGCCCTGATGACCTGGACGCCGAGCGCGCTCAGCCGCTCGACGGTGTGCTGCGGCGCAAGCCCCGCGATCACGCTGTGCACGTGGCCCGCCACGGCCTTGTGGTCGATGTCGGGTTCGACCGGCCTGATCCCGAACTTCGCGGCATCGCGCATGTGGTGCGCGCGGCGCGCCGCGGCGAGCAGCGCCTTGGAGGGAACGCAGCTCTGGTTGAGACCGTCTCCGCCGAGCTTGCCGCGCTCGACGAGGATCACCGGCACGCCGAATGCCGCGGCCTTCGTCGCCACGGCAAGCCCGCCGGACCCACCGCCGATGATGCATAGCTCGGGCGTCAGAATCTCGGTCATCTCATTGTCCCCGGCACACCCCGTTGCGAGGCTTCTTTGGCGGACCCCGGACAGATTTGCAAGCAGCGCAAGCGGATGGCGCTTTTCTCCGCTGAATTTGACGGGATGGACGCGAACCGCCATATGTGGCGAACAGCAACGATCGTATGAAGAAGGAAGGTGGCAAGGGATGAAACGCACCTATCAGCCGAGCAATCTGCGCCGCAAGCGCCGCCACGGATTCCGCAACCGCATGGCGACCAAGCAGGGCCGGCTCGTGCTCGCCCGGCGGCGTGCGCGCGGACGCAAGAAGCTGAGCGCCTGATTCGCGTGAACCGGGCGCTGCTACGGCCATGGAGACGATCAAGAAGCGGCGGGATTTCCTGCGGGTCCAGCGCGGGCCGAAATGGGTCACGCCCGCCTTCGTTCTCCAGGCTCTGCCGCGTGAAAAAACTGTGCCCGGTTCGCGCTCGGAGCCGCCGCGCTTCGGCTTCACGGTTTCGAGCCGCTCGGTCGCCATGGAGCGCGATGGCCAGCGCAGACGGGGCACGGCCGTCGCCCGGAACAGGGCGCGCCGCCGCCTGAAAGAGGCCGTGCGCCTCATCGGCCCCGAAGCAGCGCAGCCGGGCTTCGACTATGTGATCATTGGCCGCCCCCTTGCCTTGACCAGAAATTTCGCCCAGCTACTTGATGATCTGCGATCGGCGTTCCATAAGATCGCGGCAAAGCGCAATCTCACGGAGCGCGCCGGGCCGGGCGGGAATGCAGCGCAAGCGCCTTTCGAGGCGCCCTTTCACAGAGTTGACGGATAGGCTAAAAGGCGCGGATCGGCATCGTTAATCATCGCCGTCCGCGCGACCGCATGTCCGGGGCAGGCTGACATCAGGGCCTCAAGAGCATCGTAATGGACGACAACAAGAACTTTCTTATCGCGATCGTGCTGTCAGTGGTGGTGCTCGTCTCCTGGCAGGTTTTCTATGCCGGCCCGAAGATGCAGGAAGAACAGCTTCGCCGGGAACAGGCCGCGCAGTCGCAGACGAGCCAGCCGGCCGCGCCGGG
>CAZNAH010000130.1:825-8089 GCA_964570735.1 uncultured Hyphomicrobiaceae bacterium | reverse complement strand
AGGGCGTGCCCGCCGCCGTGCTCGACAAGGCGCGGCGCGATGCCGAGCGCTTCGCGGTCTCCGGCGATACCCGCCGGCTCGCCGAGGAGATCGAGGCGGAAGCCCAAGAGAAGGGCTTACTCTGCGTGCTGATCCTGCCTCCGGAACCGGTACATATTCCGTAAACTTGGCGTGAGCCGGGATCACATGCGCGAGGGCGGCGCTTGCAGCATCGCCTCGCGGGCCTCACTCTTCGGGAAAAGGCGGTGCGTTCTGCATCGCGACCGACCGGAGACACGCCCATGCCGCCACGTTCAGAGAAAGTGACTTTTGCCGGAAGCCAGGGTTTCGATCTGGCGGCCCGGCTCGATCTGCCTGAAGGCAAGCCCAAGGCCACGGCCCTTTTCGCCCATTGCTTCACCTGCTCCAAAGACATCTTCGCGGCCTCCCGCATCGCGCGCGAACTGGCCGACAGGGGCTTTGCCGTACTGCGCTTCGACTTCACCGGGCTCGGCATGAGCGGTGGCGAGTTCAGCAACACCAACTTCTCGTCGAACGTGCAGGATCTGCTGGCGGCCGCGCGCTATTTGAGCGATGCGGGCTATCCGCCGGATATCCTGGTGGGTCACAGCCTGGGCGGCGCGGCCGTCCTTGCGGCGGCGGGGGACATCGCGCACGCGAAAGCCGTTGCGACCATCGGCGCGCCCGCCGATGCCGCCCATGTCGTGCACAATTTCGGGGCGCATCTTGACACGATCCGGGAACAGGGCGAGGCGGAGGTGACGCTCGCGGGCCGGTCCTTCCGCATCAAGCGGCAATTCCTGGACGACCTGGAACAGTCGAGCTTCCATGATCGCATCGCGACTATGCGCAAGGCGCTGCTGATCTTCCATGCGCCGACCGACAATACCGTGGGCATCGAGAATGCTCAGGCGATCTATCAGGCGGCGAAACACCCCAAGAGCTTCGTGTCGCTGGAAGGCGCGGACCATCTCCTCTCGAAGCGGGAGGACGCGGCCTATGTCGCGGAGGTTTTGAGCGCATGGGCCTCGCGCTATATCAACCCCGCCGAACTCGACCGGCCGAAGCCGCTGCCCGAAGGCGTCGTGAGCGTGTCCGAGACCGGCACCGGCCGCTTCCGGCAGGAGGTGAGGGTGGGCGAACACACCCTTCTCGCCGACGAGCCGAAGTCGGTGGGCGGCGACGATACCGGACCATCGCCCTATGATTTCCTCGCGATCGCGCTTGGTACCTGCACCGCGATGACGCTGCGGCTCTATGCCGAGCGCAAGAAGATCCCGCTCGACCATGTCGAGGTGCTGGTGCGCCACGCCAAGAAGCACATGCAGGATTGTGCGGATTGCGCCGAGGGCAAGGAGGCGCGCCTCGACCATTTCGAGCGGACGCTGAAGCTGTCAGGTCCGCTCACGGCGGAGCAGCGCGACAGGCTGATCGCCATCGCCGACCGCTGTCCGGTCCACAAGACGCTGGAGATGGGCTCCCATATCGCGACGACGGACGCGGATGCCGTTTAGGGGGGCCTTCGCATCCGACATGCTTTCCGCGGGCCCGGAACCATGTCGCAAGCCCGCCTGTTCTCATAAAAATCCCCCGAAACGAACGCATGACCGGATAGGGCAACCGCACGATGACCCATTACGCCGAAGGCATCCATCTCGATCCGAACGGCCTCGACGATGCCTCCGTCCGCGAGCTTTACACCCGGCTCGTGGGCACCATCGTCGATCACTCCGAGCGCCGCTATGGCCGCTCTGACGGGGCGATGGACCCCCGGGAAGCGACGGTGTTTTTCGCGGAGGTGGTCGTCGCTTCGGGCGCGATCATAGCCGATCTGCTCTCGAAAGAGGACGATCGCACCCAGCGCCGCGCGAATGTCGTGAATTTCCAGAAGCTGCTGTCGAAGATGGTCGAGGAGAAGGTCGATCTGCGAGGGGTGGGCGGGCAAGCCTGAGCCCCGCCTCAGAAGACGATCCAGGCCCACAGCCCGATGGCGGCGACCGCGCACAGCGCAAGGCTGACGACCATGACGGCGAGAACGGGGGCGTCCCAGAAGCCCTGACGCGCCTCCCTCGCGGGCTTCACAGGGCCGATGCCTTCGTCCCGTCCCGTTCTGCGCTGCTGTGTGGCCTGTTCTCCCGTGCGGCTCGTTCGTGCCATGGCGTGAGCCTCCTTTCCTAGCGAGATGACGGGGTAACGGGACAGCGCCGTCTGCGTTCCAACCCCGTTGCTTCAGGCTGACGGAACCCTGCGGTGCGTCACGGGATTGTCACGGCACGTGCCGCCGTTTCCCGAGGAGTTCTCCATGCCCCATCGATATGCCGTCGCGCTTTCCGTCGTGCTGGCCGCAGCCGGCTCCGCCTATGCTCAGGAAAACACCCCCCGATTGAGCGCGATCCAGGCGCATGTGCTTCAGCCGGAGATCGTCGAGCCGACGCCCGAGCGCATCAAAGCGCTGAAAACGCCAGAGAACTTCAAAGTGGAGGTGTTCGCCGACGGACTCATCAATCCGCGCATGCTCGCGGTTGCGGAGGACGGAACGGTTTACGTCACACGCCGGTCGGTCGGCGATGTGGTCATGCTGCGCGACACCGACGGCGACGGCAAGGCCGACACGCGGCAGACCGTCGCCAACCGGCCTCAGGCGCACGGCATCGCGATCTACAACGATGCGCTCTATCTCGTGACGGTCGCGGACGTCTACCGCGCGGTGATCAACGAGGACGGCACGCTCCAGCCTCTGGAGCGCATCGTCAGCGATCTGCCTGCGGCGGGGCAGCACCCCAACCGCGTGCTGAAGTTCGGCCCCGACGGCATGATGTACCTTTCGGTCGGCAGCACCTGCAACGCCTGCCCCGAATCCGACCAGGAACACGCGACGTTGCTGCGCATCTCGCCGGATGGGGTCTACCGCACAATCTTCGCATCCGGCCTGCGCAATACGATCGGCTATGACTGGCATCCCGAAACGGGCGAACTCTGGGGCATGGACCACGGAACGGACTGGCTCGGCGACAAGGAGCAGCCCGAGGAACTGAACCTGATCGAGGACTACCAGAATTATGGCTGGCCCTATCTCCACAGCGACGGCCAGGCCATGCCGCACAGGGAGCCGCCCGCCGGTCTGACGCACACGCAGTGGCGCGATGTCAGCAAGCCGATGGTGATGGGCTATGCCGCCCATGCCGCGCCCATGCAGATGCTGTTCTATCGCGGCGGGCAGTTCCCCAAGGATTACCAGGGCGACGCATTCATCACCATGCGCGGCTCGTGGAACGCGAAGCCCGCGACTGGCTATGAAATCGTGCGCTTGCGCTTCAAGGACGGCAAGCCCCAGGGCTTCGAGCCGTTCATCCGCGGTTTTCTGGAGAACCCCGGCAGCGAAAAGCCCACGGCCTTCGCGCGGCCCGTCGGCCTCGCCTTTCTGCCGGACGGGTCCATGCTGTTCACCGACGATGCGAACGGCGTGATCTATCGCGTCAGCTATGACGGGCCGGATCGCGGCGAGGAGCAGCGCGTGGCGGATACCTCGCCGCCGTCGTCGCCCGTTCGGGAAGGGGCTGAGCGCGCGCAGGCGGCCCAGGGCGAGCAAACCGGGCAGCTCGCGACCCAGATGCTGACCGCGAAGGGCGGCGGCCAACTCGGCGTATCGTCGCCCGCCTTCGCCCCCGGCAGAGAAATTCCCCTGCAAAACACGGCCTATGACGAGGACATTTCGCCCGCGCTCAACTGGTCGCCCGGGCCGGAGGGGACGAAATCCTATGCGATCATCATGGAAGACCCGGATGCGGGCATGGCTGAACCCTTCGTGCACTGGATCGCCTACAACATCCCCGCCGAGATGACAGCGCTGCGGGAAGCCCTGCCGGCCGCCCCGAAACTGAAAGAGCCGAACCTTCTGCAAGGGACAAACACGGCGGGCCGCACGGGCTATTACGGCCCGAAGCCGCCCGATTATGCTCCGCATCGCTATGTTTTCCAGGTGTTCGCTCTCGATCGCGAGCTGGACATCGGACCGATCCCGACGAAGAGGGCGGTCCTCGACGCCATGAATGGGCATGTCCTCGCGAAGGGCGAACTCATGGGCACGTTCACCAACCCGGCTGCGCAGCAGCCGATGCCCATGACCGCCGCGCGCGAGCAGCCCGAGGCGTGGCAGTTCGAGGAGCAGCAGGGTTTTGCCGACGGTGAGGGTTATCAGCTGCAGCAGGGCTATCAGGCGCCCCCGATGCAGCAGGGTGCGCAGCGGCAGCCATTTGGCCAGCAGGCCATGCCGCAGCAGCAGGGCTTCCCGCCCTACCAGGGCCGGCAGGCGTTTCAGCAGCCCTATCAGCAACAGCAGCCGGCTTATCAGCAGCCGTTCCAGCAGCAGCCCTATTGGCAAGGCCCGGGCTTCGGCGGGCAGTTCCAGCCTCAACAGGGTTTCCAGCAGCCCTATCAGGGGCGCGCGCAAACCTATCAGCCGCCCATCGGCCAGGGCGGCCCGCAACCGTCCCAGCCCTTCTATGGACAGCCGGGACCGCAGGCTTATCAGCCGCCGCGCCTGTCGAGCCAGTAGTAAAACCGGACTCGATACCAGAAAGCCGGGTGGGAGTTCGCCTCTCGCCCCGGTTTAACTTCACCACGATATTTATTTCGCAATAGAAGAAACTTTGCAGGCAATAACGCGTTGGAACGCCAAGAAATCATAATGGATGGAGATGATCATGGCGGACACGGATAGATCAGAGAGAGTTGAGTCTCAATTGGATTTCTGGCGTCCACTGTCCTGGAGTTCAGTCTTGTTCGGAGCCGTCGTCGCGCTTGCGATCTCGACGATGCTTCATATCCTGGGCGTCGGCATCATGGCGTCCTCGGTCGATCCGGCCGAGCAGATGGGCGAGAATCTGGTGACGCTCGGTGGTGTAAGCGGCGTGTGGTTCATCATTTCAACCGCCGTGGGTCTGTTCATCGGCGGCTTCGTCGCGGCGAACCTCTCACGCACCTTCAGCGATGAACGCGCCGTCGTCTATGGGCTCGGCGTGTGGGCCGTCTCGGCGCTGATCACGATCGCGATCGCGACCTCGTCGCTCGTTTCGACGACCGCGAATGTGGCCAAAGCGGCGGGCAATGTCGCGCAGAACACGCTCCAGGTGGTCGGGAATGCAGCGCAAGGGCTCGTCACGGGCGGGGCGCAGCTTGCCCAGAACGTGAACTTACCGCAGAACGTCCTCCCGGATAACATTTTGCGTCAACTTGAGCAGACCCTCACGGGAGGGCAGCGCGGGCAGATCAACCCGCAGGGCGCGCAGCAGATCCTGACCATCCTTCAGCAGGCGATTCAGCAGGGCAACCTCACCGATCAGCAGATCCAGCGCCTGGAAACCGCGGTCGCGACCACCTTCAACATCACCCCCGAGGAAGCCCGCCAGCGTGTGCAGGCTCTCCAGGCGCAGCTGGAACAGACGCTCGCGGAAGTGCGCGAGACGGCCCGCCAGGTTGCCGAGGCGACCCTCACCGCGATCGCGACGACGGCATACTGGGCTTTCGCGGCGATCCTGATCGGCGCGCTGGCCGCGCTGATCGGCGCCCGCTATGGCGCGCTGGACGAGGAAGACCTGCCGCGCTTCGCCCGGCTCAGGCTGACGCGCAGCATGGAGCGCGGAACCTAGCGCGCGCGGATGGATGTCATGAAAAACTGTAAGGCCCGGAGAACGGGCCTTTTTTCGTCGCGCGCTCGTTTGAAGCGGCCATCAATGCACACTTTACCTCTCTGAGCGAATTGCTACCTCGCGCGCGCCAGATTTCGACAAATTGAGCTTGACGCTCCGTATCGCCGCCATTACGTTGCGCCCATTGTAAGCGGCAGGTGGTAAGCCTTCGTCTTTGCGTACATCGTCTTGTGCGCGTCGCTTAGACACTGCTGCGAAGCAACCGGAAACAACTGAGGGCATGATCGGCGGGCTGCGCCCGGTGATCCTCTGGTTTTCTGAATGCCATCCTCGCGGGTGGGCGTGCAAACGTCCCCGGTCGCCTGGATGGTTTTGCAATTTGGGTTTTGGTCGAATGCCGACGATACAACAGCTTATCCGCAAGCCGCGGGTTCAGCCGGTCAAGCGGAACAAAGTGCCGGCGATGCAGGCGTGCCCTCAGAAGCGCGGCGTTTGCACGCGCGTCTACACGACGACGCCGAAGAAGCCGAACTCCGCGCTGCGCAAGGTGGCTCGCGTGCGCCTCACCAACGGGTTCGAGGTGACGAGCTACATTCCGGGCGAAGGCCATAACCTTCAGGAACACTCGGTCGTGCTGATCCGCGGCGGCCGCGTGAAGGATTTGCCCGGTGTTCGCTACCACATCATTCGCGGCGTTCTCGACACGCAGGGCGTGGCGAAGCGCAAGCAGCGCCGCTCGAAATATGGCGCGAAGCGTCCGAAGTAACGGCCAGGTCAACGGAAGCGAACCATGTCGCGACGTCACAGAGCAGAGAAGCGCGAAATCATCCCCGATCCGAAATACGGGGATCTCGTGCTCACGAAGTTCATGAACAGCCTGATGTATGAGGGCAAGAAGTCTGTCGCCGAGAGCATCGTCTACGGCGCGCTGGAGCGCATCGAGCAGAAGGCGAAGCGCGACGGGCTGGAGCTGTTCCACGAGGCCCTTAGCAATGTGAAGCCCGCGATCGAGGTTCGCTCGCGCCGGGTCGGCGGCGCCACCTATCAGGTGCCGGTCGAGGTCCGCAATGACCGCCGTCAGGCGCTCGCGATCCGCTGGATCATCACGGCCGCGCGCGGCCGCAACGAGAATACGATGGAAGAGCGCCTGTCCGGCGAGCTTCTGGATGCTGCGAATAACCGCGGGACAGCCGTCAAGAAGCGTGAGGACACGCACAAGATGGCGGAGGCGAACCGCGCCTTCTCGCACTACCGCTGGTAACAGATTTCAGACGAGGGCTGTGACATGCCGCGCCAAACGCCTATTGAAGACTACCGCAATATCGGCATCATGGCCCATATCGATGCCGGCAAGACGACGACGACCGAACGGATCCTGTATTACACGGGCAAAAGCCACAAGATCGGCGAAGTCCATGACGGCGCGGCCACTATGGACTGGATGGAGCAGGAGCAGGAGCGCGGCATCACGATCACGTCAGCCGCGACCACATGCTTCTGGAAAGGCAAGCGCATCAACATCATCGATACGCCCGGCCACGTGGACTTCACGATCGAGGTCGAGCGTTCGCTGCGCGTGCTCGACGGCGCCATCGCGCTCCTCGACGCCAACCAGG
>CAZNAH010000130.1:0-762 GCA_964570735.1 uncultured Hyphomicrobiaceae bacterium | reverse complement strand
CAACAAGATGGACAAGATCGGCGCCAACTTCTACGCCTCGGTGAAGTCCATCGGGGACCGCCTCGCCGCGCGCGTCGTCGTCATGCAGCTCCCCATCGGTGTCGAGAGCGACTTCAAGGGCGTGATCGATCTTGTCCGCATGAAGGCCGTCGTGTGGGAAGAGGACACGCTCGGCGCTAGCTTCCATGACGAGGAAATCCCCGCCGATCTGCTCGACCAGGCGAAAGAGTATCGCGAAAAGCTCGTGGAGACGGCGGTCGAGATGGACGAGGCCGCGCTCGAAGCCTATCTCGAAGGCAACGAGCCCGACGAGGAGACGCTGCACAAGCTGATCCGCAAGGGTACGGTCAGCAGCACATTCTATCCGGTTTTCTGCGGTTCGGCCTTCAAGAACAAGGGTGTGCAGCCGCTGCTCGATGCGGTTCTCGCTTACTTGCCGTCGCCGGTCGACGTTCCCGCGATTAAGGGCATCGACTTCAAGACGGGCGAGCCCATTACGCGCCGGTCCTCGGACGACGAGCCGCTGTCGATGCTCGCCTTCAAGATCATGAACGACCCGTTCGTCGGCTCTCTCACCTTCTGCCGCATCTATTCGGGCAAGCTCGAAACCGGTGTTCAGGTCCTGAACACCGTCAAGGACAAGAAGGAGCGGATCGGCCGCATGTTGCAAATGCATGCGAACAGCCGCGAGGACATCAAGGAAGCCTACGCCGGCGACATCGTCGCCATCGCATCGCTCAAAGAGACGACGACCGGCGATAC
>CAZNAH010000129.1:0-8124 GCA_964570735.1 uncultured Hyphomicrobiaceae bacterium | reverse complement strand
GGATGCTCGTCGATATTCATCTTGACGAGGCGGACGGCGCCCTTGGCTGCCTTGACCGCTTTTTCGAGAACGGGCGTGAGCTGCCGGCACGGGCCGCACCACGGCGCCCAGAAATCGACGATGACCGGCACCTTTCGCGACGGCTCGATCACGTCACGCACGAAGGTCTGCGTGGTGGTGTCCCTGATCAGATCGGACGGGCCGTCGTCCTGCTTCGCGGCATTGCCGCCGAACAAAGAAATCGCCATGGGAAGTGACCTGAAAACCTCGAATGCCCGCACGGCCACCGCTGGCGCACAGGTTCCGGCTAGAAATGGGTCGGGCTAGCGCGGCTGACAAGCACAACTGTCAGGGTTGGATGGCGCTTTCCACCGCCATGTCCCCTTCGAGACGCAGGATCAGCGGGGAATGCGCGATCGCGGCGAGAAAACGCAGGAAGCCGTCGCGGGCGATCGCGGTCGTGGCCGTGTTCTCCAGCGGGTGGAAGTTCAGCACGTCGAAGCCGAGCAACGCCTCGTCCAGCACGAAACGCACGCGCTGCGCCTCATCGTTGATCAGCGCGAAGGGCGTGACCGAACCCGGCGTGACGCCGAGCGCGTCGAGCAGGAGGTCAGGCTTGCCGAAGCTGAGGCGCGCACTGCCGAGCGCCTTGTGGAGATGAGACATCCCGACAGGTGTGCTCTCAAGCGCGGTCAGCAGGAAGAGCTCGTCCTTCGTGGATTTGAGAAACAGGTTCGTCGTATGAGCGCCGGGAATTTCGCCGCGCAGCCGTTTCGATTCCTCCACCGTGAAGAGCGGAGGATGCTCCACGGTCGCGGTCTCGATATCGAGACCATGCAGGAACTTCATAAGATCGTCGCGGGTGGCGGCCATGAGATCTTGCGGGCGAAAAAGTCCGAGGGGCAGACGGAAACGGGGCGGCGGGCTCCCAACGCAGAAGGCTTGCATCGCCCCGCAGATTGCGCAATATAAGCAACAGATCAAGCGGGTTTCGCCCGCATGCGCCAGAGCGGGCGTAGCTCAGGGGTAGAGCATCACCTTGCCAAGGTGAGGGTCGGGCGTTCGAATCGCCTCGCCCGCTCCAATTCACAGTTAGCTTGACGGAAGTCAAAGCGCAGGTCTGCATCATCCCTGAAAGTGGAGCAGTTCCCTTCGAGGAGTTGCGCCATGCCGATCCGGACTATCCTCGCCTATCTGCCGAGTCCGAGCACCTATGCGCCCGTGCTCGATGCCGCCATCACGCTGGCCGGCGCGAACAACGCGCATCTCATCGGCGCGCATGTCATCGCGACCTATCCGCTTTACGGCGAACTCGCCATCGCTGTGCCTGACGAGGTCGTGGAGCAGATGGCCGCGCCCGCGCGCGAGGACGCGAAGGCGCTCCACACGATCTTCCAGGACCGAACGGGGGGAAATCTCACGGCCGAATGGCGCTGCACGACGGCTGAATATACGCAAGTTCCCTATGAACTGCTGCGCGGCGCGCGCAGCGTCGATCTCATCGTGTGCGGCAAGCCTGAGAATGGCGGCCTGGAGGATACGCTCGACATCCCGGAACGCCTCATCATGGAAAGCGGCCGCCCCGTGCTGATGGTTCCGCCGACGCCAGCGTTCAGCAGGATCGGCGATCGCGTGCTGGTGGCTTGGAACAATTCCCGCGAGGCGGCGCGCGCCGTTTTCGACGCGCTTGAAATGCTGAAAGGCGCATCAGCCGTGCGGATCGTCACGCTCGCGGACAGCGAAGCCGAGCGTCTCGAAGCGCTGACATCGGCGCAGGCTCTCGCCGCCGCGCTCGGCCGTCACGGGGTCGCCGCCGCAGCCGATGCCGCGGAACTCCACGGAACCTCCGCCGGCGACTATCTCTTATCCCGCATCGTGGACGAAGGCTGCGACCTGCTCGTGATGGGCTGCTACGGACATCCCCGCTACCGCGAGATGATCTTCGGCGGCGTCAGCCGGGATATCCTTCGCAAAACCTCGGTCGCGACCCTTCTGTCGCATTAGCCAAGACGCATGGGGGCAAGCATCATGACGCTCAGCAAGGTGAGGCTCGAACTGGCGCGCGACCACGACTTTCCGAACGGCAGTTCCGAACGCGGATACGAGTTCGTCGCGCCGCTCGATGCGGACGGCTATCTCGACCCGGTAGAGTGGCGGCGCGAGCGTGAGCGTTGCCGTGTGCGGCGCTTCTGGGAGGATGAGGACGACCAGCTCGGCCATCTCGTCCGCAAGCGGGGCGGGCAATGGGCGTTCCACTACGACATCCACGGCGACGCCGAAGACGACGAGACGGGATACCGCTTCGGAAACCACAAATTCGTGCCCGGCGAATATGTCTCGATCCGCGAGCACGACGAAGACGAGTTGCGGACCTTCCGCGTGGTGCGCGTGCAGGATCTGTCTTGCCTCTGAGCCATCGCGCTGAGGGTGGCGCGCTTCCGCTTTTCCTGCCACATCCGTTTTCTCGGCTTCGCCGGCTTTACAGCCCCGGCAAGCGCCGTCATGCTTGCAGCCTTGGCACGCTGACCGGAGAGGCGCCGCTTGCTACACACCGCTCACGCCACGCGCGGCATGGTCGTCGCGCCCCACCATCTCGCGGCGCAAGCGGGGCTGTCCGTGCTGCGCGAGGGCGGCAACGCGATCGAGGCGATGGTTGCTGCGGCGGCTGTGATCGCCGTCGTCTATCCGCACATGAATGCGCTCGGCGGCGATAATTTCTGGCTGGTGAGCGAGGCTGGAAACGCGCCCATCGGCATCGACGCGTGCGGCGCGGCGGCGGGGCTGGCGACGGCGGAGTTCTATGCACAGCAGGGTCATGGGCAAGCGATCCGGCCGCGCGGGCCACTGGCCGCGCTTACGGTCGCGGGCGCGGTCTCGGGCTGGCAGGCGGCGCTCGATCTCAGCGCGCGGTGGGGTGGACGGCTGCCGCTGCCCCGCCTGCTGGCCGACGCCATTTTCCATGCCCGCTCCGGCGTGCCCGTTTCGATGAGCCAGGCGCGCGCGACGGCCGCAAAACGTGCCGAGCTTGAGGATGTGCCGGGCTTCGCCGAAACCTTCATGCCGGGCGGCGTCGCGCCGGAGGCCGGCTCGCTCCTCGCCAATGCGCGGCTTGCGTCGGCGCTGGAACAGCTTGGGCGCGCGGGCCTCGACGATTTCTATCGCGGCGATCTCGCGCGCAGCATGGCGCGGGATCTGGGCGCGGCGGGCAGCCCCCTCACCCTGGCCGATTTCGAACGGCACCGCGCGCATCTCGTGCCGCCGCTGCGCGTCGATCTGCGCCACGGGCAGGTCTACGGAATGCCGCCGCCGACCCAGGGGCTCGCCTCGCTCATGATCCTCGGCCTGTTCGAGCGCGTCGCCTGCGATGCGGCCGATGGCCCCGATTATGTGCATGGCCTTGTCGAGGCGACGAAACGCGCCTTTCTGATCCGCGACCGGCACGTCACCGACCCCGCCTATATGAGCGACGATCCGCGCGATTTTCTCACGCCCGACATGCTCGACGGCATGGCCCGCGGCATCGACCCCGCCCGCGCGATGCCGTGGCCGCAGCCCGCCCATCCCGGCGATACGGTCTGGCTGGGCTGCATCGACGCATATGGCCGCGCGGTCAGTTTCATTCAGAGCATCTATTGGGAGTTCGGCTCAGGGCTGGTTTTACCGGAAAGCGGCATCGTCTGGCAGAACCGCGGCACGAGCTTCAACCTCGACGCGCGCAGGCAGAATGCGCTGACCCCGTTCCGCAAGCCTTTCCACACGATCCAACCCGCAATGGCATTCATGACGGATGGGCGGATCATGCCATACGGCACGATGGGCGGCGAAGGCCAGCCGCAGACGCAGGCCGCGATCTACACCCGGCACGTCGTTTTCGGGCAGGACTTGCAGCAGGCGATCATCGCGCCGCGCTGGCTTCTGGGCCGCACCTGGGGAAGCAGCGCCACCAATCTCCGTCTCGAAAGCCGCTTCCCGCCGGAAACGGTGGCGAGCCTGCGCGAGCGCGGGCACGAGGTCGAACTGGTCGGCGATTTTAGCGAGGTCATGGGTCACGCCGGCGCGCTCGTCCTTCATCGGCAAGGCAGGAAGGCCGGATGCATCGAAGGGGCCGCCGATCCGCGTAGCGACGGATGCGCCGCCGGATTCTAGTGATGTTGCTGAATAATAACTCGGTGGTTCTTGGCGTGCATAGTATTTTCATTGCAAATTTTATAAAGATAAATTACATCCAATAAATACTGAAATATATAAGATTTAAAAATCAGCATTCAGAGATAACATGTAAATTAATTTTTTTCAAGCTTTGTTCTGAATTCGATTCGTGTCATCAATCCTGATGACGGCTGGCGTCCGCATGGGTCGGGCGTGTCGCAAATCTGACGATGAACTCAGCAAGTCTGGCCCTGAGCTGTGCCTCGCTCCGGGTTCTCTGCCGCGCGACTTCTGCGTCATTGTGCCAGCCGTCCGACAAGTGCCGGATCTCCTTTCGTTTCAAGACGATGTCTCGGGGCCGGCGAACCATCAAACTGTCGGAGAGGGTTGGCCAATGACAACGGAATTCCATGCGCGAACGAACGCGAGCGTCGCGCAGGACTACGGGAGTAACCCCGTCGCGATCCGATGTACGGATCATTACCAGAAGGAATATGTGCAATCCTTCGTCGAGAAATGGGACGAACTCATCGACTGGGAGGCGCGTGCGGAAAGCGAAGGCCGCTTTTTCATCGACGTCCTCAGCGCGCGCGGCAAGACCAAGGTTCTCGACGTGGCCACGGGCACCGGCTTCCATTCGGTGCAGCTTCGCAAGGCGGGGTTCGATGTGACGAGCGTCGATGGCAACGCCGAAATGCTCACCAAGGCTTTCGAGAACGGGCGCAGGCACGGCCAGGTTCTCACGACCGTTCACGCCGACTGGCGCTGGCTGAACCGGGATATTCACGGCAAGTTCGACGCCATCATCTGCCTCGGCAATTCCTTCACCCACCTCTTCAGCGAGAAGGACCGCCGCCGGGCGCTTGCGGAATTTTATTCCGCGCTGAAGCATGACGGCATCCTGATCATCGACCAGCGCAATTACGACGCCATTCTCGACCGGGGTTTCGAAAGCAAGCACAAATATTACTATTGCGGAGGCGATGTCGTCGCCGAGCCGGAGCATGTGGACGATGGCTTATGCCGGTTCCGTTATCAGTTTTCGGACGGCTCGGTCTTCAATCTGAACATGTACCCTCTGCGCAGATCGCACCTGAAGCGCGTCATGCGCGAGGTCGGCTTCCAGAAGATCAAGTCCTACGGCGATTTCCATGAAGTCTATGACGATATGGAGCCTGATTTTTTAATCCACATTGCGGAGAAGACCTATGGCGACGACGACTAAGCCCGGTGCCGTCGCGCTGGCCGAGACCTATTACGACAGCCGGGACGCGGACACCTTCTATCGCACGGTCTGGGGCGGGGAAGACATTCACATCGGCCTGTACGAGACGCCCGGTCAGGACATCGCCGAGGCGAGCCGTCGCACAGTGGAGGCCATAGCGGGCATGCTTCAGGGGGCGGGGCCGGATACGGCCATCCTCGATATCGGCGCGGGATATGGCGGCTCGGCCCGTTATCTTGCCGAGACATTCGGCTGCCACGTCACCTGCCTCAACCTTAGCGACGTGCAGAACGCGCATAACCAGCGGCTGAACGAGAAGCAGGGTCTCAGCCGCCGCATTGCCGTGGTGCACGGGAACTTCGAGGCCATTCCCGGTCCCGCCGCCGCTTATGACGTGGTGTGGTCGCAGGATGCCATCCTGCATAGCGGTAACCGCCGCCGCGTGCTGGAGCAGGTCGCGCGCGTGCTCCGGCCCGGGGGCACCTTCATCTTCACCGATCCGATGCAGAGCGACGATTGCCCGCCCGGCGTTCTGAAGCCGATCCTGGACCGTATCCATCTCGCGACGCTGGGCTCGCCGGGCTTCTACCGGGCCACGCTCGCCGAACTGGGGTTCCGCGAGGTTCGTTTCGTGCCGATGGTGGAGCACCTGCGGCACCATTACCATCGCGTGGGGCAAGACCTGAAAGCGCGGCGGGCTGCGCTGGGGCAGAGCGTCAGCGATGCCTATGTCGAGACGATGCTGCGCGGTTTGCAGCATTGGGTCGATGGCGCGGATCGCGGTTATCTGACCTGGGGGATCTTCCAGTTCGAAAAGGCGCGATAAGGGATTGCGCCGGCCTCAAGATCGGATGAGCGGCGTCAGCACGGCGCGCAGCGGTTCCGGCAGAGGAACCGGGCGCCGACTGGCGCGATCCACATAAACATGCACGAAATAGCCCTCGGCGGCGGCTTCGTCGTCATCGCCGCGGAACAGCCCCACCTCATAGTGCACCGATGACGTGCCGATCCGCGCGACGCGGATTCCGGCCGCGATCTCGTCGGGGAACGCAACGGGCTTGAAGTAGCGGCATCCGGTCTCGACCACGAGGCCGATGACCGCGCTGTTCTCGATGTCGAGCGCACCCTGCCCGATCAGGAAACCGTTCACGGCGGTATCGAACCAGGAATAATAGACGACATTGTTCACGTGGCCATAGGCATCGTTGTCCATCCAGCGCGTCGTGATGCGGACGAAGTGGATGTAATCGCGCCGCCTGCCGGGCGTTTTCTGTCGCGATTCCGGTGAGTCCGTCACTTCTGGCGGCCGTCTTCGAGGCTTTTCAGATAGGCGATGAACGCGCCGATCTGCTGCGGCTCGAACTGGAATTCGGGCATGTCGGCATGGCCGGTCATGATGCCTTCGGCCAGCGCTTCCTCCAGATTTTCGACCGGGTAGCGCAGACGGAGGTCGCGGAAGGGTGGTGCGTCGGCGTGCGGGCTGTCGCCTGTTTTGCCGACGGCATGGCAGCGCGCGCAATGGGTCTCCGCGATCGCGCGGCCTTCCTCGATCGCCTCGGCGGCGGCTCCGTCCAAAAGCGGGGCGTTGCAGAGCGCCGCGATCAGCAATGCCCGCCAAACGGCCAGTCCTCGCATAGCGATCCTCCCTCCTGTGCGACAAGCGCACTGTGGAGGGCTAATGCGACATCAACGTGAGGATTTCGATATCATTGATGATTTCGCGCGTCACGCCGCCAAGAAGCATTTCCCGGAAACGCGAATGGCCATAACCGCCCATGACGAGGAGATCGCACGCATTCGCCTTGACGTGGTCGAGGATGTATTCCCCGGCGGAGGTGTCCTTCACGGTCACGGTCTGCGTGCTCACCCGCGCGCCATGCCGGGCGAGGCTGTCAACCAGGCGAACCCCGTGCTCGTAGGTTTCCGCCGAACGCCGGTCGGGCGGGTTGATCGCCAGAAGCTCGACCGCCGAGCCGCTCAGCAGCGGCGCGGCATCGAAGGCGGCGCGCGCCGCCTCGCGGGTGTTGTTCCAGGCGATGACCACCTTCTCGGCGAAGTGATCGGGGACTGGGCTGAGCGGCACGAAGAGAACCGGGCGGCCGCTTTCCAGCATCACGCGGTCCGGGATGTCGAGCCAGGAATTGAACGGATCGTCAGCCTCATGGTTTCCGCAGACGACAAGCTCAGCGCCGCGCGCTTCCTGCACGACGATATCCACGACGCTGCTGTAATCGGCGGTCAGGCAGCGCCATTCCGATGAGAGACCGCCCATGCGCGTGCTCTCGCGAAACAGGATCTCGACCGCCTCCGCTTCCCGCTGCGCCGGCTCGCGCAGCTTCTTCATGGTTTCGGCCGGCACGGCTTCGGCGAGTTCGCCATAGGGCGGAAACGTCGCGATGACATGCAGGCCGATGACATGGGCCCCGCATTTTTTCGCTGCGCTGACCGCAGTTTTCGCGACCTGTGCGGCGCGGCGCGAGGACGGCAAGAAGGCGAGGATCGTCTTGTATGACATGGCTGCCACTTTCTAATGAATGTTCCCGATCAAGCTCCGAGGATGCGTCAGCGATGTCATTGACGCCGATCAAAACGCACGCTTACTTCTTCAGGCTGAGGATATAAGCGATGATATTGTCCCGCTCGTCGGTGGAGAGGACGAAGTTCGGCATTGTCTCATGCGAGGTGAGAAGCGCCGCTGAACCGCCCCGGGATTGTCGGAGGCTATTTGGTTTAAGTTATGCTGCCATGGC
>CAZNAH010000128.1:0-8165 GCA_964570735.1 uncultured Hyphomicrobiaceae bacterium | reverse complement strand
GAGGGTGGCCGAAATCACGTTGCCCACCTCGTCGCGCTCAGGGAAGAACACCTCGAAGCCGGAAATCTCGCTGTCCAGCAGCCGCCGGACGAACCGCTCCCACGCCGGCACGACCTGGATTTCGTCGAGGCACCACGTGACCGTCTCGACGCCCCGCAGCGCGGGCAGCCGCCGGTAGTACTCCTCGACCACCAGATGCAGGTGCTCGGCCCCCAGCCCGCCCAGCCGCTCATCCTCGAAGTTGATGTACGGCAGCCGTTCGCGCGGCACGCCGCGCTCCAGCCGCTCCCGGCGGAGCTGGTGGAGAAAGGTCGTCTTGCCGGCCCGGCGCATGCCGATGACCGCGGTTGCCTTGCCGGGCAGGCACACCGTCCCATAAACGCGGCGGGGCGTCGCTGTGGGCAGCGGCGCGGTCAAGGAGTCGGCCAGCTTCTCGGCCAGCCGAGCGCGATACACGGCCGTGGCGTCTTTTTCCATGCCCGCCATTTTCGCCTTCCTGGACGGCGAAAGTCAAGCCGGATTCGCCTTCTGAGAGGGCGAACTCCGGCTCACCCGGCCTGCTCGTCTGTTGTCGCCGTGCGGGCAACGCCTCGATCATCTTGCCTACACCCAGATCGACCGCGTGGCGAACGTGATGCGAGCGTACCTGGAGTCCCTGGTGTGATCGCGGTTCGGGCGGGCTCGACGGACGCGCTCAGACGTGGGAACCGCCCCTGGGACCCGGAGCGATCGGGCGAGCGCGGGCGCCTTGGAGCTGCGCGAAGGGTTATAACGAGGGTTGCCTTCGGGGAGATCAACGCTCGGTCGCGAGCCTGGCGACCGACCAGTTAGCGCAAAACCCCCGGGCCGGAGAGTGCCCGGGGTTGCTCGTTGTAACGCGACGATTAGCAAGGGTTTACGGATGCAGCGGGACGGGTCCGCGAGGCGAGAGAGCGCGTTCTCGGGCCGGTCGGGCGCCGGCGGGCCGTTCGGGGCGTCCTTCCGGGCCCCGCGCTCTCCGTTTCTCTCGTTCGCTAACAGCCGACCATCCTGTTTACAGCGCACCATGCGGTTAACGCATGCGTGCGTGGACTTTTGGAACCGGACGGCATCACAAGCTCAAGAGCCCAGGCGCACCCGCGCGCACCTGCGATGGTCACTCGGTTGAACGGGTCGGGCAGCGAAAGTACGATCAAGGTTCCGGCGCCACTGAACGAGACGGCGTCTCGCATGAACTGCCCCGCAACACCGCGTGACAAGGCAACCTGAGCGTCACGGTTTTCACGGGCATGGAGTTCGGCGAGCGCCAGATCGCCGGCAAGCCCGGCAGAATCAGAAGCCGAATGTTCTCCAAGGGCGACCAGGTTGTTGAACGGGGCAGCATGAGCTGCGTCGGAACGATTGTCGCCGGGCCGGAGACGCACGCGGGCGAGGCCTACTATCGCGTCAACTTCAATGGCCGGATCAAAAACGTCGTCGAAGACGATCTCGAGCTGTTCGTCGGAGAACAGGACGTTGAATCGCTGCTCCTGATGGGCAAATTCGGTGATCATGTCACATTCGCCCGCCGCCTGACCATGTCCAAGCTCCGACGACCGTTGCGCGACGCGATCTATAGCTACAAGGCGTCGCGAACCGATTTTTATGCATACCAGTTCAAGCCGTTGCTGAAATTCCTAACCTCCGAGAAGCGTCGCCTGCTGATTGCTGACGAGGTCGGCCTTGGCAAGACGATCGAGGCCGGTTACATACTGCAGGAGGAACGAGCCCGGTTCGGCGTAGACCGGGTTCTTGTGGTGTGCCCGGCCAAGCTGCGGGTGAAATGGCAGAACGAGCTCTGGCAGCGATTCTCCGAAGAGTTCGAGATTCTGGATCGGGCCGGTTTCCTGCGCAAGGCCGTACTGCGAGAAGGGCAGTCCGATCGCGGCTTGCCTCGGCTACAGGCGATTGTGTCCCTGGAGAGTCTGCGAGCAGACACCGTCATTGAGGCGATCGAACAGCGCGCCGCCCCCATCGATCTGCTGATTGTTGATGAAGCCCATCACTGCCGTAACAGCGACACAAAGCAGCACCACGTCGTCCGGGCGCTCGGCGACTACAGCGAGGCCGTGCTTTTTCTGACCGCCACGCCCATTCACCTTGGAGACGAGAACCTTTTCACCTTGCTGCGTTTACTCCTACCAGAGGAGTTCGACCGCTTCGACGTTTTTCAGGAGCGCCTCCGCACCAACCGCTGGGTTGTCGACGCCGAAACGACCCTGCGAAGAGGCGGGGAGGGATGGCGCCAGCGGGCTGCTGCGTTGCTTTCGAATCTGGAAACTTCCTCGAGCCGACAGCTCGTCACGAACAACCCGATTTATCAGGACTGCCTCGGGCTCCTGAAAAGGGACGAGGAGCTCACCAAGGCACAACTCGTCGAGCTCCAAGAGAACATGGCCTACCTCAATATGCTCACGCCGGTAATGACACGGACGCGCAAGCGCGAGGTCTATCCGGATGCGGCCAAGCGGGAGGCACACGTCGTCCGTGTCGAACTAACGGAGCAAGAGCGGCAGGTCTATTCGCGGCTTTCAGAGTTCTGTTTTGACCGCTACGCGCGATTCGGCGGTGACTCCGCCGCGCGGTTTGCTCTCATCACGCTTCAGCGGCAGTTTGCGAGCAGCCTGCACGGCGCATTGGAGCACTACGAAGCCCTGCCGACAGTTGCTGACGGCGGTGACGAGATTGACGAAGACCTCGATGACGCCGAGACTGACTACGACGCGGAACAGAGCTCGACTTGGGTTCTGACGGAGGATCCGGCGTTCCGGGACCTGATCTCTGAATGCCGGCAAGTCATGGGCCACCGCGACACGAAGCTCGAGAGCTTGCACAGGGTTCTCGGGGGAAACGAGAAGGTGGTCGTTTTCGCATATTTTAAGCGAAGCCTGCGCTATCTGGAGAGGTGTATGCTGCAGGCGGGAATCGGTTGCGTTCGTATCGACGGTGACGTCCCTTCGAACCCGCAAGACCCGGAGCATGACGAGCGGATTCAACGCATCGAACGCTTTAAGGACGACCCGACGATACGTGTGCTGCTGTCAAGCGAAGTTGGCAGCGAGGGCTTGGACTTTCAGTTCTGCCATGTCTTGGTCAATTGGGATCTGCCCTGGAACCCGATGGTGGTCGAACAGCGGATCGGACGGCTGGACCGATTGGGGCAGCCTTCGGAGAAAATCCTCGTCTTTTCGTTTTCTTGTCCGGGCACGATCGAGGACCTCATCCTTGACCGGCTCTATCGGCGCATCGGCGTCTTTGAGCGGACTATCGGCGTTCTGGAACCCATTCTGGGGCAGGAAATCAGACGGCTCACTGACCAGCTGTTCAATCCTAGACTGACGCAGCAGGAACGGGAGGCTCTGATCGAGCAAAGGGCGATTGCCTTGGCTCAGCGTGCTCGCGACGAGGAGCGCCTGGAAGCCGAGTCCGCTAACTTGGTTGGCACCGACGAGTACTTCAATGATCAGATCGACCGCGTTCGACGCCTAGGACGATTCGTCACCGGACCCGAGCTGAAGATCTTCGTCGAACAGTTCATAGAGTCTGAACACGGGGCTTGTGCCTTGGGCCCGTTGGCGAAGTCGGACGCGCAGGACGGGACCGCAGACACGACGGCGTTCCGAATGCGTGTGACCGAGGCCCTGCGCGACTTTGTCCGCGCGCCGCTGCCACGCAACGACCCAGCACTGCTTCGCTTCCTCGAACGCTCGGCCAACGGACGACTTGAGCTCACGTTCGACAACGAGGAGGCAATGCGGAACCCGCGCCTGGAGCTCATCACCGCAACGCACCCGCTCGTTCGGGCCATCGCCAGGCGGTATGATGACGATCCCAAGCTCGTTCACCCGGTCACTGCTGTCGAGGTGACCTCTGGCGTCGTGCCGCCCGGTGAATACCTGTTTGTCTGCGTTGCGATCGAGGAGACAGGGATTCGCGCTGGCCGATCGCTGTGGGCGGTCGTCGTGTCCGCCGATGGCGACTTCGTAGCTGATCCTGATGCTGGCGAGATGCTGTTGCATCACATGGTGCTGCACGGCCGTCGCTGGGATGGTTTCGACGCGCCGCCAGCGGACTTTTCACGGAAATTGTTCGAACAAGCCCAGCGCGTCTTGATTGAGCGCCACAGCACCTACCGGAAGGAGATCCGGAAACGTAATGCGGCACGCGTGGAGCAAAGGCTAGCTTCCCTGCAATCGTCGTACCGCGCCACGCGGCTGGAGCGCACACGACGTTTGCAGGAGAGCCGCATTCGCGGCAAGGAGCCCGCTGTGCTCCGCTTCGAGGCCCAGCTTCGCAAACTTGACGCTGAGTTCGAGGAACGTTGTCGGCAAGTGCAGGCCAGTCGCGATGTGTCGGTAAGTTGGGTCGTCGAGGGTGCCGGTTATGTCAGGGTGGTGGGAGAGGCTTCCGGGGCGTAGACCCTTGCGCGACCGGGCATCCGATGCGCGTCCAGCAGAGGCTCATGAGTCACGCCCCTCCGGTGCGCGAGTCCGTCGCGTCACACTCGGTGTGGACTTCGGGACTGCAACCACGAAGTGCTGCTTTCGCGAGCAGGGCGACCGTAAGCCGTTCTTCGCGATCGGACATGAGCCTTCAAGTCCGCCCGCTAGTCGCCTGCTAATGCCCGCCACGGTGGCTTACTTGGATGGCAAGCTATTCTTCGGTTATCAAGCGGAGGCCGTCGGGGCGCCCACGATCATCCGCTCGTTCAAGATGTGTTTGCTATGCCAAGCGAGGGCGCAGAGAGCTGAATCGACTCACACGGCAATTGCGCAACCATGCCCGAACTGTCTCGAGGAAAGGCCTGGGCATTTTCGAATCGCTGGTACCCAACCGTCCGCCGAGGATTTGTCGACTTTGTACTTGGCGGTTGTGCTCAAAGTGGCGAGGGAGCGCGTCGCAGAAGTGCTCGAAGGGGACGACCACGAGCTGCGATGGTCCGTACACTCGGCTGCTCCGCTCGACCAGATGGGCGAGTTTGGCGAAGTCGGCGACCACTTCGACCGGACATTGCACTACGCGTGGAAGCTTGCCGTTGGCGCGCAGAACCCTTGGGGATTGAATGACGCCCTCGAAGCCCTGAGACAGGCTCGAAGAGAGCCCAAGCCTCCTCTTGAAATGAGCCCCACGCGCGTATTTCCCGAAACACATGCAGCCATGACTGCCTACCTGCTGCTACCCCAAACACAGAAGGGCCTCTATGGGTCGGTAGATATCGGTGCAGGCACTACCGACGTTGCGTTCTTCTGGCTCCAGAAGGATGAGCGCGAGACAAAGGCGTGGTATTACGCTGCGGGCAGCAGGCGTTACGGCATGGATGACGTCGATCGGGCCCTCGCACCCGAACTGCGTGGGCGGGGAGGGAACCTGCGAGCCGCGCGTGAGGCGCTAAGTGGCGGGAGTTTGCGGGTGTACCAGCAGCATATCGAGCCGATCGCGAAAAAGATCTTCCAGCATCATGCCGCGGTGTTGAATGATGCGATGACAATTGACCAACGTCACTGGGCATGGTTCAGTGCTGACGGCATCGCGCTTTACCGTCTGTTTCTGGTCGGCGGCGGCTCGACATGCGATGTGGTCACCGAACGCTTGCGGACTTCCCCGCCGAGGCACGCGGGGCGATGGCAGGATGCACCCTGTACGCTCGGTATTCCGGCTTCCACAAAGGTGGCCCTGCCGGGAGGCACCATCGTGGCGTTGCACACACTAAACGAACCCGTCGCCGCGAAGCTCTGCCTGTTGGCATACGGGCTTTCTCATCCCCGGCCCGACATCCCTAAGTACGAGCGCGACGCTGACGGCGTCCGCGTGGAACCGCCCAAGGTGCGTGAATACCCCGTGGAACCGTATTAGTTAGCCCATCACGGCGCACCACTCGGTTAACGCGCCGCGTATGTAACAAGTAGCGGGCCGCGCTGGCCCGTACCCGCCAGACGACGCACCGGTCGCGAAGAGAAGGCCGTTGTGGGCACCGTCCGCACGGCGCTGCCGATGGCCACGGGCCGCGTCCCTTTCGATCCCGCCGATTTAGCCGACCTTCATCCTAAGCAGCGACAGCGCGAAGTCGTCGCGAACCTCGCGGCCGGCGTGATCCGCATGCGATTGGCGCAGCGGGCCATCCCAGCCCGCAAGGGCGGCGCACAGCGCGCCGCATCATCGCACCGCGGGGCACAAGCATGCATGTCGCAGATTTCGCCGAAATCCGGCGAACCTCGCCTTGAGTTTCCCCACCGCAGTAGCCCTGATGGCGAGTGTGGTTAACACCTTGCAAGAGCGAGGATCGAGGAGACAACGCCTGGGGCTGAACGTTAGGAAAGAGCTCGCGGATCTGAGGCAAATGACCGTCCGCGACCTACGCGAGAAGTACGAGGCGATCCTAGGCGAATCGACGCGGTCCGGCAACAAGGACTGGCTCTGGAAGCGGATCGCCTGGCGGGTGCAGGTCAACGTCGAGGGCGGCCTGACCGACCACGCCCGCCGCCGGGCCGAGGAATTGGCCAACGACGCCGACCTGCGGGTGCTCGACTGCTTCTCCGCGGACTTCCGCTTCGGCATCGCGTTCTCCTCATCTCGGGTTTGGGTTGTTTGGTCGGGCGACCTTCCTGCGGAGCCGGCACGTGTCGCCCGCGCTTTCACTGACCTCGCTGGATTGATCGTCGTCGCCGTGCCGGCCTTGGCACGCCTGGCACAGCGGCCATTCGAGGTACGTCATGACCGGCGTACCACGGCACGCCGGCGTCGCGGACGCCCTTTTCGCGGGGCTTGACCCGATCGGGAGCGGGGACCATCTGCGCGTTCTGCATCAGCAAAACGTGTTGACGGTGGGTCCGCAGACGAGACGACCGTTGGGCCTGGCTTATCAGCGGTATCAGCGGCGGCGGTTGCGGCCCCGGGCCTCGGTAACGACCGTACCGAGGCCCGCCACGTGCCGATCGAAGAGCGTGGACCATATTGGTGGATTGAAGCGATCCGGTCCACCGGCCCGCCGCCAGACGACGGGATGGCGTTGGAATGGTTCTTGTGCGCCAGCCTGCCCTGCGGGGAGCCGGCGGCAGCGTTGTTCGCAGCCGGGGGTTATTCGTTGCGTTGGTCGATCGAGGAGTATAACAAGACCGAGAAAACCGGATGTGCTGTCGTGTTGCGGCGACTGGAACACACGAACCGGCTCGAGCCGCTGATCGGACTGCTAAGTGTGCTGGCGGCCTGGCTGCTCGAACTGAGATTCGTGGCGAGCGACGAACCAGACCGGCCGGCCCGTCTCCGCCACCGCCCGGCCCCTCGTCGCCTGGCTGCCTCGCCCGGTCTCATCCGGCCGTCCGTCCGCCGGCACCTTTATTCCTCCGCCGGGGGCGGGTATCCTGCCCCACGGAACCGGCAGGCCGCCCATGCGTCCAAAGACAGGGAACGAGCGACTGACGACGAGCCGCCCACCGGCAGCCACAGAGCCTTTGCCAGCGGCGAGAGCCGCGGTGCCGGTGGACACGGAGGACACGCAGCCCGTCCCGCCCGCGATGGCGGCAGGCGACCTCGACGAAGCCGCTCTCGTGGAACGCTGCCGGCAGGGCGACCCCGCCGCCTTCAGCGCGTTCGTCCGCCGCTACCAGGACCGTGTGTTCCACGTCTGCCTGCGGCTTTGCGGGCGGCCTGCGGAGGCGGAGGACTTCGCCCAAGAGGCCTTCGTGCGGGCCTGGCGGGCACTGGACCGGTTTGACGGCCGGGCGCGGCTCTATACCTGGGTCTTCCGTATCGCCGTCAACCTTGTGTTGAGCGCCCGTCGCCGGCAGCGGACCACACGCACGCATTCGTTGGAGGCGTGGGCAAGCCGCCCGGAGGAAGACTGCGAGCCGCCCACACCCGGGCCGGCCGCGCCGGAACCGAGGCCCGACGAGCAGGCCATGAGTCGCGAGACCCAGCGGGCGGTGCAGGCAGCGCTGAACCGGCTCGAGCCGGAGCAGCGGGCCATCATCGTACTCCGCGACCTTGAGGGGCTGGACTACGCGGAGATCGCGGCGATTTTGGAAACGGCCACGGGCACGGTGAAGTCGCGGCTACACCGGGCGCGGCTGGCTCTGCGGGAGGAACTGCGGCCGCTCCTCGACGGCGAGGCAGCAACGAGTAGGTCATGATGAACCAGCGGCCTGAACAAC
>CAZNAH010000127.1:82-8336 GCA_964570735.1 uncultured Hyphomicrobiaceae bacterium | reverse complement strand
CAGCCCTGCGCCGCCAGGAACTGGCGCCGCTGAAGAAGCGCATCGGCGACCACGAGCGCCGGATCGAGACCCTCCAAAAGCGCATTCAGCAGATCGACGTCCTGCTGGCCGATCCCGCGCTTTACGCCAAGAAGCCGGAGGAGGCGCAGTCCCTGTCCCGCGAGCGGGGCGAACTGGCGAAGGCGCTCGCGCTCGCGGAAGACGAATGGCTCGACATTTCGGCCGCCTATGAGGAGGCGGCAAGCGCTTGACACGGCTTGGGGCGCACAATCGCCTCAATGGCACGGATCAAGTTTGCGGGCCGCGCGTTCGTTGATAGATGTCTTCTCGTTGAACGGGGTGCCGCCGCATGATCCCTCTCGCACCGCATACCGCCTTCTGGCTGATCATCGCGCTTCTGCTGACGGCGCTCCTCATCCTTTTCTCGGATATCCTCCTGCCGTTCGCGCTCGGCATGATCATCGCTTACCTGTTCGATCCCTTGGCGGACCGGCTGCACCGGATCGGGATACCCCGCATCGTTTCGTCCTTTTTTATCGTCCTGATCCTGACGCTGCTGGTTCTGGCCGCGCTGTCCTTCATTCTGCCTGCGGTCCTCGACCAGCTCACGCAACTGATCCGCAGCCTTCCCCAATATTACGAGGCCGCTCGCGCCTATCTTCAGGACCGCTGGGATGCCTGGCTCGATCCGCTTCAGAAGCAGCTTCCCGGCGCCCCTGAAGGCGAGGGCACGCAGGCTCCCGCTCTCACGCCCGGCATGATCGCCGAGAACATCGCGCCTTGGGCCATCGAGCAAATACAGTCGGTGCTGCAAAGCGGGCTCGCGCTGTTCAACTCGCTCGCCTTGTTCTTCGTGACGCCCGTCATTGCGTTCTTCCTGCTGAAGGACTGGGATACGATGATCGCCAGCATCGACCGGGTTCTGCCGCGCGAGGACGCGCCCACCATCCGCAAGCTCGCGAACGAAATCGACTGGACGATCTCGAACTACCTGCGCGGCCAACTCACGGTGCTCCTGATCCTCTCGGTCTTCTACATGGTCGCCCTGCAAATGGCCGGGCTCAATTACGGCCTGCTGATCGGCCTGCTCGCGGGCCTGATCAGCTTCATCCCCTATCTCGGGGCGTTCACCGGCTTCGTGGTCGCGGGCAGCGTCGCGGTGCTGCAATTCTGGCCGGACTGGTTTCCCATCGCGACCGTGCTCGCCATCTTCCTGGTCGGGCAGGCGGTGGAGGGCAATATCCTGACGCCCAAGATCGTGGGCGACAGGGTGCGGCTGCATCCGGTCTGGCTCATTTTCGCGCTCATCGCATTCGGCTATCTGTTCGGTTTCACCGGGCTGATCCTGGCGGTGCCGCTCGCGGCGGTCATCGGCGTGCTCGTGCGCTTCGTCCTGCGCCGCTATTACGACAGCACAGCCTACCAGCGCGAGAACGGCACTCCCGCGCGCACCGAGCCGCGAATGGCTCCATCGCCCTCCGGCGGACATCATGAGTGAGCAGCTTGTCCTGAGCCTCGCGCATGATCCGGCCTGGTCGGATACGGATTTCTTCGTCGCGGGCTGCAACGAAGCCGCGCATCGCCTCGTCATGTCCTGGCCCGACTGGCCGTCGCCCGTCTGCGTGATTTATGGGCCGCCCGGAAGTGGCAAGACCCATCTCGCCCATATCTGGGCGGCGCGTGCCGAGGCGGCCCGTCTGCCTGCGAAGGCCCTGATGGCGCAGCATGTGGGCGAGCGGCGCGCGCCCGTGGCGGTCGAGGACGCCGACGTCGGGCCGTTCGACGAAACCGCGCTTTTCCATCTGCTCAACATGGCGCGCGAGCAGGGCTTTTCGGTGCTGCTCACAGGGCGCGAGGCGCCGGGACACTGGACGCTGACGCTGCCCGATCTGCGCTCCCGGGTCCGCTCCTATCCCGCCGTGGCGATCGCCGAGCCGGACGACGAGCTTCTGGCCGCCATCGCCATCAAGCTCTTCGCGGACCGCCAGCTTACCCTTTCGCCGGATGCGCTCACCTATCTCATCAAACGCGCGGAACGCTCCCCGCAAGCGATCGCGGCCATTGTGTGCGACATCGACGCGGCCTCTCTTGCGACCGGGCGAAGGCTCACAAAAACCTTTATTGCGGGCATCCTTAAGGATCGCGTTCCGGAAAACGACGGCGAGGCTGTGCCGTAACAGCGCAGAGGCGGGCAAGCGCGATTTTTGCGTCGTGCGTGATCGTGTTGTTATGATGCTTCGCTATTGTGGCCGATGGTCGTTCGATCCGCTGCCAGCGCTAACCCGTGAGCCGGAAGCCGCGACAGGCCGCTCTTCTTGTGGAGGTTCCATGTCCCTGGTGCAGCCGGATTCCTCGCGATCCTATGCGGATGTCGTGAGGTCGTATGGGCCGCAGCGCTATTTCAATCGCGAACTGTCCTGGCTCGAATTCAATCGCCGCGTGCTGGAGGAATCGGAGAATCCAAGCCATCCTCTGCTGGAGCGCCTGCGCTTTCTGGCGATCTCCGGCTCGAACCTCGACGAATTCTATCGCGTGCGCGCGGCCGGCATTCACGAACAGGCGGCTTCCAATATCGCGACGCGCAGCCAGGAAGGATTGACGCCCGCCGAGCAGCTGACGGCGATCAACCGGTCCGTGTCCGATCTTTTCGAGAAGCAGCAGCGGCGCTGGGCCGTCCTCCGCGCCGAGATGGAGGCCGAGAACATCAAGGTTCTCAAGCTGACCGAGGTCTCGAAAGACGATCTCGGATGGCTCCAGGAGTATTTCGAGCGCCGCGTCTTCTCGGCGCTGAACCCCGTCACGATCGACGCTGTTCATCCGTTCCCGTTCATCCAGAGCCAGGAAATCGTCATCGTGCTCGCCTGCGAGCGGATCGGCCCCGGCGAGCCGCAGCTCATGCACGCGCTGCTCCCCATCCCCAACAAGATCGAGCGCTTCGTCCGGCTCCCCGATGTGCCGGGCAGGAATGGCAAGCCGCTCGTGCGCTTCATCGCCATCGAGACCCTGATAAGCCTGTTCAGCCGGATGCTCTTCCCCGGCTACAAGCCCAGCAAGTCGGGCATTTTCCGCCTGCTTCGCAACAGCGAGATCGACCTGAGCGAAAAGGGCGAAGACTTGCAGCGCACCATGCGCCAGGCGCTCAACCGGCGCCGCCTTGGCAACGTGATCCGGCTGGAGATGAGCCAGTTCCTGCCCGAATCCATGCGCGCGCTCATCGTGCGGAAGCTGAATGTGAGCCAGCAGGACGTGTTTCTGTCGGATGGCCTCATCGCGCCCGCGGACCTGTCGCAGCTCATCCTGGACGAGCGCCCGGACCTTCTCTTCCCTCCCTATCACGCACGATTTCCGGAGCGCATCCGCGAGTTCGACAATGATTGCTTCGCGGCCATCTCCGCGAAGGACATCGTGGTGCATCATCCATACGAATCCTTCGACGTTGTCCTGCAATATCTCCGTCAGGCGGCCGCCGACCCCGACGTGGTGACGATCAAGTGGACCCTCTACCGCACCTCGCGCAAGGAATCGCCCATCGTGCTCGCCCTGCGCGATGCGCGCGAGTCCGGCAAGCTCGTCACCGTGATGATCGAAGTGATGGCGCGCTTCGACGAGGAGAACAACCTGCGCTGGGCGCAGGAATTGGAGAAGGTGGGCGTTCAGGTCGTTTACGGGCTGACGAATCTCGAACTGAAAACCCACGCCAAGCTCGGCCAGATCGTGCGGCGCGAGAACGGCGAGCTGAAAACCTACTGCCATATCGGCACAGGCAATTATCACCCTGCCACCGCACGCATCTACACGGACATTTCGTACTTCACGGCGGACCCGGCCATCGGGCGCGACGTGTCGAAGATCTTCAACTACGTCACGACCTATTCGAAGCCCGAGGACCTCGAAGTGATGGCGATCTCGCCGCACGGCATCAAGGCGAAAATCCTCGAACACATCCATGACGAGATCCGCCACGCCAGGGCCGGCCGTCCCGCGGCGATCTGGATGAAGCTGAACTCCCTCGTCGATCCCGACATCATCGACGCGCTCTACGAGGCGAGCCTGGCGGGCGTTCCCGTCGATCTCGTGGTGCGGGGCATCTGCTGTCTGCGGCCGGGCGTACCGGGATTATCGGAAAATATCCGGGCGAAGAGCATCGTGGGACGGTTCCTCGAACACGCACGCATTTTCTGCTTCGGGGGAGGCCACGGGTTGCCATCGGATGAGGCGCATGTCTATATCAGTTCGGCGGACATGATGCCACGAAACCTGGAGCGGCGTGTTGAGGCCATGGTGCCCATCACCAACCCGACGGCCCACGAGCAGATCCTCGAACAGATCATGATCGCCAACCTCAAGGACAACAAGCAAAGCTGGAAGCTCCTTCCCGACGGGTCGAGCCGGCGTATCGCGCCCGCCCCCGGCGAAGAGCCGTTCTGCGCCCACGATTACTTCATGACCAATCCAAGCCTGTCGGGTCGCGGCGGCGCGCTGAAGAAGAACTTCCCGCGCCGCTTCACGCTGAGCCCGATCGCGCAGGTTTAAGGCCGCGCCGTGGATCGCCTCGCGCAAGGGCGGCTCGCGGAGCGTCAGCCCGTTGCGGTGATCGACATCGGGTCGAACTCGATACGCCTCGTCGTGTATGAGGGGCTGGCGCGTTCGCCGACGCCGCTGTTCCAGGAAAAGGTCATGTGCGGGCTTGGCCGCTCGCTCAGCCTGACGAACCGGCTTCACGAACCGGCGGTGTCGCGCGCCATTGCCGCGCTGCGCCGCTTCCGTCTGCTGATCAGCCAGTGCGGAGCGAGGGCCTGCTATGCCTTCGCCACGGCGGCGGTGCGCTGGGCGGAGGATGGCGAGGCTTTCATCGCGGAGGCCGAGAAAGCCTGCGGCTTTCCGATCCGCATCGTCAGCGGCACGGACGAGGCCGATCTGGCCCGGATGGGCATTCTGGCCGGTTTTCCCAACCCTGACGGCATCGTCGGCGACCTCGGCGGCGGCAGTCTCGATCTCGCAGACGTGCAGGCGAACCATCGCGGACGGCAAGCCTCGCTCCCCCTCGGCGGCCTCGCGCTCATCGACGCGAGCAGAGGCGACCGCGTCAAGGCGGCCGCGATCATCGAGAACAGCCTCGCCGGGGTCGATTGGCTGTCCGAGGGCCGCGGCCGGACCTTTTACGCTGTCGGTGGAACGTGGCGCGCGCTCGCCAAGCTGCACATGGCGCGGACCGACTATCCGTTGAGCGCCATTCACGGCTTCACCCTGAGCCGCGACAAGGCGATGCATACCTCCGCCCGCTTCGCGAACATGTCGCCGCGCGCGCTGCGCAAGATGTCCGGGATGTCCTCAGGCCGCGAGGAAACCTTGCCCTATGGCGCGCTGCTCCTGAACCGCATCATCCAGCGCTTGCAGCCGGACAGCGTGACGTTCTCGGCCTTCGGGGTTCGCGAGGGGCTGCTGTTCTCGCTCATGAGCGCTGAGGAACAGGCGGCCGATCCCTTGATCACGGCCTGCGAGGAGGTGGCGCGCCTGCGTTCCCGCTCGCCGGAGCATGCGAACGAACTCATCGCGTGGACTGAAGCGCTGTTCAACACGCCGGAGCTGGCCGAAACGCGCGAGGAAGCGCGTCTGCGGCGGGCTGCATGCCTTCTCGCCGACATCGCGTGGCGCGCCCATCCCGATTATCGCGGCGAGCAAAGCGTAGGGCTCATCGCGCAGTCGGCGCTTGTCGGGCTCGACCATCCCGGCCGGGCGTTTCTGGCGCTCGCCGTCTATCATCGCTATGGCCGGTCGATTTCGGGCGAGCTTCTCGAAAAGCTGGCGGGTATGCTGAGGCCGAGGGCGCAGACGCGCGCGCTCATCATCGGGACGGCGGTGCGCCTCGCCAACAATCTCTCGGCGGGGATGCCCGGCGTGCTGCCCCACACTCCGCTCGTCCATGACGGCGGCAGCCTCGCATTGACCCTGCCCGCGCGTTACGCGGCCCTCGACGGGGAAAGCGTCCATCGCCGCCTGCGCATTCTCGCGGGGATCATGGGCAAGGCGCCGGAACTGCGCATCGCTACGAAATCAGGCTCCAGCGTGACCGCCTTTCTGCGCACATTGATCGGGAAAGAGAGCGAAGACATATCCTGAGGTTGGGAATCGCACCATACACCCCTATCTCTGGCCCGAGATTTACGCCATAACAGAGGGCGATCAGCCCGGAACCATTCCTGCTCGATGAATAAGGATCTTTACGCAGTCCTCGGAGTCACGCGCGGCGCGACCAACGACGAGATACGCCGCGCTTATCGCAAGCTGGCCAAGGATCTGCATCCCGACGCGAACAAGAACGACCCGAAGGCCGAGGAAAAGTTCAAGACGGTTTCGGCTGCGTTCGCCATCCTCGGCAACCCGGAGAAGCGCAAGCGCTACGACGCGGGCGAGATCGACGAGACCGGCCAGGAGCGCACCAATCCGTTCTACAGCGACTTCTCGGCGGCACGCTCGCGCGGCGCACGCGAGCAGGCGGACCCGTTCGGCGGGTTCGGCGGCGCGGGCGGTCCCGGCGATTTTTCGGACATTTTCGGCGATCTGTTCGGGCGCACGCGGGGCCCCGGCGGTTTCTCCATGCGCGGCATGGACTATCGCTACAATCTGGAGATCAGCTTCCTCGAAGCCGTGAACGGCGTGAAGAAGCGCGTGCAGTTCCCCGATAACGAGACGCTGGACATCACCGTGCCGGCTGGCGTCGAGAACGGGCAGGTGCTCAGGCTGAAAGGCAAGGGCGGCCCCGGCGCCGGGCGCGGCGAGCCGGGCGACGCGCTGATCGAGCTGCGCATCGCGCCCCATCCCGTGTTCGACCGCGAGGGCGACAACATCCTCATCGAACTGCCCGTGACCATCGACGAGGCCGTTCTCGGCGCGCGTGTCGAGGTGCCGACGATCTCGGGCCGCGTGACCGTATCGGTGCCGCAGGGTGCATCCAGCGGGCAGGTCTTGCGCCTGCGCGGCAAGGGCATCCAGAACGCGCGCACGGGCGCATCGGGCGACCAGCTCGTCAAGATCAAGGTCGTGCTGCCCGCCCAGATCGACGAGGAGTTGCAGGATTTCATGCGCCGCTGGCGGGAAACGCATGCCTATGACCCGCGCGGGCGGCTGAAGGAAGCGGCGGGGGTTTAGGAGCGCGCTTCCCGCTCGTAGTAGGGTGATGGTCATGAAGCAATTGATCTTCGGGGCATTCCTAGCGATTGCGGCGGGTCCGGTCGTGGCGCTGGAACCTGCGCCAGCAACGCCCGATCTCGCGCCGTTGCGGCAGGCGGCCGGTGATTTTGCGGAGAAGCTGCGCGGCGAACTGATTGCGGCGTTGAAGGCGGGCGGCCCGGCCGGGGCTATCGGCGTCTGCAAGGAGGCCGCGCCAGCCATCGCGGAGACCGTCTCGGAGGCGCGCGGCGTCGTTCTGCGGCGCACGAGCCTGAAGACGCGCAATCCGGCGAATGCCCCGGACGAATGGGAGCTCGCGACGCTTAAGGCTTTCCTCGCGCGAAAGGCGGCGGGCGAGGATATCGCGCGGCTCGAAGCCTGGCGTCTGGAAGGGGAGGGCGCCGACGCCCGGCTGCGCTTCATGAAAGCGATCCCCACCGCCGAAATGTGCCTGCAATGCCACGGCACGGCCATCGCGCCGGAGGTGAAGGCGGCGCTTGCCGAGAGCTATCCGCAAGACAGGGCGACGGGCTTTTCGGCGGGCGACATTCGGGGCGCTTTCAGCATCACGGCCCCGGCGGGGGATAAGTCGAAGCGCTGATGTGCCTTACGGCTGGCGCGGCGCTCTTGTCGCCGCCATATTAGCGGCCATGGCAAAAACGCGCGCAATTCGCTCCCCGCGCGGGGAGCCTCAGACTTTGATATCCGACGACCGCTCCGCTGCGGGGTTCGCGGAAGGCCCGCAGCCCGCGCTGACCGGCGAGCCGGTCGATCTCGACGCGCTGCTCGCGCCGGCCAAGGCGAAGCGCGGACGCGGCCGGACAGCGCCCAATGGCGACGATACGGTTCGCGTGCGCCCCGCGCGGCCGACGGCGCTGACACCCTCGGCCCAGTCTCCCATCGGTGATCACCCGCTGGTGACGGGGCGCGACATGCCGATGTTCACGCCGCACCGCCCGCAGCGACCGGAGAAATCCGAAGGCGGGCGCCGTTTCGTCATCACCTCCGAGTTCGAGCCGCGCGGCGACCAGCCCGGCGCCATCGCGGAGCTGACCGAGGCCGCCCGGCAGGGGGAGCGCAGCCA
>CAZNAH010000126.1:0-8347 GCA_964570735.1 uncultured Hyphomicrobiaceae bacterium | reverse complement strand
AGGCCGCGTGGCAGGGCGCCCAGCGCGTCTCCCGCCTTCACGAAGCCGTCCAGGGCGCCGGAGTAGGCCTGCCGCGCGGCAACGAAGCCGCCGAGGGCAGCCGCCTTCTCGTCGAAGGCGCGCTTCATGTCCAGCAGCGCCTGCGGCGGAAGGACGTTGCCGAGGTCGTAGGCGCTGACCGCGAGCGCCGACTGCACGCGCGACACGCGCTGCGTGTCGACGCCGCGGGCCTCCCGCGAGGCGTCCGACGCGGGCGCAAGGCGGATCGCGATCAGGCGGTCGTTCCAGCGGCTGTCGATCTCCTTGAGCTCGCGCAGCCCTTCCAGCACCGCGTTCGCGGCGCGCAGGTCGACGGCGCGCGACTTGAGATAGAGCTGGACCCACCCGCCCACGAGCAGCGCCACGAGCGTGGCCACCGCGGCGTAACGCAGCGGCCTGGCAATGGCGGACCACGAGGCCCCGAGACGGATCAAGGACTTGTTCTCCCAGCGCTTCAAGACAGACGCATTAATCGCCTGATTTTACGCATGAAGTATATG
Organism: uncultured Hyphomicrobiaceae bacterium; assembly: GCA_964570735.1. Taxonomy (GTDB): domain Bacteria; phylum Pseudomonadota; class Alphaproteobacteria; order Rhizobiales; family Rhodomicrobiaceae; genus CAZNAH01. The sequence continues at coordinate 7,808 of CAZNAH010000126.1, read as the reverse complement.
TCACGAGGCGGACGTCGAAAGGTGAACAAATTCCGCTCGTGCAACGCTTCGAAACGCGCTCGCCTCGCGGCGGCGCCGTCACACCCGGGCGACAACGCGGTCTCGCGGACTCCGCTAGCCGGCGCCGTGCCGCTCCAGGCAGCGGAGCGCCACCAGTGCCGCGTCCACCGTGAACAGGTGCGGCACGTCGAGCCGGCTGCGCACCTCGGCGAGCGGCATCAGCTCGAAGCCCGCGACCTCCCCATCCTCGTTGCGCGGCCGGAAGATCGAGGGCAGGAAGAGATCGAAGGCCTCGACCTCGTTCGCGTCCAGCCCGTCGGGCGCGAGATAGTCGAACGTGAGCGTGTCGCGCGGCTTGGCCTCGCGCGCGAGGAAGGCCGGGATGCCCGCTTCCTCCCGGCACTCCTTGATGAGCGTCTCCCAGGCGTCGAGGCCCCACGCGATGCCCCCGCCCACCAGGTTGTCGAGCTTGCCGGGGTCGGTCGCCTTGCTCTCGGCGCGGCGCGCCACCCACATCTGCACGCCGTGCGCGGTCTCGACCAGGCCGTTCACGTGGGTCGCGCGCCCGCGGATGCCGAAGCGCTTGACCGCCGCACGCTCGACGCGGAACAGCGGTTCGCCGCTCGCGTCGGCGAAGACCTCGTAGTCCTCGTCGCGCCAGCCCGGAATCATCCCCTCCTCGCGCAGCGCCAGCAGCACGCGCCGCACGGCGTCCGACCGCTGCTGCGGCGTATCCAGCACATCGAGAATCGCGACCCGCTCCGGCTCGACGCGGAACACGTCCGGCCAGCGCGCGAGCACGTCGGCGAAGTCCGGGCGCACCCACCCGAAGCGCTTCTCCTGCACGCGGATCGGGAGGAAGCGGCGATAGTCGACCAGCAGGGCGCTGGCCAGCCAGCCGGGCATCGGCATGGGGACGGGGCTTTCCGATAGGAGGCGCCACGATTGTATGTCGCCGCGCCGCCGCAGGTCCGCGGCGCGGCCCGGCCTCAGCCGAACACCCGGTTCGGATTCGCCTCGACGAACGCGGCGAGCGCGTCGAGGAAGTGCGGCGGCACATCGTCGGAATCCTCGAACCAGCCGTGCGCGGCGCGCTTGCCGTGATCGACGCACTCCTGCAGGCGGTCGAAGTCGTCGAGACGGCGCTCGTCGCCGAGCAGTCGCCAGCGGTCGCCGATGCCGTAGAGATCGACATCGGCCTCCTTCCCGAAGATGCCCTCGCTGTCCACCACCGCAAGGTAGTACGTAGCCACCTGCACACCCCATTCGTCGCACAGTTCGATCTGGCGGCGCGACAGCTTGGCGAGGCTCGCCCGGATCGCCATGTGCTTGCGCCGGTGCGCCTGCGCAAGCCCGATGGCGAAGCCGAGCGCGAAGCCCGCGAACCCGGGATGGAAGAGCGGATGGTGGGTGAGCTCCTCGCGGCGGTCGGCGGCCTCGGCCACCGCGTGGCGCATCACCACGTGGATGTCGCGGACGTGCTTCAGCACGAAGGGGACCTCGAGGAGGTCCTCGAAACCCTCCTCCTGCTCGAGCTGCAGGAACAGCGCGGCATCCTGGCCCGACGCGAGCTCGGCGGCGTTGGACTGCTTGCCCAGGGCGATGTAATCGTCGTCGTTCATGACCCGCGCGAGACGCATCCTCGATGTGGTGTCGCGCGGGGGGCGGCGAGGCGCGGGGCCGGAAGCCCCGCGGCATCAGCACCCCTCCCGCGGACCCGAGCAAAGGACGCAAGAATGATACCGATCGGCCGGCACGGCCGTGTGAAGCTTCACGGATGGGGGCGCGTTCGCCGCCGCCTGCGGTGAATGTGCGGCCAACCGCCGGCATAATCTTCCGTGCAACCGGAGACCGCCGTGCCGAATTCCTCGCTGGCCGCCGCCGCGGCCGCCTTGCCGCATCCGGGACAGGGCCCGTTCCTGCCCGCGATCCCAGTCGCAAGCGCCGGAAACGTGATGCCGGCGACATGCGGTGTCCGGAGCTCCGACACCGCGGTCTCGACAAGGCCGCGCGCGGACGAGGGGTTGCGGTACGTCGACCGGGCTTCGCCAGCGGGGACGGCCCCGGCGAAGACCTCGACGACGCGCGGAGCGTCAACGTGTCCGGTGGCGGAACACGCTTTCGGACACGAAGGCGATTGGCGCGGCGTGCGCTCGACGGGTAACCGGGACCGAGGCGCGCAACGATCGCCGAGTACCGGATCACAGGCGTTGGTGGGTCGTGCAGGGGTCGAACCTGCGACCAACGGATTAAAAGTCGTACACGAATATAGAGATTCGTTCAATTGGGCCCGTCAACGCTTGCCGATGCCCCGAACTACGGGTCGAAAGCAATAACAACAACTACGCCACAGCCCAACCATGTCACATCTAAGGCACAGCCTACTTAGTTCTTTTGCGTGTCTTGTTATCCGCGATCACGGCAAGAATAGAAATGACGAAGATGATGCCAAGAAAGAAGAACAGCAATGCGGGATCGGTGGACTTGTGAGCCTGCTCCGCATGCTCCTTACTCAGATGTGTCTCAAGCCAGGCCAATACCTCATGGATTTTGGTGACTACTATTACGACGATGCCAAAAATCCCTACTACAAGAACGCAAAGTAAGTTTATAGCGCCTGGAGTAACGCGTAGACCTGCAAGATCTTTGACCTCCTGCAAAGCATGACGCCAAAACTCCATTAGCTCGACGCCAACAATAGTCTTTGCGAGCCATACGAGCACAAGCCACTGGACTCCGTAGATCAGTGGCTGGAGCAGTTCAAGGAGGCTAGACGTATCCACGCTATTCGCAGACGCGTATAGCCCGTTTACCGCGTGAGGCGACCCATCCAATAAAAGAACGGTGACGCTACCAATCCAAGCAATGCAACAAAAGGATTGACGATTGGAACAGCTGTCGCGATCCAACCGACTAGGCTGGCGAGACACAGAATACCGGCCAATGCTCCACCGAATTGGAGGAGCAACGAAAGTGGAACGCCCTTTGTTGAGGCGATTGATACCGGACGTGCCAGTGTCCGTTCGCCGGAGGCGGCTAAAGCAGTCTCAAGAACCTCGATCTTCGCCAGGTCAACAACCGTGAAGTGCTTCGGGGTCTCGAGACTACGTTTGATGCTGCGTGCCGTGCGGTTTGGCTCCGCCACGAAAATTTCATCGATCAGTGCAATTTGAGCGCGAATCGTTTGATCGCTCTCGCCCCTGTAGTTCTCCGACAGGTTCTTGCCTCGTTTTGCCACGAAGCTGAAGCCGCGATCATCCTCATAGACAAACGCGTCGCGAGCGGACATAAAGTTACTCCTCCCTTAAACGTGGCAAGTTCTGCTTGGAAAGCATCGCTTGAATACTTGCTTCTTTCTGCTTTGCTCTGGACAGCACGCCAATGAGTTCATCCAAGTCCTCGCCATCCAGAGCAAGATACAACTCCTTAGACTCGGTGCCTTCGACGTATTCAATCTTTAGGTTATGGAATACAACAGCAGCGGCAGGATCGGACGATACATCGTCACCAAAGACGGGGCGGATATCGCTGAACACGCGAGCAGACTCGTAAATCAACTGATGTTCGCCGAAGACGCCAAGCGCCTTCGCAGAAACCTCGAAACTCGGAACTGCAAGCAATTGTGTAAGCCGAGCCAGTGCTCGCTTTATGCCGGCGTCGTCTAACGCCGTATCGCCTTTCATGTCCTTTCGGAGTGACGCCTCGATGTCTTGACAGAGTTGGTCTGTAGAACGATTCTTGGAAAGCTTAGCCAGCGAAATTCCAAGAAGCGTTCGAAGGACACCCGCAGCTTCATCCGCCGCAGTAGCTTTCAAGCCAGCTACCGTTCTCTGAACGAAGTCGTCCCCGAATATCGCGGGACGTTGCGCCGCCAAGGCGGAGCGCAATTCGTCAAACGCGTCGTCCTTCATAGAGGCGAGCTGCCGCAGAGCCTTCCGACCCTGTTCAGGTATCCGAAGAGCAGCCACTCAAGTCTCCGTAGGGTGGGCCAAGCGCGGGTGTAAACACTCTGACTTAGAGCTCAGAAATTGAGAATGGTTCTCAACTGGCTTTGGCTGTCGAATACTAGCATGCCGGTTTGCCAGTTAACCGCTGATGCCGCAGGCACAAATCCACAGGGGGGACCCGCCCCTGGCGCCCTACGCCAAGGGGGCGGGGGGTACCTGTGGAGTTGTGCGGCACGACTATGTAAGGGTTGCTGAAGTCCCCTGTCTCGGTTAGGGTTGCCCTTCACGGAGCGCATGCCGTGCCGATCAGACCTCCAAAGAAATCCCGAGAAGAGAAGCTGGCCAAGCTCACTCCCGACCAGGAGGCGGAGCTGCGGCGGATCGAGGAGGACGCGATCGAACGCTTCGAGGGCGTGGTGGATGAGTTGGAGTCCGCCTTGGGCCTGCTTCGCTTGGGGCATCACGTCGGCTGGAAGGTCCTGTACCTAGTCCACAGCAAGAAGACCATTCGCAAGTACGAGGACATTCTCGGGGTGAAGATCCGCGACATCTTCCCCGAGACCGGCCCGAGCTCGTACCGGTCGCTCGGCCTTCGGGTTGCCGAGAAGCTGTCTAACTTCTGGAAGGCCGTGAGCGGCGAAGAGAAGGTCGAGGGGCGGCGCGAGCTTCAGCGGTAGCACTAGGGGACTTGACGTTCCCTTAATTCGCCCGCTACAGTGCAGGGAACATGAAGTTCCCTTCGCACACTATCGAACATGAGCCGGCGCGGATCGACGAGGCGCCGCTCGCGGCGCCCGCGGGCGGAGCAGACTCCCCCCGTCCGGTAATACGGGGGGAAAGTCCACTCCAGGACGAAGGGAACCACGGCAACGTCCCAGGGACGACGGCGCTCACCGACTGGCTCAACTGCTCATTTCCGTTCGATCCGCTCTCGCTCAGCCTCGAAGAGTTCGTGAAGGGGCTGTCAGAGGCCACACACGAAGCCTTCGGCGGCATGACCGACCGCAATCGCGGGCTGCATGGCTTCGCTCAGTCCTTCGCGTTCGACCGTGGCGGCGTCCTCTTCGCCATCGGCGGGCAGCGCAATACGGCTTTTCTCTCGATCCCTGGTGAGGGATGTGCGTACGTACGGGATTGGGCACCGGTAACGACATACCTGCGGGACCGGTTAGGGGCGCGTATCACCCGCTGGGATGGCGCAGCCGACGACTTCTACGGCCATCACTCGGTGGATATGGCCGTCGAGCTCTACAGGCTCGGCGGCTTCAACGTAGGCGGTCGTCCACCTGCCCATTCCTGCCACGGCGACTGGATCGATCCTAGGGGGCGCGGACGTACGTTCGAGGTCGGACGGCGGCAAAGCGGGAAGCTCCTCAGGATCTACGAGAAGGGCAAGCAACTCGGATGTCCCCTCAATCCCTGGGTGCGTTGGGAGCTCGAGCTCCGCAACGTGGATAGGTTCATTCCCTGGGATGTGTTGAGCGATCCGGGGCGATTCCTCGCCGGCGCCTATCCCTGCCTCTCCTGGATCAGCGACCAGGCGTCGCGTATTCGCACGGTTAAGGCGCAGGACCGCATCAGTTACGACCGCCTTAAGGAAGTTGGCGCCCTCGCCTACGGCGCGCTGATCAACGTGATGCTTCAGCGGGAAGGGTCGCCTGAGCGCGTGGTCGAACTCCTGCGGCGGGACGCGGTGCCACGCAGGCTTTCGTTCACCGACGACTATCTCCGAACTCAGGCGGGCGACGATGCGCTATGAGCCCGATGACCTGGATTGGGCAATGGGCGACCTGCTGGACCTGTTCGCCCGGGCGGACTGGCGGCGCATTTGGCCCCACGAGTTGGACCCGCTCACCTTTCATGCAGCTTGGGCAGTCATCAACGCACAGCCTTTTGAAGTGCGCTGGGCGTGTCGGGAGCGGCTGATGGCGCTTCTGCCCAACAGGCAAAGGTATCGGGCGAGCGTCGCCCAGTTCCGCCGTGCGTACGCTCACGCTTAGCGAAGCCGCATCCTTCCTCAAGATGCACCCTGAGGAAGTGCGTCGGCGGGCGAAGGCCGGATTGATCCCTGGCGCCAAGGCAGGGCGCGCCTGGGTGTTCATCGATGAAGACCTTGCCGCCTTCCTTCGGTCCCTCTATTCTCAGCCCCGGCAAGCGTTGCAAGTGGCTCCGAGAAAGGAGTTGGATGAATGCCACTTCGCAAACGTGGAAACGTGTGGTGGATTGACTTCACCGCACCGAGCGGCAAGCGCGTTAGATGCTCTGCTGCAACAAGTGACAAGACCCAGGCGCAGGAGCTCCACGACAAGCTGAAGGCCGAGGCTTGGCGGGTCTGCAAACTGGGCGAGAAGCCGCGCCGGACGTGGGATGAAGCAGGCCTCAAGTGGCTGATGGAGACCAAGCACAAGGCGACGCATCAAGAGGACTTGGCCAAGATCCGTTGGCTGCAGCAGTTCCTCCGCGGGCGTTACCTCGATTCCATCGACCGGGAGCTGATCGCCCGCATCGGCGAGGAGAAAGCGTCGCAAGCGAGTGCGGCGACCGCGAACCGATACCTGGCCCTGATCCGGGCCGTGCTTCGGCGGGCGGCGCTGGATTGGGAGTGGCTTGACCGGGTTCCGAAGATTCGCCTGCATCGTGAGGCGAGGCGACGGATTCGGTGGATCACTCCGGAACAGGCAAGGACGCTGCTGGAGCAGCTGCCGGCGCATCAGCGGGATTTGGTGCTGTTCGCGTTGGCGACCGGGCTACGGCAGGCGAACGTCGTCAAGCTGGAATGGCCGCAAGTGGATCTATCGCGCAGCGTGGCGTGGATCTACGGGGACCAGGCCAAGGGGCGCAGGGACATTCACGTGTCGCTGAACTCCACGGCGCTCGACGTCCTGACCCGTCAGGTGGGCAAGCATCCTTCCCGGGTGTTCACCTACCGTGGCAGGCCGGTTGCCTGGGCCAACACTCGGGCGTGGCGTGAAGCGTTGAAGCGGGCCGGGATCGCGGATTTCCGTTGGCACGATCTCCGGCATACCTGGGCAAGCTGGCTGGTGCAAAACGGGACGCCCCTCTACGTCGTACAGGAGATGGGCGCCTGGGAATCGGAAGGCATGGTGAGGCGGTACGCGCACCTGGCTCCGGCCCACCTGAAGCACCACGCCGAGGTGATCACGGCCATGCTAGCGGGCACGAATGCGGCACAGCCCAATGACAAAGGGCCTGAGGAGTCCTCAAGCCCTTGATGTAGCTGGTGGGTCGTGCAGGGGTCGAACCTGCGACCAACGGATTAAAAGTCCGCTGCTCTACCGACTGAGCTAACGACCCGGCGGCGCCCCGAAAGACGCCGAGCCCGTCATTTTAGCGATTCGGGGGGGCGAGCGTCAAACCGACGCGGTTCCGAGGTTGTCGGGCTCGCGCATCATCCGCCAGTACTCGAATTTCATCGTGGCGGCGGAGCCGGCGACGATCGCGAGGAAGGTGACGATGGAGCCGAGCGCGAGGGTCGAGAAGCCGGTGATGCCCTGACCGACCGTGCAGCCGAGCGCGACCACCCCGCCGAAGCCCATCAGGATGCCGCCGGCGATGTGTCGCAGCATGTCGGTCGCGTCGCGGAAGGCCTCGAGCCGGAAGCTCTTCGACACCAGGGCATACGCCGCCGAGCCGGCGATCACGCCCAGCGCGCTGGCGATGCCGAAGGTCACGATCTTGGACTTGTCGGTCCAGAACATCAGCAGCTCGAGCAGGAACGCCTGCGGCGCGACGAACGAGAGGGACTCCATGCGCCCGGTGTTGGTGGCGACCCAGGCCTCCTGCAGCGTGTTGGGACCCTCGGCGAGGTAGCCGATCTTCCCGCTCACGTACCAGCCGGCG
>CAZNAH010000125.1:0-8356 GCA_964570735.1 uncultured Hyphomicrobiaceae bacterium | reverse complement strand
ACTGCGGCGCGCCGAACGGGCAGGCGTAGAAGCAGTAGCCGCAGCCGATGCACAGATCCTTGTCGTGCAGCACCACGCCTTCCTGCGTCTTGTAGAAGCAGTCCACGGGGCATACCGCCATGCACGGCGCGTCCGAGCAGTGCATGCAGGCGACCGAGATGGACCGAGCGCTCGCCGGGCTTGCCGTCATTGATGGTGACGACGCGGCGGCGGTTGATGCCCCACGGAACCTCGTGCTCGTTCTTGCAGGCCGTCACGCAGGCGTTGCATTCGATGCAACGGTCGGCGTCGCAAAGGAATTTGACGCGGGCCATTGGTGCGATCCTCCCCTAAATCAAGCTGCCGTGTCCGCTCTGATCTGGCAGAGCGTCACTTTTGTTTCCTGCATGAAGGTCACCGGGTCGTAGCCGTAGGTGGTCAGCGTGTTCACGCTTTCGCCGAGCACAACGGGGTCTGTCCCTTGCGGATATTTCGAGCGCTGATCGACGCCCTGGAACCAGCCGCCGAAGTGGAACGGCATGAACGCCACGCCCTTGCCCACGCGTTCGGTGACGAGCGCCTTCATCCGCGCCTTCGCGTTGCTCTCCGGACCGTGCACCCAGACCCAGCCGCCATCCTTGATGCCGCGCGACGCGGCGTCCGCCGGGTTGATCTCGACGAACATGTCCTGCTGGAGTTCGGCGAGCCATTTGTTGGAGCGGGTTTCCTCGCCGCCGCCTTCATATTCCACCAGACGGCCGGAGGTGAGGATGATCGGGAAGTCCTTCGCCACCTCGTTTGACCGCTTTTGCACCGACTGGCCGAGATGGGGCAGGCGGAAGCCGCGGCGGTCGGGCAGCGTCGGATACTGCGCGATGAGATCGGTGCGCGGCGTGTAGATCGCCTCGCGGGGCGCGGGCACCGGGTCCGGCAGGTTCCACGCGACCGCGCGGGCCTTGCCGTTGCCGAAGGGAACGCAGCCGTGCTCCAGCGCGACGCGGATGATACCGCCCGACAGGTCGGTGGACCACGCCACCTTGCCCATCTTTTCCGGGTCGCCCGCGCCGATCTTCGTAATCACGGCGAGTTCGTCCGGCGTCAGGTCCACATCCCAGCCGAGCTTCTGGAGCACCGCATAGGTGAACTCCGGATAGCCGTCCGTTAGCTCGGAGCCCTTGGAGTAGGAGCCTTCGGCGAGAAGGTTGAACTTCTGTTCCTGCTCGATCTCCTGGCCCGTCGCTTCGTCCTTGACCTTGGTCTTGACGACGCGCTCGACGCCGAAGCGGGCACGGAAGGTGCCGCCGCCATCCTTCACATGGAGGTTCGTGTTGTAGAGGATGTGCGTGCCGGGATGCTTGATCGCGGGCGTTCCCCAGCAGGGCCAGGGCAAGCCGTAGTAATCGCCGCCCACCTCGGGATCGTCCTTCGGCGCGCGCAAGGTCACGATGTCGAACTTATGCTGGTTCGCCATGTGCGCCTTGAGACGCTCGGGAGACTGGCCGGAATAGCCGGTCGAGAAGCCGCCGCGGTTGATCTCGCGAAGGATGTCCTCCGGATCAGGCTCGTTATCAACGACCTTGATGTTCTTGAACATCTTGTCGGCGAAGCCGAGCTTCTTGGCGAGAAGATAAATCGCCTCGTAGTCGTTCTTCGACTCGAAGATCGGCTCGACGATCTTTTCGCCCCATTGGATGGAACGGTTCGAAGCCGTGCGGGAGCCTGCGCATTCGAACTGCGTGCAGATGGGCAGGAGATAAGTGTTGTCCTTGCGCTCCGAGACCACGGCGAAGGTGGTGGGGTGCGGGTCGGCGACGACGAGAAGGTCGAGCTTTTCGAGGCCCTTCACCATCTCCGGCATGCGCGTCACGGTGTTGCCGCCGTGACCGAAAACGACCATGCCCTTGATGTTGTCGCGCTGGTCAAGCTGCTCCTTGGGGAGCAGGACGGCGTCGAACCACCGGGTCGTGGGGATGCCCGGCGTATGCATCAGCTTTGTGACTTTGCCGTCCGCGGCGGTCCGCGTCTCGAAGCGGCTCGCAAGCCAGTCGAACTCCACCTCCCAGACGCGGCTCCAATGACGCCATGCGCCTTCCTCAAGGCCATAGTAGAGCGGCAGCGTCACCACGTCGAGGCCGAGGTCCGTCGCGCCCTGCACGTTGCAATGGCCGCGGAAAATGTTCGCGCCGTTGCCCATGCCGCCGACATTGCCGGTAGCGAGCAGAAGGTTGCAGTAGGCGCGAACGTTCGCCGTGCCGACGGTTTTCTGCGTGGCGCCCATGCACCAGATCAGTGTGGACGGCCGCTGCTTCGCGAACATCTCGGCGACGCGCTTCAACTGCTCGCCGGGTACGCCGGAGACGCGCTCGACTTCCTGCGGATTCCACTTGGCGACTTCCTTGCGGATGTCCTCCATGCCGTAGACGCGCTGGGCGATGAACTCCTTGTCCTCCCAGCCGTCCTCGAAAATGTGCCAGAGCATGCCCCAGATGACAGGGATGTCAGTCCCAGGGCGGATGCGGACATATTCCGTCGCGTGGGCGGCCGTGCGGGTGAAACGCGGATCGATGACGATCAGGTTCGAGCGGTTCAATTCCTTGCCCGCAAGCACGTGCTGCAACGAGACCGGATGCGCCTCCGCGGGGTTGCCGCCCATGATGATCATGGTTTTGGAGTTGCGGATGTCGTTGTAGCTGTTCGTCATCGCGCCGTAGCCCCAGGTATTGGCGACGCCGGCGACGGTTGTCGAGTGGCAGATGCGGGCCTGGTGGTCGACGGAGTTCGTGCCCCAGAACGCGGCCAGCTTGCGGTAGAGGTAAGCGCCCTCGTTCGAGAACTTCGCGGAGCCGAGCCAGAATACCGAGTCGGGGCCGGACTTCTCGCGGATCGCGCCGAGCTTGTCGCCGATCTCCTCGATGGCCTGATCCCAGGAGATGCGCTGCCACTGGCCGCCGACCATTTTCATCGGGTATTTCAGGCGGCGGTCGCCATGGGTCAGCTCGCGGACAGCGGCACCTTTCGCGCAGTGGGAACCGCGGTTGATCGGGCTTGCCCACTCGGGCTCCTGGCCGACCCACACGCCGTTCTCAACTTCGGCGATCACGGTGCAGCCCACCGAGCAGTGCGTGCAGATGTTCTTGCGGCGTTCGAGCTTCGCGCCTTCGACTGCGGCGGGCATGGCGTCGGCCTTGCGGACCGCGCCTGCCGTCAGCGTACCGAGAGCGGCGAGACCGCCGGCCGCGAGCCCGGAATTGCGCAGGAACGAGCGGCGATCGACGAGGGTCGCGGAGGCACCGGCGATCGCGGCCTGGAGCTTGCTGCGGGTCGCCTCGGATGATTTGCGCTTGATCAGCATGGTCTATTTGCTCCCCTCGAAACCGTTGACCCGGTAGAAGGCTTTGACATGGTCCGTTTCCCGGTAGCGGGCCTTGGTCTCATCCGCGCCGGGGTCCATGGCCTGGGCCGTTCCTGCGGCAAACTGCGTCGCGGCGACGGCCGTTGCGCCGGCTCCTGCGCCGAGCAGGAATTTCCGGCGGTCAAGACCGGCTTGATCCTTGGTTTTGGTCATGCTCGTTCCTCCCAGAACTTGGACTGCTTTCAAGCGGGCAGCGCGTAGGCTTCCGCTTCAATCTCCATGAAAAGGCGCCCCAAGGCTCCCACCTTGCTGTAGAACGCGGCGCCCTTCGCGGTTTCGAGGTCGGTGAAGAACTTGGCCGACCAGCGGCTCAGGTGCCGTTCGAAAAATCTCTGATCAGAAAGCGGGAGATCGCCCTCGGTGGCGAAATCACCGCGGATCAGGCCGGCCATCACTTCGCATAGCACGGCGATGTGGTCTTCCGGCTCGGCGACCCGGCTTTCGCGCTCGATCCCGAGGCGCAGGAAATCCTCGCGCACGCGGGCCAGCGGTTTCTCGTGCAGGAACCCTGTCAGGTAATAGGAGGCATAAGGCAGCAGCTCGCCGCGCCCCAAGCCGATGAAGAGATCGAAAAACTCCCGCTGAACCGCATCCGCCGTCGTACTCGCGGCCGCGAGGCTCAAATCCAGATGGGCCATTCCCATCGGCGTCGCGTCGCCCTTGAGAGCGGAAAGCTTTTTGAGGACCGCATCGTCGGGCGCCCGCCAGAGCAAAAGACCGAGCAGCCCATATTCCTGCGCGCGAGCCTGGTCTACGGGGTCCAGATCGGGATCGGGCATGCGGTTCACTTCAAACAGATCAGGCCGGAGCCTGGCGCGGGGAATGCCTGTTGTAGCTTCGACATCGAGGACACGGTCCACCGGAATGCGCCGCCACATGGACACCGCGGGTTGGGAAACACCAAGCGCCCGGGCGAGTGCTCTCACTCCGCCGACACGTTTGATGGCTTCTTCCAATCCACTATCGCGCATGTTTTTTTATGCAAATCTCACTTTAACAAGTGATGATAAGCTCGACTTATCCCCCTGTCTAGAACTGTTCAATTTCAACTTTGGTGAGTTGCGGAAAAAGATTTTCCGTGTCAGGTCGGCAGGGCGCCGCCGCTCCGCCGTGCCGTCACGGGCTCGGCCGTTAGCTCATTAAAATCATTGAACTTCTCTTCCGCTGAACCATTTTCCGCGACCGTCTCGGACTCGGCTTCGCGGGGCTGAGCGCGCAATTCAGCGTCCGGTTTTTTCGCGGCCTGCTCGTCCGCGCGCTGCGCGTCTTGCGCTTGTGCCTCTTTCTTAGGCTCCGCGAGGGGCGTACCGACGGCCTGCGCGACAAGAGCGGCGACATCGTCGATGGCGCGCAGGGGACCGAAGCCCGGCACTCCGTCGGGAGCGTTCCAATCCCAGGCGTAATCGGCGGGGCCGACGAAGTTCGCGATGGACGGATCGGCCGCCCAGACGCGACGGAGCGCGGCGCGCTTCCATTCCGCCGGCAGCTTCTTCTTCAGCCATGGCGAAAGATCGGTCGTGGAGTCGATGCTCTCCAGCGGCGGCAGGTCTTCGAGGGGAACCGTGTCGTCGGTGTTTCCCTGCGCGCGATCGTCGGAATTCCTGTCCACCGTCCGGTCTTCGGCGCGCGGCGCCTTCTCCTCGGGGCGATCGACCGGCGCGGGCTCGCCGCCCCGCTGCTTCAGGCGCGACCAGCGGCTCAGGAAATTCTCCTCGCGCGAGGTGTCCTCAGTCATCGTCATCGCCCTCCATCACGCGCGCGCGGCCCGGCCGGGAGGCCAGCGCTTCGGGATCGACGGCATCGCGTTTGCGCTTGTAGAACTGGCGCTCGACATGGTGTTCCGCGATGAACGCCGCGAGCCGTTCCGCGATCTCCGGCGGCATGGGAACGGCCTCGACCGTATCTCCCCCGGCCTCCGTGTACGCCTCGCCCTCCGCCGGGTCGGCCGTCACGCCCGCAATCTCGATGGGCGCATCGCCGGACGCCTCCCGCAGCGCGATCCAGATGCGCGGAGCGCCGCTTGCCAGATTATCGCGATAATTCGCCGTGTCCACCGTATGCAGGCCGATCGTATAGGGACCGGCATAGACGCGCCGAACGTCGCCCGTGTCGCTCAGCGTGGTCCAGGCTTCCGTTTCGGGGACGCCGGGGAGAACGGCCGAAGGCAGCCAGACCGAGTCCACCCAAGGGTTCGAAAGCTTGCGGTGCTCGACCACGATCCCGACTGTGAAGTATTCCGACGGCATGGCTCTCGTCTCACTGCGCCATGGCAAGCTCGCGCAGGGGAAGTCCTGTTACGAGATTCTGCGGCTTCATGCGGACCATGCGATCCTCGTCCATCGCGAGCAGGAAATAAAGAGGTTTGCCGCGCACGCTTTCGGCGAACACCTCCGGCGTAGCGGGAGTCGCGGAAAAAATCGCGAGCAGGCGCTGCGCGACGTCCGGCTCGATCTCCTCGCCCTGCCAGAGCGCGTTGCCGATGCGCGTCGCTTCCGCGTCGAGGCCGAGCAGCCAGCGCACGTCGCCGTCCTCGATGCGCTCGATGGGCCGGATCGCAAGATCAAGGCCCGTCACCTGCTTCACCCACCGTTCCAGCGCGATGGCGAGCGAGCGGCGGCCGCCCTCCAGCCCGCCCAGGTCGAAGACCATGTCGAAGGCATCCGAACGCTCCCAATATTGCTCCGCATTGTCCGGCGTCATCACGTCCATATGCGCCGTCTCGCCCGCGAACATGGCCAGCAGCGGCGAGGAATGGATCTTGTGTTCCTGAAGGTCGATGACCTCCGCGTCGGCCAGCATCACGCGCCCCTTCTCCACGGCGACGCGCTGCGGGCGGAAGAAAACCTCGCCAGCGCGAACCACAAACGGGTCGTCGCACCCGTCGAGCGCGTTCCGCATGATGACGTGGGCGAGCTGATTGACGAACAGCGGCGGGATGCGGCCCGTTCCGCGCCGGATCAGGCTCGCATAGGCGGCTTCCAGACTTGGCGCGGCCATGAGGTGATCGCGGAATTCGAGCATCACCGACCAGTTTTCGCGGGCATCCTCATCCGCGATGCGGGCGATCTCGGCGGCTTCGACGGAAGCGGCCGGCGTGCGCATCAGCCGGGCGTGGAGCGCGCGCTCCGCGTCGCACGCCTCGGGGGGCGGCATCAGTTCCGGCCGCGCGAGATAGGCTTTCAGAAACTCGTCCGTCAGAACGAGCCCGCCATGCTCGCCCTTGTCGAGCAGCATCGCGCCGGAGGACAGCCAGAAATCTTTCATGCTTTATGAGCCGGTTTCATGAAATCGGTCAGCCGGACATCCTCGGCCGGTTCTTCCGCGCCATCGTCGGTCTGGAAGACCTGAAACGCAAGCGGCGCGTGCGAGGGGCGGTCGCCGCGCGGGGTGAGGCTGCGGAAGCGTTCTCGGATTTCCCCGTCTTCGAGGCTGCGGTGGACCGCGATGAGGGTTTGCGCCGGGTGATCGCACAGCGAGGCGGCGAAGGCGAGTTCTTCCCGCGCAGCAGTTTCGGCGGCTTGCGGGTTGGGCGCGCCGAGCGTGAGGAACCTAGCCGCGAGCTGGCCGATCGCCGCCGCGTGCTCCTCGTCTGTCGCCTGCGTCACGACGGCGAGCGTGGACCAGCCGAAGCTGCCTATCCCGAGAAATCCGCCCCGAAAGGCCGCGCGTGCCTTCGGCGAAAGCTGCTCGACCCCACCCTCGAACAGGAAGGCGCCGGAGATGACCCATTCCCCCGGCTCCGCGGCCTTCTCGAAGATGAACGTGTCCGACGGGTCGAGCCGGATGGCGCGCGGAAGCTTCAAAGCCATGGCTCGTTCGTCTTGGGATCGAGCCAGGACGGCTGGGCCAGGGCCGCGATGAAATTCTGCGTATCGTTAACGCGGCCCTCACGTTTGATGAGATCGCCTTCACTCGTGACGATCACGCCGTGCAATCCCTTGCGGTCGAGCCGATGCAGCCAGCGCTCGATCTCGGAGCGCACGCCCAGTTCCTCATAATCGTGCAGCGCGGACATGAAATGCTTGGCGAAGCTTTCGATCAACATAGGGGCGGAGAGATCCTCGAAGCCTTCCTCCTCCAGGCTGGTGCCGGTCTTCCAATGTCCCGACTCGTCGCCGGGGCGGGCCGTCAGGCGGATCTTCGCGCCGAAGACAAGCCAGGGCGGCGTTTCGCTTTCGGCGATCTTCGCGGGCCAGGCGAGCTTTCCGCCACCGACGATGGCGCTGTCCACCTTGATGGCGTCCGGCCAGTCGAAGGCAATGGGTTTTTCCGGAGGGCAGTAAGTTGCGAGCGCATCGGCGAGTGCGTTCATGGCGGAATAGAAGACAAGGCGGGCTTCCGCGAGCGGCTGCTCCGGCTCCAGGATGATGGCGAAATCCGCGAGATGGAATCGCCTCGCCCAGACGAAAGTCCCCGCGCCTTCGCTTGCGGAGGCGAGCGCGGTCTGGAACGCATCGGCCGCCTCGCGAACGGCCTTCAGGCGGTAGACCGGCGGCAGGCTGAGACCATCGGAACCATCGAAAGAAACGGAGGGCCGCGTCATTTTCGGTGCATGTTGCAGCTGTGATCGTAAAGCTACATTATATGCGCTCTAAAAAACGTGGCGTATAGATGCGCTTTGCCGCTTTTTCGCCGCCGCGCCTCAAGGATCATCCATGACCCAGCAAAAACGCATTATCGCGGTGTGCTCCTGCGAAGGCACGATGCCCGTTCATGACGGCGCGGTCGCGCGCGCCTGCGGCGGCGACGTCAAAACCGCGAACCAGCTTTGCCGGTCGCAGATCGACGCGTTCAAGGCCATGCTGGGCCAGGGCTTGCCGATCACGGTCGGCTGCACGCAGGAGGCGCCACTCTTCGCGGAAGTGGCGGGCGAAGCGGGATTCCGGCCCGACCTTTCCTTCGCCAACATACGCGAGACGGCGGGCTGGTCCGATGAGGCCAGGCTGGCCGGGCCGAAAATGGCGG
>CAZNAH010000124.1:0-8480 GCA_964570735.1 uncultured Hyphomicrobiaceae bacterium | reverse complement strand
CGAGCCGGAACAACGCGGTGCCGCCGAACTCACCGGCGCGCGCGTCGTCGAGCGACGCGCCGGCCCGGCGAAGCGCCGCGGCGACGACCGCCTTCAGGTCCGTCGATTCCACGCCCACCCGCTTCCGTGAGTCTTCGAGCAGCTTGCGCATGCGGTCGAGCTCGCGCGCCTCGCGCTGGATGCGCCGTTCCTCACGGTCGTCCATTTCTTCGCGCGCTTTGGCGACGCGCGGGTCCTTCTCCAGCGCGTCGATCTCGTCGGTGACGCGCGCATCGCGCAGGCCTTTGCGCGCAAGCAGATCGGCGATCCGATCGGACAAAACCTGCCCGGCCGAGCCGAGCTGCCGGTGAATGCGTTCGGTCTTCTCGACGAGCACTTCGAGCACGCGATCCTCGGGGCGCTGGCGATAGACGAAATAGCGGCACCACACTTCGGGCGAGGGCTGGAGCTTGCGATCGATGCGGCCGTTGCGCTGCTCCAGCCGCGCGGGATTCCAGGGCAGATCGATGTGGATCAAGTCGTGGCAGCGCGCCTGGAGGTTGATGCCTTCGCGCGCCGCATCGGTGCAGATCAGGATGCGCAACGGATCGGTGGCGGGATCGGCATTGAAGCGCCGCTTCAGCTCTTCGCGCCGGTCGGTCGAGGTGGCGCCAGTGAAGCAGGCGATGCGGTCCTCGGGGTCGAGGTCGTGCAGTGCTTCCAGCAGCCGCCGTTCGAGCCAGCGGCGGGTGTCCTCGTATTCGGTGAACAGGAGCAAACGCCGGTCGGTCCATTGGCCGCCGGCGGTCATGTTCGCCCGAATCCACTCGTTCAGCTTCGCGATCCGCGCGTCGGGCCGGTTCGCATGCCGGCGCGCAATCTCCAGCATCTCATCAACGAGCGCCTTGTCGCCGATGCCCGCGTCGATCGCCTCGGCCGCTTCGTCCTCCTCCTTTGTGATCCGCGCTTCGGCCTCCGCCTCGTCTTCCGGCTCGTCCTCCAGCTCGGCCGGCTCGAGTAGCGAAGCATCGGGTTGGATGGTCGGTACGTCCGACAGTCGTTGTTCGAGTCTGTCACGATGCTTTTCGAGCGTGCGCGTGAACGCCGCAATCGACGAGAGCAACCGCTGCTGCAACCCGACCATAGTCAGCCGCGAGCGCGCCACCGCAGCGGGCGGCAGATTGCGTGTGCGGTCTGCTACCAGCGCGTCGTAAGCGGCAAGCTTGTTGGCAAGGACAAGTTCGGGCGCATCGGCCGGCAAGCCGTTGATCACGATGGCTTCGACGCGCCGGGTCGGGAAGTTCTCGCCGAAGCGCTTCAGGTCCGATTTCAGTCGCCGCACCATGATCGGTGCGAGGTCGTCCGGTTGCACGTCAACGCCGGCCGTGAAGCGCTGGGGATCGAGAATTTCGAGGAGCTTGGTAAAGGAGTTGGAGTGCCCGTTGTGAGGCGTGGCCGTCAGAAAGAGCCGATGCTCGAAGCGCGGCGCCAGAGCCTCGATCGCGCGCGTGAATTGGCTGTCGATGGCGTAACGCGACCCGGAAGCGGGCGCTGCATGGTGCGCCTCATCGAGGATCAGCAGCGAGCGCGCTCGGAATTCGCCGAGCACGTCGCGGAGCCCGGCTGTGTAGACCTCGTCCGTGACGAGCGAGTGCGACAGCAAAAAAAGCGAGCCCGAGGACCACGGGTTTACGGCGAAGCCGCGCTCGCGCCGAACGGCCGCGAGGTATTCGCGATCGATGATCGTGAAGGCGAGGCCGAACTTGGCCTGAAGCTCGTCCTGCCATTGGCGCGTCATCGACGGAGGGGCACACACCACGACGAAATCGACGCGGCGCCTGAGGATGAGTTCACGCAGGATCAGGCCGGCTTCGATGGTCTTGCCGGCGCCGACATCATCCGCGATCAGCAGATTGACGCGCGGCAGGGCGAGCGCCTTGGCAAGCGGGACCAGCTGGTACGCGTCAAGATGAATGCCCGCCCTGAATGGCGCCTGAAGGAGCTTTCGGTCGGCCGCGGTCGCGGTGTTCCAGCGGATCGAGCGCAGATAAGCCGAAAACACTTCCGGGTCGTCGGTGCCGGGATTTTCGAACATGGACAAATGGCTGTCGGCAACAACCGAGGCGTCGACCTCGTCGCGCCAGAGCACTTCGAGCGTCTCGCCCTGGGCGTCATCATCAATGCAGGCAAGCCGAGCGCGTGTGAGCGAGTCTCCCCCTGTCACGCTCTCCACAAGCCAACGGCGGGTGCGCACCTCTACGAAATCGCCCGGCGCCGGAATGGTATCGCTTCCCCCCATGATAACCCTTTGCGATTACATCAAAACTTGAGTACGGAGCACTCGAACTCGTCACGACTTATAGTGGCATGGCCCAGCGGAAAGAAGGGCAAGAGTACCGGCGTGAACCGCCGGTTGTAAATTTCGAAGGTCAGCGCGCCGCGCCGCGGCGCTGCTCGATCAGCCTGCGATAGACGCCAGGGGCCCTACGGCTCGATGCGGGAGGTCTTCCATGACCGCCAAATTGCTCTTCGACCCCGATGCTCTCGGCGATCTCTGTCGGAGGCACCGTATTCGCCGATTGTCACTATTCGGATCGACGCTCAAGGGCACCGCCGGTCCCGATAGCGACATCGATCTGTTGGTCGAGTTCGAGCGGGACGCGAAGCCCGGCCTCTTCGATCTCGCCAATATTGAGAACGAATTGTCGAACCTGCTCGGAGGGAGGCGCGTCGATTTGCGAACGCCTGAGGACCTCAGCCGGTATTTCCGCGACGAAGTGGTTCGCGAGGCGGCGGTTCAGTATGAATCCACATGATCGCGCCGGCTTCAGCAATGATCCAGCCTTAGGAAGCGGCCGAGGTGGTACGTTGATCCACGCGGGCGCTGTGCCCAATTGTCAGTTCAGCGCTATGCCACCCTTAGCGGCGTCACCTGCGCGCCGTCGCGCAACGCGTCGAGCTTGTCCGCCCACCATTGCATCATGCGGACACGCTCCTCCCAGAACTCAGCCCGGGCATAGGCCCTCCGCACCGCGTCCCCGTCCTCATGGGCAAGCTGACGCTCGATGGCATCCGCGTGCCACAACCCGCTCTCGTTCAAGAGCGATGAAGCCGTCGCCCGGAAGCCATGCGCCGTCGCCTCGTCCTGCGAATAGGCGAGCCGGCGCAGGGCCGCGTTGAGCGTGTTGTCGGAGATCGGCCGCAGCTTCGACCGGACGCTTGGAAACACGAGCCTGCTGTTTCCGGTGATTTCGCGAAGCTGCGTCAGAATGGCGAGCGTCTGCGATGGCTTCGTCTTTTTGAGAGTCGTCTCGGCGCGGTCTTCCCTTGTCATCTTCGCGAGCAGCTCGTCGGCGATGGCCGCGAAGGTGTTTCCGGCGGCGATCGCACGGGCGAGCTTTTTCCACCCGCCTTTCCACCATTGGGTCCTTGCCTTCGCGCAACAAGGCTCTGGCCGCTTCGCGGCGCTTGCGCGCTTCGGCAAGGGAGACTTCGGGATAGACGCCGAAGGCGAGCTTCTTCTGCTTGCCGTCGTAGCGGTAGGCGAGCTTCCAATATTTCGAGCCGTTGGGATGAACGTGCAATTGCAGCCCGCCGCCATCCGATAGCTTGATGAGACGGGCCGAAGGTTTGGCCTTGCGAATAGCGGTATCGGTGAGCGGCATTCTTGTTGGCCCATCTTCTGTTGGCCTCGTCCTGGGCCAACAAAAGGGCCAACAAATTTGTTGGCTTTCGACGATTGCCCGCGGACGCTCGCGGCCGAAATTATGCGAGAAACCCTTGAAATTCAAGGTGTTTCTGGACGTCAGCGAACATCTGCGAACGGGCCAATGGTGCCCAGGGCCGGAATCGAACCAGCGACACGCGGATTTTCAGTCCGCTGCTCTACCGACTGAGCTACCTGGGCGATGCAGCGCGTGCTGCGAGATGAAGGCGCTTGCGCCAGATTGTTTGTATAGGATTTCCGCGTGGAAATGTCGAGGGGATCGTGGCGTCTGCACCGACTGGGATGTGCGTTGAGGAAAGCCCCGGATAGCGGGCGGGGCAAATCGTTTGACATGAGCGCCGTCACGGCCACATTGCGCCTATGTCAGCAGAGTTTTTCACTGAGGCCCGATGACGCCGCCAAAACAGCCTTTGCCGTTCCATCGGGAGATGGTCTTTGAATACGGCGTCCTTCAGGATGTTGCCCCGGATGTGCGGCGCCTGGTCTGCGATAACCCGAGCCCGTTCACGTTCAAGGGAACGAACACCTATGTCGTGGGACGCGGCGAGGTCGCGGTGATCGATCCCGGTCCCGATGATCCGCGCCATGTGGCGAACCTGATGGCCGCTCTGGGGGCCACGGGGGAGACGGTGAGCCATATCCTCATAACCCATGTCCACGCCGATCACAGCGGCTCGGCCATCGCCCTGAAGGAGCGGAGCGGTGCGACGCTGTGCGGCATGCCGCGCTCGCCCGAAGCGATGAACGCGGCGATGCAGAGCCCGTCCGGCAAGGCTTTCCTCGCGCTTCTTAACTATGATCGCGCGCTTGGCGATGGCGACCGGATCGACGGGCCGGGCTGGTCGCTGAGCGCTATCCATACGCCCGGGCACGCGCCGGATCATCTCTGCTACGGATTCGCGCAAGGCCGCCTCATGTTCTCGGGCGACCATGTGATGGGATGGAATACGACGGTGATCGCGCCGCCGGAAGGGCATATGGGGAGATATATCGGCTCGCTCGAACGGCTGCTCGCAGGAGACGAGGAAATCTACCTGCCCGGCCATGGCGGAGCGATCGAGACGCCGCAGCGCTACGTCAAGGCGCTGATCATGCATCGCAGGTGGCGGGAGGCCGAAATCATGGAGTGCCTGCGCCAGGGGCTCGACACTATCGACCTAATTGTTCCCAGAATCTACGGGCAGCTCGAGTCCGCTCTCTCTGGCGCTGCCGCCTTAGCCGTCTTCGCTCAGATCGAGCTGATGCTCGAGAAGGGTATCGTTCAAACTCCGGGTCGTCCGTCTCTCGAAAGCCGGTTTGCGGTTGCGAACTGACGCCGTCGCCTGTGCTGGCCCGGCGCGGCCGTTCGCGTTCCGGCGGCTTCTTCGCCGCATTCTTACGGGCGAGCTTCTCCTTCTCGGCCATGATGCGCTCCATGCGCTCGGCCTGCTCGATCTTGGCGAGCCGCGTTGTCACGCCTGAGAAGAAAGTCCGGATGCGCGAGGCGTTTCTGCCGAGGTCATGCTGCCCGTAGCGGGAGGCGGAGCGCACATCGACCCGCGTGTCGCGTTCGGCTGCGCTGACCCGGATTACCACGTCGTCGGTAAAACCGAAGATCATCGAGCGGTCGACCGCCTCGATCAGGCCCGCCTGGCCGTCGCCCGGAGGCGTTTCCGAAACGATGCGCCAATCCATCTCCTTGATGACTTCGCGGATGGCGGAAAACACCTCTTCGCTCGACCGCGAAACGGTCACGGGCTTGATGTCGGGATAGGCGGAAACCTGAAGGCTGGCCAGCGTCGGCTGATATTGCGGGGTATTGGCGGGCCCTTTCCGCACGGCGGCGATCTTCTCGAAGGGCGGCGGGCTCGCAACATCGGTGGAGACATCGTTGAGCGGCGGCAGGCTGAGCAGGCTCGGGAGCGACCAGAGCGGCACTGCCAGGATGAGCACGGAGAAGAGCGTGCCGACCGTGGCGCGCCCCGCCCCGATATAACCGTCGCGCCAGATGCTGACATAGGCCGAGAGCCCCAGCACCAGACCGGCGACGGCGCCCGCCACGGACGCGCCGAAGATCTTCATGGCGAGCGGGGTCGGCAGTCCGGCGAAACGGTGCAAAGTGAGGCTCGCCACGAAGACGAGGAAGCAGATCAGCGCGATCCGCTGGCTCCAGATCGCCTTGCGCGACTCATGCAGATAGTATCGCACCCCGTTTCACCTCATCGCGAAGCATGCCTGTTTTAGGCCATATGCCCCCATGGCGTAAACCCCGTGCGGGAAGCGGATGCAAGGAGCGTCTTGGCAAGCCATGCAACTATAGCCCAAACGGCACTTTTCTCTTGCATGTCACATTTGCGCCCGCGAATCAGTTAAGATGCTCGTCAGCAGTGCCGGGAATTGCGTTGAGCGGAGTTGTGCAGTGAGCGATGAGTTCGGATGGCGGCCCCTTGGCTGCGTTGTGAATCGAGTGCTCCAGGATGTGAAAGTGCGTGCGGCCCGAAACGGATCGTTCCAAGCCGTCACGGCGAGACCCGAACCGCGGACGGTACAGACCGCGCCGTTTGCCCCGGACGGTTCGGCCGAGCAGCTTGAACTGCCCTTCGGTATCGCCCCCCTATCCGCCCCGAAAAGCTTCGGAACGGCAGGCGCGCCGCGCGGCGTGCGGCTGATGTAGGCGGCGAGCGGCCGGTCAGCGCAGCGTGGCGGCCACTTCGCCGGCGGGGCATCCCGTGCGCAAGGTGGCCTCGCCTGCTGTCCCCGGCTTGCCGGGCGTGATGGCGTAGCGGCCCTCGCACACATAAACGACAGGCGGAACGCGCACGTTCTCGAAAGCCTCGTAGCCCGGTTTCAGATCGGCCCAGAACTCCGCCCAGCGATTGGCGCTGTACAGGTCCAGGCGCCAGGCCGTGGGCCGGAACGGAAAGGCGTGGACGGAAAAGCGGGACTGTCCGGCGTCCAGCGCGGCGGTGATCAGCGTCCAGATTTCGCCCATCACAGGGTCCGTCATCGCATAGCAGCCGCGCGAGACGCAGTCGCCATGCACCATGAGATGCGCGCCGGTGCGCCCATGCGCGCGGTCGAGCGCGTTGGGGAAGGCGAGATCGAACGACCGGTAATACTGGCTGTTCGGGTTCAATTGCCCGCGGGATACGGTGTAAAAGCCTTCCGGCGATTGCGCGTCGCCCTGGGCGAGCTTCGGCCCAAGCCGACCCGACCAGTAGCAGATCGGGTAAGTCTCGAAGAGCACGAATCGGTCACCCTTCTTCATCCAGAGTTCAAGCTCAGAGTCCCGCTTGAAGATCCGCATGAAAACCGGCGCGCCGCGCGTCAGGCCCTTCGCGCTCAGGCGGGCTTCCAGCGCATTGAGGTCAGGCGTTCCGGGAAGAGGCCAGCCCATCGCGTGGTTCAGGTCGCGATGGGTGTCCCGGATAAAGAGCCGGGCCTCTTCGTAGAGGGAAAGCGCGGGGCGAAACCCCGCGATCGCAGAGATGGCGACAAGGCCGAGTGCAGCGAGAGCCCATGCGGTCCACTGTATCAGCCGCCGCATGACTCACCCCGCGTGGTTCGATTACTGAACCGCTAAGCCGCTGCCCTGCGGCGAGAAGCCGACCGCGATGGAACCCGGCGCGGGCTCACTGTCGGCGCTGAGCTTACCGCCTTTGCCGGAACGGTTCGGCTTCTGGAGCGCGTCCGGCGCGACGTAGCGGGACGGCGCTGGCTCCGCCACCTGAACGGGCGCGGCCGGTGCCGGGTTCGCGGGGGCGGGATGCACGACAACGGGTTCCGCAGGCGGCGGCACAGCTTCCGCGGGAGCATCGATGGCCACGGCAGCAGAGGGGGCCGCTTCCGCCGGTGTCGCGATGAAACTTGGCTGCGCCGGAGGCGCCGATGGCTGCGGCGGACTGAAGCTTGCCATCATGGCGGCGGACGCGGCCGGCGCGCGCACCACCTGCGAGGCGGACATGGCGCCACGCTGCGGGCTCGCCGTTTCAGGCTCCGCGGCACTCGGCGCGGAGGCCGCGACACGGACCGGGCGCACGGACTCCGCGCTTGCCGGGGCCGCCGGAGCAGAAGTCGCAGCGAGCGCGACAGGCTGCCCTTCCGTCTGCTGGCCTTCGCTCGCGGGCTTCTTCAGGCTCGCAAGCATGGTTTGCGGCACGCCGTCGATGCCGGGCAGCTTGTCCGGATCGATCTTCGCGTAAGTGGGGCACGGGCCGCTCGGATCCGGCTCCGCGACATGCCCCATGAACTCGACGTTCACGAGATATTGCCGGGAGCAGACCCTGATCAGCGGCGGTTTGCGGCTGATCTCGAAGGCGTCATAACCTTCCTTCAGCGAGCGCCAGAACGGATACCACTTGCTGGCCCGGTGCCGCTGGAGGTTGTCCTCCGTCATGCGGAACGGGAAGGCGTGGACGTGAAATTTCGTCTGCCCGCCCTCGAAAGCCTCCCGCGCGAGGATGTAGATTTCCTCGATCAGCGCATCCGTCATCGCGAAGCACCCCGCCGAGCGGCAGTCGCCATGCACCATCAGCGCCGAGCCGGTGCGCGCATTCGCCTTGTCGAAGGCGTTGGGGTAGCCGAGGTTGAAGGAGAGGTGGAACTGGCTCTTCGGGTTCATCATGCCGGCCGAAACCGTGTAGAATCCTTCCGGGGCCTGCTTGTCTCCCTCGACGACCTTCGGACCCAATTCGCCGGACCATGCGCAGATGGGATAGGTCTTGAAGTGCTCGAAGCGTCCGTCCTTCAGCTTCCAGATTTCAAGCTCGGACTCTTCCTTGAAGATGCGGATGAA
>CAZNAH010000123.1:1465-8483 GCA_964570735.1 uncultured Hyphomicrobiaceae bacterium | reverse complement strand
TAGGCCGTGAGGATCATCTTGGCCAGCACCGACTTGCCCGAGCCGGTCTTGCCGAAAATGCCCATGTGGTAGGCCTCCCCTGCGCCGTCCGGGCCGCGGCCGAAGTGCTTGAACCACAGCGGCAGCTTCGGCGTGGAGCCAT
Source organism: uncultured Hyphomicrobiaceae bacterium (assembly GCA_964570735.1). Classification (GTDB taxonomy): domain Bacteria; phylum Pseudomonadota; class Alphaproteobacteria; order Rhizobiales; family Rhodomicrobiaceae; genus CAZNAH01. Next base: position 8,341 of record CAZNAH010000123.1, on the reverse strand, counting down.
AGACGTGGCCGAGATAGAAAATCTGCTCCCGGTAGGGGCGGAGGAGCTCTTCCAGCACCTCGTCCGTGACGATATGAATCGGCGTGCCGGTGGAGGGCACGGTGCCGAGGATGCTCGGCTCGTAGCCGTGCGCGCCGCCGGCCTTGAAGACCGCCGACAGCACCATCTGGCCGAGGTGGGTGTCCTGCCGCTCGCTGACCGCATCGACGCGGCCGCGCTGGCGGATGAGGCTGCGCATCGTCGGGTCTTCGTGCCAGATGTTACGCAGCTGCACCTCGGTGATCTGTCCGAGAGCGAAATGCGGCGTGGCATCCTGATGGAAGTGGAACAAAGCGAGCTCGCCGACCAGCTTGCGGCCCACCGCCGAGCCCAGCACGTCCAGGGCAAGCTGCGCCGTCGACGAGGGCGAGCCGACCACGCCGAGACGTTCCGTCCTGGCCACGATGTGTTCGAGTTTGCCTGTCATGGGTCACTTCCTCCCGGTATCCGACCGATAGCCGTGCATGGCGAAAAACACCTCGCCGATGTCGCCCTCGAAGTCCTCGGCGATGCGTTGCGTCGTCACCTGCCGGAAGGCGGGCAATGCCTTGGCAAGCGCCTTCACGGTGCGATCGGCAAGGTAATTCGGGTAGGGTTCGAGCATCGCCGGCGTGGCACATTGCATTTCCAGCCCTTGAATCACGATGCCCAGCCGATGCGGATTCTCGGCCACGCTCGCAGCGACTTCCACGCGCAGGGCCGGCAGCCAGCTCTGCGGCTTGTAGTAAAAAACGCGGACGCGGGAGAGCGCCGCGACGATTTCCTTGCTCAGCGCATCGATCCGTCCGCGCAGATCGGCTTCGATGCCCGAAGTGTTGAAATGCCATGCCTGATCCGGCGTTTCGAGCGGCAGCGGCTTCGTCAGCTCTCCAGGATTCAGCATCAAGGTCAGCAGCCCCCGGTCATCCCGGTTGTCCGGCCAGCCCAGGAAGCGGCCGATCTCGCGCCGGGTGGAATATTTGGGCAGCGACACGATCTGCTTGTCGCTGCGCGCAAGCGTGAGCAGCTCCCGGTAGGCCGAGAAGAAGTTTTCGACGTTGCCGAGAAATTCGCCGGCGGTTTTCAGTTCCGGCGCGTAGGGCGCGGCATTGAGCGCCTGGTTGAAGTAGATCACCGGCAACGTCAGGGTGCCGTCGAGCAAGACCAGATCGTGCGGCGCCGCGCAGGCCAGCTCCAGCTCGCGGCCCAGCATCACGGCGCGCAGAAGGGTGCTCGTTGCCTCGTGGTGGGGCTCGGCCTCGACGAAAACGGTGTGGTGCGGATAGGCCCAGTAACGGGTTTCGGAAGGCGGCGTTAAGCCTTCGACGGCGACTGCCGCGGCGGCCACGAGATCGGTCGTCAGCAGACGCTCGATGGCGTAGGAGCCGTCGGTGGCGCAGGTGGTGGGATAAAGCGGGGCTCCCAGATCGGTCTTGTGCAGCAGTAAATCGGCGGCTTCGAGCTCTCTGCGCAGGTCTGCACACCGTTCCTTGGCGTGCGCAAAGGATGCGAGCAAGGTGCTTGCAACCTCGGCGGTGCGACCGAGCACCTCGTCCACCAAGGCAGCCGGCAGTTCGGCGAACGGCCCGGTCTCGCTCATATCTTCCCCCACAAGCGCCAGGTTTCGCGGCCGAACGTGGCGTACCGCCCATCCCTGTGCGCCCGTGGCAGCGCCCAGCGCGTCTTCCAATGTTCGGCGAGCGCAGCGAAGGGCAGGTCGTAGCCTTGCAAGGCGTCGGTCTCCCCGCGCAAAAAGGCGGCGGCGTTCGCAGCCAACGGCACGACGAAGACCTCGCGGGCGATGCCGTGATAAATCAAGTTGCGCGGCAATCCCAACAAGCCCAGCGCCTTAAGGACGACCTCGCGCCGGTTGCGAAAGCCCGTTCCCCATTGCGCATGCTTGGCGGTGGCCGCACTTTCCTCAGCGACGAGCTGGCGCAGATCGCGATAAACGCCGTTCATGAACGGGAAATCCCCCGAGCCGCGGGTGAAGCCCACGGATTGATAGACGCGCCGCCCACCGAAGGCCAGACGGTTGTAAATGGAGGAACGCCCCAGCGCCGAGGTGGTGGTAATCAAGGCCAAAGGCCCGGTCTGGCGGCCGCCGATCAAGGTGGTTTTCGCCGCATAGCGGCGCTCGAACGCCGCCCGCACCTCGTTGCAAGCGGCGGCCATCGCCACCAGCTTGCCGCCGAGCAGATGCGAGTAGGGAGGCACCGCACCGAGCACGAAGGCATCCATCACATTCGCCAGGCGCGCCCGGCGCCGCTCCCTGTCCCAGCCCACCCAGGCATCGCGTGCACCGAGAGCAAAGACCGGATCGGACAAGCCGAGGATGCCCATCAGCCGGTCGTGCCCGTCGTCCCAGACGAGAAAGCGCAAGCGCCGCCCATAGCCGGCCGAAACCGGAATGCTCCAATGCAAGCGGGCATAGCGAAACAGCAGTTCCCCGGTCGTCTCGCGCTCCACCTCGACGAGGCGCGGCGCGATTCTGGCAGGATCGAGCTCCCGGCCATTGGCCAGGTGGGCGAGCAACCGCGTTTCGTGACGCGCGAGCCCCCCACGGGCGCGCTCGATCTGATGGCGGCAAGCCTTCTCGTGGCTAGCGCGCAGCCGCGCTTTTTCGTCCGAGCCCAGCTCCAGGCGGCAGCCGTCGAGGGAGAAACCCTGCTCCTCGAACTGGGCAAGCACCCGTTGGCGGAGAGCGGCGCGGTTCATGAGCCCCCAACTTGATCGAGCGCCAGCGCTTGGAGAAATCGTTCCCTGAGCTGGTCGAGTTTCGACTCGTCTATTTTCCCATCCTCCAGGGATTTGAGAATCTGGACGGGTTTTTGATCATCTCGCCTCGGCAGTTCCAGACCGAGAAACTTTTCCATGCAATGCGGAATGAAAACAGGCTCGGCCAAACGATGTTTACCCGCCTTATTCCGCAACATGTCATTGACAGCCATGTGATGCTGCTTGTTTTCGTCATCGTCAAGCATCAAGCCATAAGGAACGCCGAATCCTTCCAGCAGCGCGATGTAACGGTGGAAATTGAATTTCCCCATGACATCGACGACTGCAACGCGATAGCGAGTCAGGTCGTGCCAGTCTAGCGCCAGCAGCCATCCCAGGAGCGCTTTCTCGGTTGCGCCTTCGACCAGCAATACGCGATCCGCGAAGAACATCGAGGCGCGCTCGGAATCGAGCCAAAGCTGATAGCGGAATTTCTCCTCTTGGGCCGCGATGTCCTCATCGTGCGGCGAGTGTTTAAGCAGGTTGCGGGCCTCTTTCTTCTTATCGTCGGCGATGGCGGGATCGGCGACGTAATCTTCCAGACATTTCTTGAGAGTCCCCCCTTCGCCGAGAATATCCGTCAATGTCTCCTGCCCCAATTGCCCGCACACCGACATGCCCTCTGCTCTTCGAACCCTCACGATCTGGCAGAGTCCATCCGAAACCTTACCGACGAAGATCGGCGAATGACTGGTGACGATGACTTGTTGTCCTTCCCCGGAACCGAGACGGCGCAAGTGGTAAGCCATGTTTTCCTGCTGAGCCGGATGAAGGAATGCCTCGGGCTCCTCAAACAGGATCAATGTGAAATCGGGATCGAAATCCTTTTTCTCGGCTTTTTTCTTGTCCTGGAAAGCCGGCGCGAGCTTGATCAGTTCATACAGGAACGATCTCTGGAAACCGTGACCGTAGCGATCGAGGGTCAATACGGTATCCCCAAGCATAGCGTCCGCAAACCCGTGTTTGACGAGATTCTTGGCGATGTCATCCGTGTTGACGGAGTTGACCGACATTTCGAACTGGACTTCCCAGTGCCGGAGCGCCTCGTTGATCGGCGATGTAATCTTTGCCAGGAAGCCGTCGTCTCCTCGTGCTTCTTCATTCAGCTTTCCGAAGGCCGTCTCCACTTCCTTGTAAGCCGGACTGTCGGCTACAACGCGCTTCAGCATGAAGTTGATCATGTCGCGCAAAGGCGATGGCCCCGTGGTCCTCATCTGATCGGCAGCCGTTGTCAGTGCCGGTATGTAGATGAGTCGGCCAAGTTTTGCAGTCCCGACGTTTCTCGCACCGTAAAACAGCTCCTTGTCGGGCTCCCCGCGGACGACGCCATAGATATTGCTCTGGTTGGACTTGACCCATTCTTTCGATGCGAAATAGCGGCGCACCGTCAATCGGTTGCCAACGGCTCCCTCTTCTTTGTACTTGTCCGCAAGATTGCCCCACTCGTCGTCCGTGAGCGCGAACGTCAGCTCTACCCAGGACTCCTCGCCATTTGCGTTCTTCTTCGGCAAATCGTCGTTCGACCATTTGCTTTCCTCATAGAAGGCCCTCAAGGCGCCGAGAAGATTGCTCTTCCCCGCGTTGTTGGCGCCGACAATCATCGTGTAGTCGTGAATCTCGATGTCTGCATCGATGATCGATCGGAAATTGCGAATGCGGAGACGGCGTAGTTTCATCGCTGTTTTCCCCCTTCTTGAGTTACCGAGAATAACCGCTCCGCTTCCGCCGGCAAGAGGGCCGCATTGGTCTCGCGGGTGGCCGCGTGGTGGGCTCACAGCCCGCCTTCACAGGGGCGGGCGTGAAGAATTCGCGGCAGGTGTCGGCTTCGGTCACTGCGAAGGCTTCCGCTTGCCGCGCGTTCGGCCAGGGCCGTCGCTCGTATCGACAGTTTGCCGCTCGATCCACCTGTCGATTTCCCGGCGCCGGAATCGCCATGTACCGCCGACTTTGAAGGCAGGAATCCGCTTCGCCGCCGTCAAGCGATAGACCGTGCGCTTGCCCACCTTGAGATAGGCCGCCACCTCATCGAGAGTGAAGATTTCTGTCGCGTCGTCTCTCATTGCTTACTCATCCGGCATCGGTGAGGCGCCGGCAATGATGGTAATCTTGGCAAGGATACGGCAAACTTGTGCATCGTTGAAAGCGCTACGAGAGGCTGAAAAATGCTCACCTCGCTCCAAATTGAAAATTTCAAGGCTTGGCGCGACACCGGCCAGGTGCGCCTGGCTCCGCTGACGGTCATCTTTGGCACCAACAGCTCGGGCAAGTCGAGCCTGGGGCACCTGCTTCTGGCACTCAAGCAGACCGTGCAGCTTTCCGACCGCAAGCGCGCCTTGCATCTCGGCGACGAAAACTCTCTCATCGACCTGGGCACGTTCGCCGATTGCATTCATGGTCATGCACTGGAAAACCCGCTGACCTTCGAGCTTCGCTGGCGGCTGCCGCAGTCGCTCACGGTGCGCGATGCGCTGAGCAAGGGCAAGGTTTACAAGGGCGACGAACTGGAGCTTTCTTCAAGCCTCCGCGCGGACAAGGCGGGGCAGCCCGTCACCGAATCCATCGCCTATAAGCTGCGGCAGGGCGGCAATGTCGTGCTTCATGTCCGGCATGCCCGCGGCGACGGCAAACCATCGCTGGACTGCGAGCCCTTGAGGCTGGTTTACGCACCCGGCCGGAAATGGCCTCTGGAAGCGCCGGAAAAATTCTACCGTTTCGCCGATCGCACTCTCGCGCGGTTTCAGAACGCCGATTTCCTGGCCGATTTCGCGTTGCAGACCGAACGGATGCTCGAACAGGTGTATTACCTGGGGCCGTTGCGCACGCCGCCCCGCCGCGTCTATCAATGGTCCGGCGACACGCCGCCGCATGTCGGTGCCGAAGGGGAGTACGCCATCGCCGCCCTTCTTGCCGCCGCCGAGACCGGGCGCGAGCTCAATCGGGGCCACAAGCGGCATCGACAGCGTTTCGACGCCTTCATCGCCGGGTGGCTGGCCGATCTGGGCATCATCCACAGTTTCGAGGTCCGTCCGGTGGCCGATGGGCGGAAGGAATACGAAGTGCTGGTGCGCACCCACAAGAATTCCGCCGTGGTCAAGCTCACGGACGTCGGTATGGGGGTCTCCCAGGTTTTGCCGACGCTGGTTCAGGCCTTTTATTCGCCGCCCGGTTCGGTGGTATGGATGGAGCAGCCGGAGATCCACTTGCATCCCATGGCCCAGGCCAACCTTGCCGACGCCTTCATCAGCGCGGTGCAGTCCTATGAAAACGGGATTCCGAGAGGAACGCAGCTCATCGTCGAGACCCATTCGGAGCATTTCCTGACACGCCTGCAGCGCAGAGTGGCGGAAGGGGTCATCGGAGCCGACGATGTCGCCGTCTATTTCGTTCGTCATGGCGACGAGCAGGCGGAAATGGAGCCCCTGCGACTCAATATGTCCGGCGAAATCGAAAACTGGCCAGAGAACTTTTTCGGCGACGAGATGGGCGATATCGCCGCACGCACCCTGGCCGCCATCGAACGACAGACCGAAGATGGCGGCGCATGAAGGCTGCAGTGATCGACACCAACGTGCTGCTGGTGGCCAATGGCAGCCATGCCGATGTCTCGCCGGCGTGCCGCAAAATCTGCATCGAACGCCTGCTTCGGCATCAGGCCTCGGGCGTGGTGGTGATCGATGACGGCTACCGGATATTGCGGGAGTACCAGAACAAGACCCGGCCGAATCAGCCCAAGGGCGTTGGCGACGCCTTTCTCAAATGGCTGTTGCAGCAAGCAGGCAATGCCGCGCGGGTGCATCGTGTGCCGCTCACCGAGGTTGCCGAGAACGAATTCCTGACCTGCAGCCGGTGTTTGATCCAGCCGACAGAAAATTCGTGGCCGTGGCTCATGCCCATCCCGACAAACCGCCGATCTGGCAGGCGACGGATAGCAAATGGCTGAACTGGCAGGATTCTCTGCTCGCCAAGGGGGTGCGCGTAGATCTCCTGTGCCCGGACGATGCCGCCCGATATTACGGCAACAAGTTTTCCGGCAAGGCGTCGTCTCTTCGCAGCCCCGGGGCGCGATCGTGGTCATAGCCC
>CAZNAH010000123.1:0-1446 GCA_964570735.1 uncultured Hyphomicrobiaceae bacterium | reverse complement strand
GAACCCGGGCGCGTTGGCGGAACTGAGACTCCGCAGAGGCGGAGACTGAGAGTATGCAAGCACCGGAACTTTCTTGCCATAGCTGGCATAAATGTGGCTTATGGCATAGAAGGTTTTTTTTTTTGCTGCTGAACTAACCCAAAGTTAGCATCTAGGGATTCTCTGAAAAACCTTGAACCAATTGCTGGCCGCTGTATCTAATTGGCATATTGATTCTTGGGGGAGAAAGATGAAACAACTCAGTCTCGCTGAATCGGAGTTCGTGAAGAAGCCCAAGGCCACACGGCGGCAGTTGTTCCTGGCCGATATGGACCGCGTTGTTCCTTGGGCGAGACTGTGCGCACTGATCGAGCCGCACTACCCCAAGGTCGGTGCCAAGGGCGGCCGACCGCCGAAGCCTCTTGAAACGATGCTGCGCATCCACTTCATGCAGCAATGGTTTGCCCTGTCCGATCCGGCCATGGAAGAAGCCCTGCACGACATGCCGGTGATGCGGGCCTTTGCCGGACTGGACGCGGGCGTCGATGCCATTCCCGACGAGACCACCATCCTCAACTTCCGCCACCTGCTCGAAGCGCATGGGCTGGCGGAGGCGATCTTCGCCGAGGTCAAGGGTCTTCTGGCCGAGAAAGGGTTGCTGCTCAGGCAGGGCACGCTGGTCGATGCCACGCTGATTGCCGCGCCGTCCTCGACCAAGAACCGGGAGGGCAAGCGCGATCCCGAGATGAGCCAGACCAAGAAGGGCAACCAGTGGTACTTCGGCATGAAGGCCCATATTGGCGTCGATGCCGACTCCGGGCTGGTGCATACGGTGGTCGGCACCACCGCCAGGGTGTCGGACATGGCGATGTTCGATGCCTGCCTGCATGGGGAGGAAGAACGGGTTGCCGCGGATCGGGGTTACGACTATCCCAGACTGCGCGAGACCCTGGCCGAGCGTTGCGTCGCCGATTACATCGGGATCAAGACGAAGCCTGGACGTCCGCTCTCGGCGTGGGCGGCGCACATGAACCGTGTGATCGCCAGCATGCGGGCGAAGTGTGAGCATCCGTTCCGGGTGGTCAAGCGCCAGTTCGGCTACGTCAAGGTGCGTTACCGGGGGCTGGCCAAGAACACGGCCCAGCTGACCACGCTCTTCGCGCTGTCGAATCTGTGGATGGCGCGGCGAATGTTGCTCGCAACGGGAGAGGTGCGTCCGTGAGGGGCGAAATGAGGACGAATGGACGCAGGAACCCCCGCAACGGGGGGCTCGCGAGGCATTCGATGATCGCATTCTCGTCATTTGTCGCTTCAACTCATTTCAACCCGCCTCGCGCCAGTCAATGCGCGGGGTTGTTCAGATGATCCCTAGGCGCTGTTTGCGACCACCCCCGACCAGCCATGAAATTTTTCCCGCTCGCTCTCGCCCTGCTCTGCGGAACGGCCGCCGCCGGCACGCTGAACTGT
>CAZNAH010000122.1:0-8512 GCA_964570735.1 uncultured Hyphomicrobiaceae bacterium | reverse complement strand
GGCAGGAAGCGGAACTGAAGACGATGGGCCTGGGGCCGGCCGAGATCAAGCGGGCCTTGGACCCGATGCGGTCGTTTCACCAGCAGCTTGAGGAGGAGGTCGCCAGCTACGAGCGGCTGAAGCGCGGCGAGTTTGACGAGGTGCTCAATCTCCGCGGCGTGGGACAACTACTGGTCGCGCTGCGGATTGCCCGCGGCCTGACCCAGCGGCAACTGGCCGAGAAGCTCGGCGTCCACGAGACACAGGTGTCGCGCGACGAGCGGAACGAGTATCACGGCATCACGCTTGAGCGAGCGGCTCGAATCCTCGAAGTCCTGGGCGTCGAGGTCCGCAGCCGGGTTGAGCGGATCGAACCCGAGCGGGCGGAAGTCGCGTAAGCCGGTCGCGGGGTCGTGGGTTCACATCGGGTCGAGCGGCCGATCTGTTCGGAACCTGTTCGCAAAAACGGCCGTGTGTTAGGCTTATGTACGTATTGGTTGCTGAGTTGATGATCCGGGCCAGGACTCGAACCTGCGACCTCCGGGTTATGAGGCGCTTCCGGCCGCTCCGACGCTAACCGTAACCCGTTGCTACGACTATACCTACGGAACGCGGCGATTGCAAGGCCCGCACGCGGAACTACCCGATTTCGGCCCGTTTCGGGTAGTCTACCCGCGGCCACTTTCTAACCAGCGACCTCAGGCCCTCGCGCCGGCGGGTCGCGCGCTCGCGCCCGTGCGGCGCTCCAGGAATGCTCGTCCTTCGGCGGTGATCGCATCGCCCTTGCGCCGGGTCCCCGCCGGCCTCGCGACGAAACCCAAGGCCCGCAGCCGCCGCAGTGCTTCCCCCGTCGTGCTCCTGCTATAGCCCGCCGCGGCGATGATGTCGACCAGCAACATGCTCTCGTGCGGGCTCGTCGCGAGGGACTCCAGTATATCGGTTTCGGTTCTGGTGAGGACCGGGGGTTCCGCCTGTGGTTCGTCCTCGTGCCGGACCGGAGCAACCTGCCGGATTCTGGCGAGCAACATCGCCGGGTCGAGGCGTGGCGGGCCGTCGGTCTCGACCAGTGCTTCCATGAGCGAGGCGACCGCGGGGCGCAGCGTCTGCCAGAAATCGAGCGGCGGCATCTGGTCGGGAACCAGAACGACCGGCGTCACCGAGGCCTTCAACCGATCGGCTTGGGCAAGGACGCCGCCCGCGTCGGGCCACGTCAGGCCCCGCGCCATGAACACGTCGCGGTAGCACCCGTCGGAGATGAGCGACCCCATCAGACAGACGCGGCCTTGGACGACGGTTGTCATGCTGCCCATCGTCCCCAGCTCGCGGGCGACGTGCGACGCCAGGCCCTCGAAGTGCGGCTCCCACAGCCGCAGGCGGTCGATGCTGAAGGTGACGAGCCCGCCGTCTTCCGGGTCGTGGCACCAGCCGGTACAGACCATCTCGCCCGTGCGCTGATCTTCGACGATGTCGGGCGTGATCAGGCAGCCGTCGGCGCAGTTGCCGCAGGTGACCTCGCGGGCGGGGTTCGTCTCACGGATGATGCCGGCGGCGAGCAGGCGATCCAGCGCGCCAGGCGGCCAGCGTTTCACCTCGTCGAAGGGATAGGCCGAGTCTTCGAGCCAGTCGAGGCGCCGCAGGATCGAGGGCAGTGGATCAGGCGCAAGCAATGCCCCACTCCTTCAGGTACTTCTTCGCGATCTGGTCGTACGGGGCATCCTTGAGCGTGCAGCGATCCGGGTACGTGACATCGAACGTCAGCGTCTTCGGGCGCTGCCCGTCGGTGGGCTCGAACGTCAGGCGGAGCTTGGCCTGCGAGACGTGTACGTCCGCCAGCCGCACGTGCTCCTTGTTGATGGCCTCGTGCAGCAGCCGATACGCCGCCCTTGGCGCGTCCGGCAGCGAGTTGGCGCTGACGGTGATTCGCCGCCGCGTACCCTTGGACTTCACAAACGGCAGGTCCAGGCGGAGCGTCTGCACCTCCACGCCGGCGATGCGGTCTTTCGGGTCGGTCGGGAACGCGAAGTCCGCGTTCTTGAGCACCGTCAGGTCGTACGGCAGACGCCCGTCCTCGGGCGGCAGCTCGACGAGGCCCAGAATCGCCTTACAGAAGATCTCCTCGAGCTGCGTGACATCTTTGGCCTTCCCCTGGGCCCGCACCTCGAGCATGCCCTCCTCGGGCCGGTAGACGAAGATCAGCTCGAACGCGGACCGCCGGGCCCGCTGCTGGAAGCGGCCGTGGTCGTCGTAGCCGACGTCGGTGCTGGCGTAGTCCTCCGGGTACGCGAAGTAGCAGTGGCGGAGCGGGTCCTGGCGCAGGTAGTAGTCGACGTGGCAGAACCGGCCGCGACCCTGCCGGCGGTAGAACATCCGCAAGGCCTGCTCGAACGCCCGCAGGCCATCTTCGTCCGTCGCCACGTCCAGGCGCACGCCGACAAACCGCCGCCGCCAGCCGAGCCGGCGGTCCATTTCGTGGAAGCAGCCCGCGAGGCGGAACAGCTCCGGCTCGTGCAGGAAGGTCCAGAACGCCCGCTCGTAGGCGTTCTTCATCTTGGCGAAGCGGGCGGCCAGGCCGCGCGCCGTCCCGCCGGCTTTGTCCAGAATCGCCAGCACGCCGGCCTCGCACGCCAGGTCGTTGATCATCGAGAAATCGCCGTCGACCCGGCTCCGCGTCGCCTCGGGAAGCTGCTCGAGCGCCGCGAAGACGGGGTTGACGTCGGACTCGTGGCGGTACGACCACCGCCCCCCCGGTCGCTGCCGCGCTCCTGGAGCTACACCTCCAGCAGCGCGGCCGCGACCTGGGGGATGAAGTTCTTTGCTGAGTACTGTCGTGCCATCTCCGGATGTCCTAGCAGCGCCCGTTGCCCGGGCAGCGGGCAGACATCTACAATACGCCCCGCGTCGCATCCGTGCGACCCGATTCCTTGGCCTGCGGGGCGCTACACGCCGATCGTGGGAGGCATCGACTCTCCGAGCCGATCTGAGGCCATTTTGATGTTCGGCAAAGTCCGCCAGCGGGAATTTTTTTTCATCGGAGGGTTGACATCGCTGTGTTTTCGGAATACCATACAATACAATGAATACGGCGAAAACAGCGGCCGCAGTGCTGGCAGAGGCAGAAACAAAGCTCCGCGCGCTGGTGGGACAGACTGCGTCCCGGGGCGAGTACGATTTCTCCGTCCAAATCGCCACCGTCGCGAAGGCGCTCGCCGCAATGGCCGCCGATCTGGACAGAGGCAGCGAAGCCGGTCCGTTGATGACCGATCCCGCGGCCTGCGGCGCCGGCCATCCCGCGCTCGAATGCCTGGCCAACCCATCTGCGAGCGCCGTGGCGCGCCCGGCTGGCCACTCGCGACCGGCGGACACCGGGCGGTCCCGCCGGGCACCGCAGAAGGGTGAGTATCCGAAGTTCTCCCGGCAGGGCGATCAGCTTGTGAAGGTCTCGTGGTCGAAGAAGCAGCGCGCGGAGTACCAGCACAAAGCCCCACGCCGTGTTGCCGAGCTTCTTGCGGCCGCGATCGCCAGGCGGACCGGGAACGGTCGCCTGTTCACCTCGGAGGACATCTTTCCCCTGAAAGACCCCGAGGAAGGCAGCGAGGTTCCGAGCTATCAGGCGTACGCTGCGCTCGCATGGTTCAAGGCTGCCGGGCTGGTCAAGCCGCACGGCCGCCGGGGATACACGGCCAGGAATCAGGGGAAACTGTCGGAGGTAGTAACTGCGGCCTGGCAGCAACTGCGCGAATTGCCCGCCTGACGGGAGCGGAGGTTCGGGGCAGTGAACAGAGCAGCGCAGTGGCGTGCCGCGACGCGGTGTCACCAGTTCGCAACTGCCCCCTTTTTGCGGGAGGATGACCGCAGGAGGATGCCCGCACGGATGTGGCGTACAAGGCAGGAGATCGTAGATGTCACAGGCCGACTGGCATTTCAAGAAGCGGGAGCGGGCGGACGAGGTCGCTGATCCGATTCAGGGCGAGTTCTTTGATGAGGCGGCTGATCCCGACGAGCGGCGCCGGGGGCCTGCCGCGTCACTCGTGCGTGAGGCGATTCAGAACTCGCTGGACGCGCGGGCCGCGGACGAGTCTGTCCATGTCCGGATATACCTGTCCGCTAAGGAGGCTCTGCCCGCCCAGCGCGCCCAGGACTGGTTCGGCGCATTGTGGCCACATCTCCGTGCGGAACGGAGCGGCCTGCGCAACGTTCAACCTGTACCGCCCGCGTGCCAGTTCATCGTCATCGAGGACTTCGGGACCAAGGGGCTTCTTGGCGATCCTGCCCGAGGCACCATTCCGGACCCGGACAACGAAAGGGGCGAACATTTCTTCGCGTTCTTCCGCGCCAACGGGCTGTCCGGCAAGGCGGGCCAGGACGGCGGGCGCTGGGGTGTCGGCAAGAGCGTCTTCAACCGCGCAAGCCGTATCAACACATTCCTCGCCCTTACCGTGCGAGCCAGCGATCGCCGGGCTTACCTGATCGGCCGCTGCTTTCTCCTGACACACAGGACCAATGGTGCCGAGTATCACCCCTATGGCCGCTTCGGTCTTGTTGAGAATGATGATTTCGTCCTGCCTGTAGCAGACGCGGACACGCTCGACGCGTTCCGGCGCGATTTCAACCTTGCTCGTGAACTTGATACTCCCGGTCTGTCCGTTGTGGTCCCGTACGCCGACGACGAGATCGCGGTAGACGCGATCCGATCAGCCGTCGTCCGCGAATATTTCTGGCCGATCCTCAGCGGCAAGCTGACAGTTACAATTGCAGACCCCACGGGCGATACACAGAGGCTGGACGCGGACACACTCCTTGCCTGCGCGGAGGCGGAGGACCGTTCAGGAATCAGAAGCGAACTGCGATCACTGATTCAGTTCGCCATTGATGCACAGACCCTGCCGGAATCGCAGATTGTGACGCTGAACGCGCCGGGTGTGCCTCCCTCCTGGACTGATTCGCTGTTTCCCGAGGATAGCATTCGCAGCCTTTGCGCACGCTACAGGCGCGGCGATCTTCTGGCATTTCGCGTACCCATCATCGTGCGCGAGAAGCAGGGCCCACGGCAGGAGTCCCACTTCCGGATATACATCCGCCTCGACCGAGAGGGGCGGGGGTATTGCCCGGTCTTTGTCCGCAGCGGCCTGATCATTTCCCAGGCGCGGCAGCGGCGATTGCGCGGGCATAACGTTCATGCACTCGTGGTGGTCGAACACGAGGGTCTTTCCTGCATGCTCGGTGACGCAGAACCACCGGCGCACACGCATTGGTCGTCCGATTCGAGGAAGTTCAAAGACAAATATGAGGACGGTGCGGCAGCGATCAATTTCGTGACAAACGCGCCGGGCCAGATTGCCGACATCCTGAGCCGTGCGCTTGAGGAACGGGACTGGCTGGCCCTGGCGGATTTCTTTCCCCAACCGCCGGAAGACGAGGGCCTCCCGAGGAGGACAGCGGTTCGGAGGAAGGCAGCGAAACCGAGCCGCCCCCGTCCCGCCCGCCGCAGCCGTATCGGATCGAGCATGTCAGCGGCGGATTCCGCGTCGTGCGGTACAACCCCTCCGATACCATCCTGCCCTCGGCGCTGCGGGTGATACTCACGTGACAACGCCATTAGGTTAGGATGATCGTGCCATGTCGACATCCCGAAAGCCCTGGACCGCCGATGAACTGCTCGTCGCGTTCAACTTGTATTGTCGGACGCCATTTGGTCGATTGCACCATAGAAACCCGGAGATCATCGCGCTCGCAAAGAAGCTGGGACGGACGCCTAGCTCCGTTTCCATGAAGCTCTGCAACTTCGCGAGCCTTGACCCCGTCCATCGCGCACGCAACGTGAAGGGCTTGAGCAATGCGGCGAAGGCGGATCGAAAAGTGTTCGAGGCATTTGAAGCCGATTGGGAGTCGCTTGCTGCGGAGAGCGAGGCCGCCGTTGAACGCCTAGGACTTCGTCCTTCTACTCTTGACGTTGACGAGTCGCTTGCGGAACTCGCTGCGCGAGTGGGTGACACTGAAGTCGTCCGAAATGTCCGCACGCGACGTGCGCAATCGCTTTTCAGGGCAACGGTGCTTGCCAGCTACGACTTCACCTGCGCCATTTCCGGCATCAGCGTTCCGGCGCTGCTGCAAGCCAGTCACATCATCCCGTGGGCACACGAGGAGAGGCGGCGTGTTGATCCCCGCAATGGACTTGCACTCTCCACGCTCCACGACCGCGCATTCGACCGCGGACTGATCGCTTTTGACCAAAAACTCCGGGTGATGGTGTCAGGCCGCCTGCGGGTCGGCAAACCCTCTGAGATTCACCGCCTTGCACTCCTTGCGATCGAGGGACAACCGTTGCGCCGGCCGACGAGGTACGCGCCGGACCCTGCCGCGCTCGCCTACCACCGCGAGCACATTTTCAGGCCGTAGTTTCAGCGAAGGAGGCACTGGCTGCCCGACCTGAACATACTGCTGTGTGCGAGGGCCCTTAAACAGGTAGTTGTCCGGGAATGTCTGCAAGCGCGCGGCTTCACGGACGGTCAGACTTCGGCACTGTGATGGATCGGGATGAATGTAGTAATGCCCGTCCTTGTGGATGTGGCTCGTAATCGTCGTTGCGGGCTGATCCTCGAGCTGCACGCGGAAGCGATCGTTGAAGAATCCACCGTTGAGCGCTACGGGCACATTACGATGGTTCGGGAGCAGGTCAGGAGGGAAATTCCCCAGGCGGGGCGACCATCGATTGACTGCGGCAAAGCAGGCAGCAAACAGGTATCGGTGCAGATCCCGCTCCATGTGACCACGTGTCGCGTGGTTGCAGGCTCCGCCAAGGCGCTGATCCAGGAACCAGCATGGTTCGTACCTGATACTCACCCTTCCCGCCACAAACTCGGCCCCACGGTCGGCTGCCGGAACACGCAGCCGCTCGATGGTCGACACGATGAGCGCTCGGACCGAATCCTGATTTGCGATCTCCTGATTGCCATTGACCCACCGCTTGTTCAGCGCCCGTCGGAGAACCTCAAGCCAAGCTTCCGGACTGTCCGCATCCCTGGAAAGACGCCCTGCTGTATGGGATAGGCCGCTGCGCAGTGCCGGCAGGCCGGCGAGCACGAGTCCGGCAGGCACCGGTGGCCGGCGTGCCAGCACTGCTGGCGTGATGTCGCCCAAGTCCTCCCGGATTCCCAGCAGGATAACGCGATGGCGGGACTGTGGAATTCCATGCCATTCGGCACGAACGACGAACGATCGCAGTGACTGTTCGGATAGACTCTGCGCGGCCGATTCCTCGAGTGACAATATACGATAGCGGCGCCGCTGCTGTCGCTGCGCGGAACGGGCCGGGTCACGGAGGTCCTCGTACATGCGCTCAAAAAGGAGTTCGTCGCGGACCGCGGTTGAAAGCAGGCCCTTGACATTCTCCATCACAAAGATCGGGGGCCAGTGGTCCGCGACGATGCGCAGGTATTCTTCGTACAGGCGGTGACGCTCGTCGCCCTCCAGCCGATACCCCCTGACACCGCGGTTGCGTGATCTGCCGGCGATCGAGTACGCCTGACAGGGTGGTCCGCCGATCAGCACCCAGGAGTCGGCACGGCGCAGCGCGTCGTGAACCCGGCGGCGCACACAGTCTGGCGGCAAGGCGTTGCTGCCAAGCTCCGCATGCCAGGCCTCCTGAGCTGCCTGCTCCGCCTCAGCGGGGTAGCGTGCATAGAGCTCGTCACTCGTCAGCTCGCCGCGCAGGTGCTGATAGTAGGCCTCGGGAACACGGCGATCCGCAAACTGCCGGAAGAAGCTGCGCAGCCTGAGAGTGGCGTGGGCGTCGCGGTCCTTCTCAATGGAAAGTGCGATTCGAAAGACATTCTTCCCGTTGACCTGGAAGGCGCTGAAACCCTCGCCGAGCCCTCCGGGGCCCGCGAAGATGTCGATCACTGGTACTGGTCCCGCAGCCGCCATGCCGTCACCGCTGGCTCGCATCGAGCGACCAAGGTCGGGCGCCAGGATATAGTGCCCACCGGGTTCTGGGAAGCCTTCAAGAGCGTCGCTCTGGGCATTGTCGCCGGAACTGGCTCGGTGCCGTTCATGACACGCACCCTGGGCAAGGTCCGCCACTCTTTCCGGCGGTGCCGCGTAGCTCGGGTACCGGGCTGCGAAAGGAGCTGAGGAAAACAGCTGCGCCGGAGCAGGCAGCGGCGGTGAAGAGCCACGCCGTGAGGTCGTTGACGCCGCGCGTGACCGCGAACACGCCGGCCGCCGTCCAGAACGTCTGGCAGGCCCAGCAGTTCAGCAGGTACTGGAGCGCACGCCACAGCAGGGACATGCTCGACAGGCGGCGAAGCTCGGCGCGACGGGCATCTAGCTCGAGTTCGGTCAGCGGGATGGCCGCGGCGTGCTGCGAGCCGCGGGCGACGTCCTCGTCCCACTTCGTGCGGTTGGCGACCTCCCAGTTAAGGCGGTTGATCCGCTGCCGACGCGGGTTGTCGCGGAGCGCCAGGCGGTACTGGAGTTCCGCCGCCGGGAACGATCCGAAGATCGCTTTGGCCAGCGCGCAGACCGCCAGCGTCCA
>CAZNAH010000121.1:6520-8555 GCA_964570735.1 uncultured Hyphomicrobiaceae bacterium | reverse complement strand
CGGCATTTCGAGTGTTTTATTGCAAAAATGGCCTTGATTTCACGCTTGATCAGGGGCTAGGGTGACCACCAGGAGGCACTTCGTACCGGGCGACGACGCATCATTGAGAATCCCGATCAGCGCGTTCGTCAGCACCGCCACTTCGCGGGTCGCCGGCTTGCCCTTGATTGTCAGCTTCGGAAGCCGGATACGCAGCAACGCGCGCGTCGATGCCGCCGCCCGGCGGCCTGTCGCAACATTGGTGCCAGGTTCAGAACGTGCCATACTCACCCGGCGTAAGGAGTTTTTCCAGCATCGTGTGACACGTCATATCGCTTCGGAAGTAATACTCCGGCTTGTAGGCGCACGCACGCATGTCCAGAATCTCGCCGGCTCCGGGGCGCACGCTGAAGCACCGGTGCGCTATTCTCCCACGCTCGTCGATGCGCGAGAAGCTCACGAGCGGCGCGCTGTATACATCGGTTATGCGATCACGGAATGGTTCAAGCCCCGGCGTCATTCCGCGTGACGCAAGGCGGCGATCGTTCGGATCGTCCGTCACAACGACGAGGCGCTCTTCGAGTTCCGTGAGCGATGCACCCAAGGCGTCGGCCCGCAGCACGCGATGCACATACACGCGTCGGAGTTCGAGTGATCTCTCCGGGACGCCACTCGGGTGAAACAGCCGCACGCCGTGCGCCGGGTGCTTCTTGCCGTCCAGTTCTATGCCCGACCACGGAAGCTCGGTAAGCCATACTCGCCTGCGACCAAGCTGTCCCAGATGTCGGGCCTTGTTGTTCGCATCAGCGCTTCGGCGTTGAAAGCCCGTTCGGACGGCATGCACTTTGATCCAGGCCGGTCGGTCCGTCGCGCCGAAGAACGAGCACACGAAACTCTTGAGGAACGGTCGCTGTGCTCTCCACACGCTTCCATCGAGCGAAAGCCACGCCCCGACCCGATCCAGTACTGTTGCAGCGAATACGGAGTCGCCGAGCAGCCAATCCTGCCCGAGGACCGCGACGTTTCCGGCACTTCCCGGCTGGCCCGCCTCTTGCCCCTCCGACCTCCAGTGCCACATGCGTGGCCGCACAATCCCGCTCAAGCGGGACAGGCTCGTCCACAGGAATTCTCGGCTTTCGGTCGTTTCCATCGGATTCCGCAACGGCGCTGTCGTTCCCGCAGATCATATCGTGCGCCCTCCTTCCGGGCCCGTCCAGCCCCCGGCATCACGGGACTCGATGCCGCGAATTGCCCGAGCATCTCCGGCGACATCCACCCCAAGCGGTCGATCGCCGCTGAAGAATCAGACGAGGCGAGCCGATATCGGCACTGAATCCTCCGCGGAGCCGACAGCCGACGCCGTAGCCGGTCGGCAAAGATTGAGCGTGCTGTTTCCACATCCTGGCTTCCGAACCGAAGCTCCCGTAGTGGCCAGCCGACCCGGCCGTAGCGGACGGTCACAACCCAATCGCCGAGCAGGTCCCGGCCGACTGCCAGTTCGTACCGGCGGTGATGATTCCGCTCGTCGCTGTGCGCTTCGAGCGCGATCGTCAGGAGATCGAGCATTCGGCCTCCGCCTTCTTCGGCTCGCGAAGATACTGGTAGAGCGTTTCGCGGCTGATCTCGAACTCGCGGGCGAGCGGCGCCTTCTTGTCGCCCGCCGTCACACGCGAGCGAAGCTCGGCGACCTGCTCAGGCGTGAGCTTCCTGCGGCGTCCCCGATACACGCCGCGTTTCTTGGCGAGCGCAATTCCTTCCCGCTGACGCTCCTTGATGAGGTCCCGCTCGAACTGAGCCACGGCGCCGAGCACCGTCAGCATCAGGTTCGCCATCGGCGAGTCGTCGCCGGTGAACAGCAGGTTCTCCTTGATGAACTGAACACGGCTGCCGCGGCGGGTCTGCTCCTGGACGATGCGGCGCAGGTCGTCCACGTTGCGGGCCAGACGATCCATGCTGTGGACGACGATCGTGTCGCCTTCGCGCGCATAGGCGAGCAGCGCTTGAAGCTGCGGACGATTTGTGTTCTTGCCGGATGCGGCGTCCGTGAACACACGGT
>CAZNAH010000121.1:0-6502 GCA_964570735.1 uncultured Hyphomicrobiaceae bacterium | reverse complement strand
ATCAACGCCTTCGAGTTGTCGCTCCGCGTTCTGATCGAGGGTACTGACTCGCACGTACCCGATCCGTTGCCCCTTCGCCGACACCGTCATGCTGAAACGCACTGTAACAGAATGCTGAAGAGCACTTTGAAAGCTGACATCGCTTTACCCCCATGAACTGTCAGGTCAGGTCTATGACATCGCGCAGCAGGTGTCAACAAACATGTGAAGCGACTCCAGTCTGACAGAACCGGCCGGAACTGTCTGACATCAGGTTGAGGTAGACCCTATCCTGACAGCCGCAGGTCAGTACCGCCAGAACCATTGCTTTAGTAGAGATCGTCGAAGCCAGCGTCAGAGTCAACCGCTGGCGCCGCCTGAAATGCTCCATTAGACAACTTGAATACGCAGCCTGTCGGCGTACTCCAGCCGTCATTTGTGCATGTCTGCTGGCATTGAATTGTATGGCCGCCGCCCGAAACCATGTAACAGGTGATCGGGGGGGTGCCGTGCCAGCACAAGTCGCCGGGCGTATTGCAGGGCGGGATCGTCCCGCCTCCTTGCGCAGCCGCAGAGGCCGGCGTCTGAACCCCAAGCAGCGCGCTGACCGCGATGAGCGATGCGGCCAGTAGTGAACGAAACGACATAGGTATCTCCTCCTTTTTGTGCTGTGGCAATACATCCACACTACCATTCACAAGTAAACAATTAGTTAAAATGCGAGTTTCATCGTTAACCAATTGACGCCGCGCGCCCTTTCGTGCTTGCGCACTTACGGACGGGCGTGGTAGGCTCCGCCGCGCATGACCGCGCCCAACCCGCTTCATCTTGCCAACACCGCCCAGCAGATGGCACGCCTCGCTCCGAAGGACGACGCCATCGTCTTCAACAAGGTCGCGATGGTGTGTATGGGGGTAATGGCCGCCGCATCCGTAATGCAGGTCCTCCAGCCGATGCTTCGCGAATTGAACCGGCACCATGATGAGCGAAGCCCGCGGGGCAAGGGTCGATGAAGCAACGCACGCGACCGAGCTGCCGCCCGCCATCCGCGAAGTAATAGTGTCTTGGCGAATTCGTCAAGAACCGAACTCAAGTGACGGACCGTGTTCGGGGTGGCTCCGGTCGATTGTTGAGATTAGGACCCCGCCGCGTCACTCGCCCCAGACGAGCCGAGCCCAGAGTCCGCAGTTGAAAGCGAGGGACTGCACGTTGTATTCATTCTCTCCGTTCAAGTGCGGACAACTCATTTTGTCGCTGCCCAGTTGCGGCATTGCAGACACGATGCGGCCGCTCAACGGTAAGCCGTCATCGGTCTTTTGATCGAGTGCTTGCGCTTTATCAGGGACGAGCCCGCACGCTGGTCCCCCCATGCCATAATTGATCAGGTACCCCAAGTACCCGTGCGCGGATACTGCTACGGGGATCGATGTCACTGTCAGGAAGTTGCCGATGCGCTCCGTTCCGGACGGCCATTCGTCGTAAAGCACATTGATATACGACCCCTCCAGCGCCCCCTTGGGCACCCATGTCCCGCTGCCCATCGATGCGTCGCCCACCTCCGACTGGTAAAGGCCTGCCAAGGCGAGATGTTTCCAGGCTGCATACGTTTCCTCCGGCCAAACTGCATCGATCCGCCCATCTCCATTTCCATCTCCTGGATCGTCGTCCGGCCAAAGTACGGTTGCGCCCGAAAAATCACCGGGCAGCTCGGCATATTGCCGCCGAAAGGAGGTCACCGCTACTTGCATTGCCTCCAGCTGCCCAGCGAGCCGCCGGATTTCTGCCGCATGAACCAGGCTGCGTCCCATCAGTACCGCGCCCGTGACAAAGCCAACCACGATCAGCGCGACGGTCAGTTCCACCAACGTGAAGCCACTCTCGGCGTCGGACCGGCCGGACACGACGGCTCTCGACTTCGGCAGACCGTGAGCAACCCAGACTGATGTGTGGTTCCCCAAGGCGACCATAAAGCCGCTCTTCCCTTTCTGTAACACATAGACCAGTATACGCTGTGTATGTGACGGTTCTGTTACAACACAGTGACGGTTGTATGAATATGGCCGCCGCACTTCAACTGTCACATAACTGCAACAATCCTGTGTTACAGTGAAGTAGTGCGGTGTCAGGTGCACTGCAGAAACAACAAAGTGGCATCCCGTGCGGTGCCGACAAGGGAGTATTTTATGACAAGTCCACCAGCCCAACGTTCGGAGCCGCGGGAGCCGGCTCTCAGTATGGAGTCGTACAACACGGTTG
This sequence comes from uncultured Hyphomicrobiaceae bacterium, assembly GCA_964570735.1. Lineage (GTDB taxonomy): Bacteria > Pseudomonadota > Alphaproteobacteria > Rhizobiales > Rhodomicrobiaceae > CAZNAH01. Next base: position 4,267 of record CAZNAH010000121.1, on the reverse strand, counting down.
TTCAAACCGTTCACAATGTGGCGCGACCGCGCCCGAATCCGCTATGTGTCCTGTTGGCCACAATCGGCGTGTTCTCGTCTGCCGCCGCCCACGCGTGCTACCCACCGTTCAATAATATGACTCTTGATCCTGAGCCGTGGGACTACCTCGGGTACGTAGTTGAGGAGATCATCGGTCTGCCTGGGGTATTCCTGATCAGATGTCCCCCGCCGCCGGACGGACAGCAGGAGCCGCCTGCGCCGCCCGCGCCGCCACCGCCGCCAGCGCCCCCGAGTGGCTTGACGGGAACCGTGAGAGTGGACATGACGCCCCCGATGTTCCGGAACGCAGTAGAGGAAGCTTTTGATGGTTTCCGGCCCGGAGTACCGCCGATTGGCGATATCTTCATTCCAGGACGAAAGCCTCCGGAGCTGGTGAAGAATCAGCCGAACGGGGGCGCGCCGCCGAGTCTGCCTCCTGGGGCCGGACCGAGTGTTGGAGTTCCGCAATAGCTGAAGCGCATACACGGGGCGCGACCGCGTCGTCGCCCCCTTCGGCCTGGGGTGGCCATCGAAGGCCGAAGGCCGAAGGCCTGCCGCAGGCTGCACAGAGGCAAGCGCTCGGATTGTGCGGGCGGGATGCGAAGGGAGCACATGCTGATTTGTGCTCTTCCAAGCTATCCCAGTACGCCTCTCACCAACTGATCGAATCAATGATTGTCGCCTTTGCGTCTGCCGCCATGCTGTCTGCCCCGCTCGCTTCCTGAACCCACGGCACGCGGTTGCGTGCAATACCTTCAAACAGGCGCACCATCGGCCGGACTTCCGCATTCAGATTGCGCCCCTTGATGCGGATCTTCTGCCCCGCGACGGAGAGTGTGATTCCCTCCGAGGGATCGAACTCGGCCTTGTCCATGTAGCCGTAGCCGACCGCGAGGATGTGTCCATCCCGCCTGCGAAGCTCCAGGCTCGTCGCCCGGTCGCGAATGCCTCTCAGCCAGCCGAAGGCGCCGAGGTCATCCGCAACGTCTGATTCACTCTTTGCCACGACGTTGCCGGCAGAATCGATGTCCCGAAGGCCATACCGTTGCAGAATCGAGGTAGCATTAGCGCTCATATTCAACCACCCGTTCACCCGCAGCATGCGCCGGTTCCCTCAAAACTTCGCCGCGCGCCAGAGCCTCGCCACGACTGCGCAGCTCACGCTGATTCACAAGCTCCGTGGCGCTGATCCGGTCATCCGACCGGCCCACCGCATCGAGCAGCGCTGCCTTGTCATCGGTGTAGATGGCCGCACGCTCTCGGCCTCTGCTGACGCTGACGTAAAACTGCTCGCGCGACGATGCCGGAAATGAGTCAGAGGACTGACCGATGAACACGCGATCCACGGTCTTTCCCTGTGACGCGTGACTGGTCACCACGTAGCCATGGGCCACGTGTCCGTAATCCCTTGAGATGGTCCAGCCATTCGTCAGGCGGACGTCGCCGCTTTGCGTAAACCCCGCCACGGTGTAGAGCGCCCCGTTGTTGAGCCGGTGCTGATTATCCGCCGTCATACCGTTGCGTGTGATGCGAAGCACATCGCCGACTGCGAGTGGCAGGACACCCGCCCGATACACCTGGAACTTATCTACGTGGTCGAGCGGCAAAGCTTCGCCCGAGGCGACAACGCGCTGCCCTTTGCGGAAGCCCTTCGCGTTCTGGTGGAAAACGAGCACGTCGCCCGGTTCGTAGCTCGTGGCCTCGCTGCGCTCCGCTTGCGTCAGATTCGCGTTGTTCAGCGCGAGCACCTGTTGCTCCTCGCCTTTCAGGTGCCCGGTCTGCTTCAGGCGCGCGCGAATTTCGTCGGTGATCCACTCGCCTTCCAGATGCGTCGGCGAGATTACCAAGGCCGACTTCCCCTCATCCACTGTCGCGACATAGTCATTTGCCAGCGCGGCGTATCGATCCACCTCGTCCACTTCCCGAACCCAGCCCAGCTTGTCGAGTTGCCGAAATCCGTCCTCGGTCCGGCCATCAGAAAGCGCCTGGACCGCCGCCTTGTAGTCGCCCTTCTGGCGCTGAATCTCGCGCACATCGGCGGGCTTGAGGCCCGCCTCATCTTCGAGCAATCGCAGCGCCGCGCCGCGTTCGACCGAACCATGCTGCCGGCGGTCGCCAGACAGAATAACGCGACATTTGAGACTCTCCGCCAGGTCGAAGACCTGCCCCATCGTGCGCGTTCCGACAAGGCCGGCCTCGTCGATCCACAGCACACCTCCGGCGACACGCGCCTGCATGGACTTGTCGGCGAGCAGCCTCGCCACGGTATCCGCGTCCGCAAAACCCTCGTCCCGAAGTACGCCGCGGCTTGCATCCGCCGACGGTGCGAATGTGTGTACCGGCGTTCCCGCCGCCTCGATGGCCTCGACCGCTTCCTTCATCATCGTCGTCTTGCCGGTCCCGGCCGCTCCCCGCACGAGGATCACACGGTCGCGGGTCTCCAGTATGTGCTGGACGACTTGTTTCTGGCCGACGTTGAGCCAGTCTCGCTTGAACGCATAGTTTGGCGCGCCGAGGGAGCGACACTTGCCGCGGCCGTTGCGGGCAAACTCGATCATGCGCCTCTCTTCCGAGAGCACAACGCGCGTGGTCGCCATACGCCGGCCGCCCCGTTCCCCGACGACAAGTCCCTGTGCGTCCATGACGCGTCGCACCGTCTCGGGGGCGGCGGCGCCGAACGAACGCTTGAGCGCCTCTGCCAGGACTTTGCGCTCCGGCAGCACCGAGGAACGCTCGAAACAATGGCCGACGGCGTGTAACACGGCTTGCGAGACCGTCCGGCCGTCCTCCGGCAGGGCGTCGCCGCCCATGCGGTCCTTCGCCGCACCCAGCGCCGCCCGTTCATCGGCCGTCAGGCGCGAGGTCCACTGCTCGCGCAGCTCGTCCATCGACAGGTCCTTGTTCTTCTTCTCTCTCGTCTTGGCCCCAAGCTCGCCCTTGGCTTCCGGGTCCGTGATGCCCTTCTCGCGCGCCCTGTCTTCGATGAGGGCCGTGCGCCGCGAGAACTTCCTGATCACTGATTGCGGCATACCACGAAGCTCCCAGCCGCGCTTCGTACGTTCAACCGGCAGACCAAGCTCTTCGAGCCGCCGAGCCAGGCGCGAATGAAACACCGCCTCGAAGAACTCCCCGTCGCGCTTGATGCCCGCGAACTGGCCGGCCTTCCAACGCGATTCCTGATCATCCCAGGTCGTGTTGAACACGAAGCAATGCGCGTGCAGATGTGGATCGGGCACCCCGTCCACCGGCCGCGCCGTGAAGTGAATGAACTCGCCCCAGACCATGTTGCCGGTGGTGCGGTCGGTGTTCTTGCCCTTGATGCGCACGCGGGTCTGCATGTCCGCTTCAATGTCCTCCATCGTGGCGTCCACCGACTCGCGGAAGGCTTGCAGGATGCGCTCGTCGCGCGTGAGGCCGTAAAGCAGTGATAGGCTCTTTGGGCAGTGGAAATTGAAGTCGTACCCTACACGGCGGTCGGCCTTACGCCGCGGCGTGAGCGCGTCGCCCGTTGCCGGATTGAGATTATCGCATAGCGCGTCCCACTGCTCGCGCTTCACCTCGCCTGATAGCCCCAGTTGGTCGGACCCCTTGCCTCGCCAAGTACCGACAAGCTCCTGACCTTCCGTGTAATAGTCCGCGGCAGACGTGTAATACGTCTTGGCTCCCGCGGGTGTACTGTTCTGTGTGATGCGCAGCATAGTCGTGCCATAGTTCCTAGCGCCTCATTCGCAATCGTCAAGCATTTGTTCGCGTAGAGGTTGTTTCTTTCACGAGACGATTTCACGCGGCAACGGGAGTGCCTTTCGGTCCGCCGGTCCGTCGCCTTTCCCGCCCTCTCTCGCATGACTCGGCCGCTGCGGCACGCCGTTGCAGTGTTAATTCGGCCTTTTGCGCCGTCAGGCACGCTATGCGGACCAGAAGCCCGTGCTCGCTCAACGCGCATACTGCATCCGCTCGATTGGTCGCCCTTTGCGGTGCCGTGTCGCAGGCCCGTCCCCTTCTCTGCCTTGGTTTCCTGCGTCACCACACGGCCTGATTCAGGCATCGCTACAGCCGCCGCCGGTCCGGTCAAGCAGAAAATCGTTTCCCCTGAAGGGACCCACCATTTTCCGCTGTGACCCGTCCGCTCGCTGCGCTCACCCCGGCTTATGGCGGCTGGTTTTGGCGTGCCATCAGGCCGCGATGGGCGCGGCCGGAAAAGCAAGAGAAGGAGACTCACATGTCAGACACGAACAACACCGCTTCCA
>CAZNAH010000120.1:528-8707 GCA_964570735.1 uncultured Hyphomicrobiaceae bacterium | reverse complement strand
CGGATCACACGGGTATGGCGCTGTTGAACATGCTGAAATATCGCGGCTGGCGCGGCGATCTGCGCACCTGGGGCTATGAAATCCGGCTGCCCGAGGCCGGCGCGTCCTCGTTCGACTGCACGCTGGAAGGCCGCTTCACCCGCAAGAGCTTCCGCGAGTGGACGGGAACATACGGGCTGCAAAGGATGCGGCGCGGCCCGGATGGCAAGCCGTTGCCCTTCTCCAGGCTCGATCAGGACGGCTATGTGGTGATGCCGGCCGGCACGCGCGGCCCGGCCTTCCTCGTCACGGAGAACTTCGATGTCCTGCGCTCCTACAATACATCGGATAACTACTCGATCTTCGTCGGCCATATCGCCGACCGCATGACCTGCGCGGATGCGAAAGGCTGCCGCTTCGCGTCCGATTGGCCGCCGCTGAAAGAAAAAGGGCAGTTCGAATTTTCCGTCGCCAATCTCTGCAAGCTGCAAATCGCCCTGAAGCAGCGCGGCTTCTACGCCAGCGAGCCGGACGGCCTTTTCGGCGGGCAGACCCGGGTCGCCATCGGGCGCTACCAGAAAAGCCTCGGGCAGAAGCCCACCTGCTATCCGAGCGCGGACCTTTTCGAAACGCTTAACGCCTCGGCTTCCAGCCGCTAAGGTGACGCCGGGGCAGGGCGCTGTCTGAACGGCGCACGGGAGGGAGTCATGATGACCATCGGAGCGCGAATTCTCATCGTCATGTTCGCGGCAACTCTGGCGCTCTTGCAGGCTCGCGCGTCCGAAGCAGAATTTGCGCGCTATCTCGAAAGCCTGTGGCCGGACGCCTCCAAGGCGGGTGTGTCTCGCAGCACCTTCGAGAGCGCGACGCGCGGCCTCTCGCCCGACCCCGACGTGCTCGAACGCGCGGAGCGCCAGCCCGAATTCCAGCTCAAGACCGGCGAATATCTCGAACGCCTCGTCAAGGATGAACGCATCAAGCTGGGCCTCGCCGCGCTAGAAGAGCATGCCGCGACGTTCGAGGCCATCGAGAAGCGCTACGGCGTGAGCCGGTACATCCTCGCGGCGATCTGGGGCGTCGAGTCGAATTACGGGACCAAACCGGGCACGAAGAACGTGATCGCATCGCTCGCCACGCTTGGTTATCAGGGCCGCCGCCGTTCGTTCGGGCGAACCCAGCTCATCGCCGCCCTGCGCATCCTCCAACGCGGCGATGTCGCCCTTGCCCGCATGACGGGCTCGTGGGCGGGCGCCATGGGCCATACGCAGTTCATCCCGACCACCTACAACGCCTATGCCGTGGATTTCAGCGGCGACGGCAAGCGCGACATCTGGGACAACCCGGCCGATGCCCTGGCCTCCGCCGCGAACTATCTCGAGAAGTCCGGCTGGCAGACGGGCGAGACCTGGGGCTACGAAGTGGAATTGCCGGCCTCGTTCAATCGCAAGCTGCTGGGGCGGACGAAGACGGCTGGGCAATGGCGCAAGCTCGGCGTGAAACGCGCGCATGGGCAGGATTTTCCGCGCGCCACGGACCGGGGCTTCCTCTTCGCGCCGGAGGGGGCCGATGGTCCGAGTTTCTTAATCATAAGGAACTTTAAAGTTCTGAAACGCTATAATAATGCGGATGCTTATGCTCTGGCCGTCGGGCATCTCGCGGATCGTCTGGCCGGTGGCGCGCCCTTCGCGAAGCCCTGGCCCTCGACCATCCCGCAGACGTCGAGCGTGCTTCCCGCGCGCCGCTGAGTCCGAGCGTAAGCGGAGCTTTGAATTTGCCATAAAAGTGTATTAAGAGCGCAGGAATGATCGAGGCAGGCGCAGCAAACACGGTCTTCACGAGACGCAGCCTCAAGGCTTGGCGCATGGCGATGCGGGCGTGGGCCGTGGCGGCGGTCGCCGTTCTCTGCGCTTTCGCTGCATCCGGAGCATCGGCGCAAGCACCTGCGACGTTCTCCTCCAGCTACATCACGCCCTTCCCGGAAACGGATCGCTATCAGGCTTATGTCATCGGCGACTGGCTCGCCATCGGGCTTGCGAGCGGCCTCGAAGAAGCAATGAAGCAGGAAGGCACCATTCAGATCCTGAGCAACACCAAGTCGAGCTCCGGCCTGACGCGGCAATATGACTGGGTCGCTGAGGCCGAGCGCATGGTGAAGGCCGGGCCTGTCCACATCGTCATCGTGATGATGGGCGTGAACGATGCGCGCACGATCCGCGTCGGCAACGACCGGGTTCGGCCCGGCACGCCGGAATGGCGCGAGGCTTACGCGAAAGAGGCTGAAAAGCTCATCAAGGCGTTTCGCAGCGCCGGGGTGGCCGTCTATTGGGTGGGTCTGCCCGCCATGAGCAACTCGACCTTCAGCAGCACCGTGGAGACCATGAACGACGCGGTGCGGCAGGCGACATATCTCAACGGCGCGAAGTTCATCGACACCTGGACCGGCTTCACCGATCAGTCCGGCGCCTATTCCGCTTTCGGGGCGGACCTCACCGGGCAGACCAAGCGGCTGCGCGAAGGCGATGGCGTCAGCTTCACGGCGGCGGGCAATCGCAAGCTCGCCTATTACGTCGAGATCGCCCTGAAGCGCGACCTCGCGCTCGCCCGCCAGCAGCGCAACATTCCGCTTGCCGGGGACGACGAGGAGCAGTCTCGCGTGGTCCCCAGAGTGGCGAAAGCGGGCCGTCCCGCAGGCGACGGGCCTGCCGAGGGGCTTGATGGCGACGGACCTGCGCCGGGCGAGGCCGGGCCAGACGCTCTCGCCAGCGAGGGGGTGCCTGCGCGCCGCGACGGCAGCGACGGCAGCGCGCCGCTTGCGCAGCAAGCCACGCTCCAGCCTGCCTCTCCTCCGGCCGGGCGGCAGGATCAGGCGGCCTTCGCGACGGCGCTCGCGCCCCAGGATGTCATCCTCGGCGATCTGGAAAGCGGCTTGACTTCGATGGCGGTGATCAGCCCGCTCAACGATCTTTCCTTCCGGGACTCTCAGAGACGTATTCCTCTGAGCGAACGGCTTTACTTCAAGGTTCTCAGCAAGGGCGAAGCGCTTCCGCCGAAAGAGGGACGCGCGGACGATTTCGCCTGGGAGAATGGGCAGACGGCTCAATGACGGCGTCTTGAGTTAGCAAAGGGGCACGATGGGACGGGGCAATGTTTCATGGTGCGCGGGTCTATCCGCCCGCGCCGGCCGCCTATTCCGCATGACGGTTGTCACGCTCGCCTGCACCGCGAGCGCGGGGTGCATGCCCGGCCTGCCAGGCTTCGGCATCGAGGACGCGGCGGGCGAGGCATCATTCGCCGCAACCGGCGATCCTCAAGGCGGTGTGACGCGCTTGACGAAAAGCGGAGCCTTGGCGCTCGGCCAGGATCGCCCGGTTCAAACCGCGGCGGCAGCGCCGGTGGCCTTCGGAGCCGCCGACCGGGGCGCGGACGGCTGGACCACGGCGGTTGCCGACAGCGGGCCGGCATCGCCACGGCCGGAGCCTGCCCCGCGTTTCGTGGAAGCGGCGATCGAGCCGCCCGCGCAGTCCCTGCAAAAATTTTACGCGGCGCTCGCGAGCCTTGCCGCCGGCCAGCGCAAGGAGCCCGTCACCATCCTGCATATCGGCGATGACCATGTGGCCGCCGATCACCTGACGAGTGCGTTGCGCGCGCAATTCCAGAGCCGCTTCGGCGATGCGGGCCGGGGCATGCTGCCCCCCGGCGTCTTCCCGGCGTCCGGCATCAAGTTCGATCGCGGCGGAACGTGGTCCCTGAGAAGCAGCGCGCAGGGCGATCCGGGGCTTTACGGGCTGACCGGCCTGCGCATGGAGACCGCGAACAAGGATGCCTGGGTCCGCCTCACCCATCAGCGCGGGCCGTTCGACTGGCTGGAGGTGACATTCGGCACGGGGCCGGGTTTCGGCACGGCGGTCGTCGCCATCGACGGCGAGCCGAACCTGATCCCCACCGCGTCCTCGAAACCGGAACGCACGATCATCCGCGTGTCCTCGCCCGCGCGTGAGGCCGTCATCCGTCCGCGCGGAGACGGCCCGATCGCGCTCCTGTCCTTCGCCGTGGGGCATGACCGGCCCGGCATCCGCTACGTCAATCTCGGCGTGCCGGGTGCGACGGCCGCGACGCCCGGGAAATGGAACCTCGATTTCCTGGCCGCCGATCTCGAACGCCTGCGCCCCGATCTCGTCATCCTCGGCTATGGCACACGCGAGGGCTTCACCGACAAGCTGGACCTGCGGGCCTATGAGGTTCGCGCCAGCGTTCTCGTCCAGCAGCTGAAGGAGCTTGCGCCGCAAGCCTCGTTCTTCGTGATCGGCCCGCCGGACGGGGCGCGTCTGCCGGCTTTCGCGGCGGGGCGGGGCGGGCTTGCCTGCCGTGCGCTGGGCGAGGAGGAAATCAACCGCTACCGGCGCATGATGAAAAAGGAGGACGAGCGCCTGATGCGCTGGCACGCGCCGCCGAACCTCGATGCGGTCCGCGACAGGCTGCGCACCGTGGCGTCGGCTCACGGCGCCTATTTCTGGGATTGGTCGCGGATGATGGGCGGCTCGTGCTCGGTTCATGCCTGGGCTCATGCCAAGCCGCCGCTGGCCTCGGCCGATCACGTCATGCTCACCGAACGCGGGGCAGAGCGCTCGGCGCGCGCGCTGTTCATCGAATTGATGAACGGGTTCGAGACATATAAGCTCACGGCAGGCGCTGCGGCTGCATCGCTGCCCGCGCAGCGCGCGGAAGGGCCGCCCGCCGCGAAAACCGCCCAGAAGCCGCGCGGGCCGAAGACAAATTAGGGAGCGTCACGCGCAAGCGGCCTTGTCGCGGACCGCTTCGCGATCGCCTCAGCGGGGCAGGTTGGTGTGCCCCATCAGAAACAGGTCGATGGCGTGCGCGGCCTGCCGTCCTTCGCGGATCGCCCACACCACGAGCGACTGGCCCCGGCGCATATCGCCCGCCGCGAACACCTTGTCGCGCGAGGTCCGGTAGTCAATCTCGTTCGCCTTGACGTTGCCGCGCGCATCGAACGCCAAGCCGAGATCGCCGGTGAGCGCATCATGGACCGGCGAGACGAAGCCCATGGCGAGCAGCACAAGGTCAGCCTCGATGCGGAATTCGGACTCATCGACCGGCTTGAAATTCGAATCGACCCGCGTGCAGACCAGGGCCGCGACGTTGCCCGCGCCATCATCCTCGAAGCGGGTGGTCATCACGCTGAAATCGCGCTCGGCACCCTCGGCCTGGCTTGACGAGGTGCGCATCTTCAGCGGCCAATGCGGCCAGGTGAGAAGCTTGTTCTCCTTCTCCGGCGGCTTCGGCATGATCTCAAGCTGCGTGACGGAAACCGCGCCTTGCCGGAATGAGGTGCCGATGCAGTCCGAGCCGGTATCGCCGCCGCCGATGACCACCACGCGCTTGCCGGTCGCGAGGATCGGCTCGGCATTCCACAAGGGCTCGCCCGCGACGCGGCGGTTCTGCTGGGGCAGGAAATCCATCGCGAACTCGATGCCCTTGAGGTCGCGGCCGGGGATCGGCAGGTCGCGCGCCTTCTCGGCGCCCCCCGCCAGCAGCACGGCGTCGTAGTCGCGTTCGATGTCGCGGATCGCAATGTCCGTGCCGACGCGCACATTGCAGTGGAACGTGACGCCCTCGGCCTGCATCTGCGCGACGCGGCGCTCCACGATGTGCTTCTCCATCTTGAAGTCGGGAATGCCGTAGCGCAGAAGGCCGCCGGGCATCGCGTTCTTCTCGAAAACGTGCACGTCGTGTCCCGCGCGCGCGAGCTGCTGCGCGGCCGCGAGCCCCGCGGGCCCGGAGCCGATGATCGCGACGCGCCGGCCGGTTTTCGTCTCCGGCGGCTCGGGAACGACCCAGCCCTCCTCGAAGGCGCGGTCCGCGATGGCGCATTCGATGCTTTTGATCGTGACGGGCACGTCCTCGATATTCAGCGTGCAGGCGGCTTCGCACGGGGCAGGACAGACACGGCCCGTCACCTCGGGGAAATTGTTTGTCGAGTGCAGGTTGCGCGCGGCCTCGGCCCAATCCTGATGGTACACGAGATCGTTCCAATCCGGGATCTGGTTGTTGACCGGGCACCCAGTGTGGCAATAGGGGATGCCGCAATCCATGCAGCGCGCGGCCTGCCGCTTGATCTCGCTGTCCTGCGGGGGCAGCACGAATTCCCTGAAATGGCGCAGGCGTTCGCCGACCGGCGCGTATTTCCGGTCCTGCCGGTCGATTTCGAGAAAGCCCGTAACCTTGCCCATGCTCCCGCGTTCCTCCTGAACCGTCTCCGATGTTTGCAGGCTGCCGCTATTCCGCCGGGCGCAAGCCCACTTCGATGCGCTCGATATTGCCGTGCGGATGCACCTCGGCCCGCTTCGCCGCCAGCTTTTGCAGCGCCTTGCGGAACTCGACCGGCATCACCTTCACGAATTTCGGCAGATAGGCCGGCCAATCGTCCAGAATGGCCTTCGCGCGCTCCGATCCGGTATAGCGGCGATGGTTCTCGATGAGCCTGCGCAGGCGGCGCTCGTCGTCCCGGGTCAGGTCTTGCAGCACATCGACCAGCCCATGGCTTTCGAGCGAGGCCCCGTCCGAGACCGAGAACGGCGAAAGCACCGCCGGTTCGACCGGCTCAAGCTCCACCATCGCCATGTTGCATTTGCGCTCGAAATCGCCCGTCTCGTCGAGCACATAAGCCACGCCGCCGGACATGCCGGCCGCGAAGTTGCGGCCCGTCGGCCCGAGCACGACCACGACGCCGCCCGTCATATATTCGCAGCCATGGTCGCCCGTGCCCTCGACCACCGCGGTCGCGCCCGAGTTGCGCACGGCGAAGCGCTCGCCCGCGACACCGCGGAAATAGCACTCGCCGCTGATCGCGCCGTAGAGCACGGTGTTGCCCACGACGATGCTCTCCTCCGGAATGATCGCGGACCGCGCGGGCGGGCGCACGATGATCTTGCCCCCCGAAAGCCCCTTGCCGACATAGTCGTTGGCCTCGCCCGCCAGATCGAGCGTCACGCCCTTTGCGAGCCAGGCGCCGAAGCTCTGCCCCGCCGTGCCCGTCAGCGAAATCCAGATCGTGTCTTCAGGCAGCCCGTCATGGCCATATTTTCGAGCCACCCGGCCGGACAGCATCGCGCCGGTCGTGCGGTCGCCGCTGCGGATCGGCACTTCGAGCTTCACGGGGCGGCCATGCTCGATGGCGGGCTGCGCGAGTTCGATGAGCTTGCGGTCGAGCACCGTCGCGATGGGGTGGTTCTGCGCCTCGCAATGGTAGATCGCGACGTAATCCGGCACTTGCGGCTTGTAGAACAGCTTGCCGAAGTCGAGCCCCCGCGCCTTCCAATGGGCGAGCGCGCGCTCCGTGTCGAGCCAGTCCGAGCGGCCGATCAGCTCGTTGAAGGTCCGCACGCCGAGCGCGGCCATGTATTCGCGCACCTCTTCCGCCACGAAGAAGAAGTAGTTCACCACATGCTCCGGCTGGCCCTTGAAGCGCTTGCGCAGAACGGGGTCCTGCGTCGCAACGCCGACCGGGCAGGTGTTCAGGTGGCATTTGCGCATCATGATGCAGCCGATGGCGATCAGCGGCGCGGTGGCGAAGCCGAACTCGTCCGCACCGAGCAGCGCGCCGACCACGACGTCGCGGCCCGTGCGAATGCCGCCGTCCACCTGCACGGAGATGCGACCGCGCAGGTGGTTCAGCACGAGCGTCTGCTGTGTCTCGGCAAGGCCGATCTCCCAGGGGCTACCCGCGTGCTTGATGGAGGTGAGCGGCGAGGCGCCCGTGCCGCCCTCGAAGCCCGCGATGGTCACATGGTCCGCGCGCGCTTTCGAGACGCCCGCCGCGACCGTGCCGACGCCCACCTCTGAGCCGAGCTTGACGCTGACCCACGCCTCGGGGTTCACGTTCTTGAGGTCGAAGATGAGCTGCGCCAGATCCTCGATGGAATAGATATCGTGGTGCGGGGGCGGTGAGATGAGGCCCACGCCGGGTGTCGAATGGCGCACCTTCGCGATGGTTTCGTCCACCTTGTGGCCGGGCAATTGCCCGCCCTCGCCGGGCTTCGCGCCCTGCACGATCTTGATCTGCATCATATCGGAGTTGACGAGATATTCCGTCGTCACGCCGAAACGCCCGCTCGCCACCTGCTTGATGGCCGAGCGCATGGAATCGCCGTTCGGCAGCGGCGCATAGCGATCGGCTTCCTCG
>CAZNAH010000120.1:0-513 GCA_964570735.1 uncultured Hyphomicrobiaceae bacterium | reverse complement strand
GCCGCCGATGCGGTTCATGGCGATGGCGAGCGTAGTGTGCGCCTCGCGGCTGATGGAGCCGAACGACATCGCGCCCGTGGAGAAGCGCTTCACGATCTCGACCGCCGGCTCGACCTCGTCGAGGGGGATGGGCGTGCGCCCGTTCTCGCCCGCCTCGCGGATGCGGAACAGGCCGCGCAGCGTCATCAGCTGCTCGCTCTGCCGGTTCAGCTGCTCGGCATAGGCACGGTATTTCTCAGGCAGGTTGCCGCGCACGGCGTGCTGGAGATCGGCCACGGTGCCCGGATGCCAGGCATGGCTCTCGCCCCGGATGCGGTAGGCGTATTCGCCGCCTACATCGAGTGCATTGCGCAGCACAGGCGCATCCGAGAACGCCAGCCGGTGGCGCTCCGCCGTCTCGCGCGCGATCTCGGCGAGGCCCACGCCCTCGATGGCCGTGTGCGTGCCGGTGAAATATTTCGCGACGAAATCCGAGCGCAGGCCGACCGCGTCGAAAATCTGCGCGCCGCAATA
>CAZNAH010000119.1:0-8762 GCA_964570735.1 uncultured Hyphomicrobiaceae bacterium | reverse complement strand
GAATGGCTGGACGTGCGGATCGACACGAACACCGTGACCTTGGTATTGACCTTGACCGGATCGAGCAGCGCGACGCGGCGACGGATGATGCCGTCTTCCTCCATCTTCTGGATGCGCCGCCAGCACGGTGTCGTCGAAAGCCCCACCTGCTTGCCGATTTCCGCGACGGGAAGCGTGCAATCCTCCTGGAGGATCTTCAGGATCTTGATGTCCATCTGGTCGAGCATGGCGTGTCTGAAAAATTTTGCGGTTCAAGGCGGAAAATCGGAACAACCTTTATATCGCTTGCGCGGAAACCGCAAAGGGCGAAACATCATTCTCCGAGATTGCCGCTCGCACGGCGCAGCGCAGCCAGGGCAGCACCTCGGCCTCGAACCACGGATTGCGCTTGAGCCAGCCATTGTTCCGCCAGGACGGGTGCGGGAGCGGAAGATAGCGCGGCTGCTCGCCGGCGTCCGCAAAGGCCCGCCAGTTGCGCAGGGTATCGGTCAGCGACGCACCGAGCCGGTCGGCGATATGCCAGCGCTGGGCGTGGCCGCCGACGAGCAGGATGAGGTCCGGTTTCTGCGGCAGGGTCGAGAAGATGCGGGCGCGCCAGGCTCGCGCGCATTCGGGCCGCGGCGGCAGGTCGGCGCCCTTCGCGTCATAGCCGGGAAAGCAGAAGCCCATGGGGATGATGCCCACTTTCGCGGCGTCGTAGAATTCGGCTTCCGTCACCCCCATCCAGGCGCGCAGCCTTACGCCAGAAGGGTCCGTGAACGGCACGCCGGAGGCATGGACGCGCGCGCCGGGCGCCTGACCGCAGATGAGGAGCCGCGCGGTCGGGCTGATGCGGAAGACCGGGTTGGGCTCATGCGGGAGCGGCGCACCGTCAGGGCGGTCGCGGCAGATGCGGCAGGCGCGGATTTCGCGCGCGAGGTCGTCCAGCGGGTTCGCTGCGGAGGGCGGTTTCAATCCATCCATTCAGACCTCGGTGACGAGACCGTCTTGCGCCATCTCGCAGCGGCCGCTTTCGATGCGCCCGATGTTCGCCAGCATCTCGTCGCCCATGTGCGTCAGGAGATAGCGCCGCGCGCCGATGCGGTCGAAGTTCTCCGCGATGGTGAGGTAATCGAGGTGCATGCGCAATTTCGTGTCATAGGTTGAGCATTCGATGATGAAGAGATCGGCATCCCGGCCGAGGGTGACGACCGCATCGCACCAGCCCGTATCGCCGGAGAAGGCGAGCGTTCGGCCGCCCGCCCTCATGCGGAAGCCGAGCGAGGGCGCGCCCGAAGCATGCACCACCTCCGCGGGCATGATGGTCAGGCCGGTGTGGCGGGCCTCCATACCCGGCTCAAGCGCGACGAAAGGCATGTCGAAGGCGCGCCTGTTCGAGAGCGCGTCGGGATAGGACGTCTCGATCAGCGTCTCGAAGCGCTCCTGCGTTCCGCGCGGCCCGAGAATGGTCAGGGGCTTCCGCCGTTTGTCGATGAACACCGCGTTGAGGAAGAGGAACGGCAGCCCGCCGAAATGATCGCCGTGCAGGTGGCTGATGAGAATGGCGTCGATGCTGTCGAGCGGGATGCCCGCGCGCTTCAGGGCGAGGAGCGTCGTCGCGCCGCAGTCGATCATGACGCAGCCTTCGCCTGTGTCGAGCAGGAAACAGGTCTGGTTGCGCCCGCCCGATCCGAACGCATCGCCGCATCCTATGATGGTCAGTTTCACGCTCATCTCCTCTCTGTCAGGCCGAGGCGGACGGACGCGCCGCGATCTCGTCGCGCCAACGGCGGAAATTCGTGGCGTCTTCCGGGATGTCGAGCCGCGCCGGCCTCATGAACTGCGTTGCGACGAAAGCCGTGATGTCGGCCACCGTGAAGCGATCGCCTGCGATGAACGGAGCCGAGGCGAGCCGCGCATCGAAGACCGCGATCATGCGGAAGACACGCGGGCGGTTGGCCTCGGCCCAAGCGGCGATCTGCGGGCTCTCCAGCACGGCCATGGCCGGGTGGGTATGCCGGAAGCATTGCGCGACGGCATGGAGGAAGTTCAGCTCCGCACGGCGGTTCCACATCTCGATGCGCGCGATGTCGAGCGGCGTCTGCCCGAAAAGGGACGGCTCGGGGTTGAGCGCCTCGAAATATCGGCAGATCGCCATCGTCTCGGAAATCGCCGTGCCGTCATCCAGGATCAGCACCGGCACGCTTTGCGTGGGGTTGAGACCCGCGAACGCATCCGTTTTGTGCTCCTCCTTCATGATGTCCACCGGCTCGTAGGTCATGGCGATGCCCTTCTCGGCCAGGAACATGCGGACGCGGCGCGGATTGGGTGCGCGCCGTTCTTCCAGAATCCTCATCAGCCACCTCTGCGCGTCTGCGCACATAATGCCGGGGACGCCGCGGCTTGACCAGCGTGAGCAAGCCTCGCGCTGCAAAGGATTATCCGGCGATATCGCTCAAGCTCTCCTTATAAGCGGCCGGAATAGCGACAGACGTAAACGAGCGATTAGGGATTTTCGTCGAATATACTGGTGTGTTGCACCGTTTGGAGGTTGCCCAGAAGGCGGTTGTGGAACCGGGCCGAGCCAGTCGGTCGCGGGGATAGGTCTCAGTTCAGTTGAAAGTCGGTGCCATGGGTCACGCACAGGTTTCGGACATCAAGCGGCCCTTTCCCTCCCAGCACGAAAGCGGAAACGTTTCCGGCTCCCGATCCGGAGGAGCGCTGCGCGGCGATTTCGAGTACGAGCTTCTCGTCATGTTCGCCCGCAACGAACTCGTCGCATCCCTCGCGGTGCCCATGTTCGCGGTCGTCGTGGCGGTCACGCTTTTAAGCTGGGCGCCCGCGGAGCAGCTTCTGTTCTGGCTGGCCACCGTCTTCATCTCGAAAGGCATCCTGCTCGCGCTGTGCCGGCAGTTCCAGCGGCAGCCGCGAGAGGACATCGAACTGGACGTGTGGCGCAGAAAGATCGTGGCCGCGGAGTTCCTCTATGGCGTGACGTGGGCGGCCGTCGCCTTCGTCGAATTCCCGGCGCACAGCCAGGCCGCGTTCTTCTTCCTGTTCGCGGCGCTCGTCGTCGTCACCGCCATCCGCATCCTGTTCGCCGCCACCGTACTGCCCATCCTGCACGCGGGAACCGTGCCGATCACGGCAGCCCTCGTCCTGCGTTTCGCGCTGACGGGAGAACCCTTTTACTGGATCATGGCCGCCGTCGCCGTGGGCATCCATCTCTATTTCGTGTTCCTCGTGAAGGAGTTGCAGACGAACGTTCTCTCCATGCTGGACTATCGCGCCGCCAAGGAAAGCCTCATTCGCGAGCTTGAGCAGGCGAAGGCCGCCTCCGACGACGCGCGCCGCAAGGCGGAGGCCGCAAACCTCGCGAAATCGAAATTCCTCGCGAACATGAGCCACGAACTGCGCACGCCGCTCAACGCCATTCTCGGCTTCTCCGAGGTGATGAAGGGCGAGATGCTCGGGCCGATGCAGAACGAAACCTATAAAGGCTACGCCGCCGACATTCACGGCAGCGGGCAGCATCTCCTGAAACTCATCAACGAAGTGCTGGACCTCTCGCGCATCGAGGCCGGCCGTTACGAATTGCGGGAAGAAGCCGTCGATCTCGAAGCCGTGGCGGCCGAGGCCAGGCGCCTGCTCAAGCTGAATGCCGAGGCGAAAGCCATCGTAGTGCGCGAGCATTTCCGCGCGGGCACCCCCCGCATCTGGGCGGATCAGCGCGCCGTGCACCAGATCTGCCTCAATCTGCTGGCGAATGCGCTGAAGTTTACGCCCGCGGAAGGTACGGTGGTCTTGCACACCGGGCTGACGCGCCAGGGCGAACCGTTCCTGGCCGTGGCGGACACCGGGCCGGGCATCCCGGAAGAGGAGATCCCTCAAGTCCTTGCTTCCTTCGGCCAGGGTTCGCTCGCGCTTGAGATGAACCAGGGCGGCACCGGCCTCGGCCTGCCCATCGTGAAGGGGCTCGTGGAGCTTCACGGCGGCCGGTTCGACCTGCGCAGCAAGCTCGGAAAGGGCACCGAGGCGGTCGTGATCTTCCCCGCTTCGCGCATCATGAAGCCGGGGGCGCAGACTTCGGCGCGCAGCCCCCGCGATTTCTGGCGCGAGCAGTTCCCCACCTTCAAAGGCGCGGCCTGACCGGGGCTAGTGTTCCTCTGGTTCCGGAACACTAGTGCCCGTCGAAGGCGAGCAGCGTGTGACACGTCACAGCATGGGTGTCCGCCAGGGCGCGGCAGCCCCCGAGGTCCGGCAGGTCCACAACGAAAACGGCGCCCGCCACCACTGCCCCCGCGCGGCGGATCAGCTTGACGGCGGCGGCTGCGGTCCCCCCCGTGGCGATAAGATCGTCCACCAGCAAAATGCGCTCGCCGGGCGAGACGGCATCCTCGTGCATCTCGATGACGTCGGTGCCGTATTCCAACTCGTAGTCCTGGCCGATGGCCTTGCCCGGCAGCTTGCCCTTCTTGCGGATGGGGATGAAGCCCACGCCGAGCTTCTCGGCGACCGCGCCGCCCAGGATGAAGCCGCGCGCCTCGATGCCCGCCACCGCCTCGACCCCTTTGCCGTGATAGGGTTCGGCCATGAGGTCGATCGCGCGCCGGAAGCCCCTCGCGTCCCGCAGCAAGGTGGTGATGTCCCGGAACATGATGCCGGGTTTCGGATGGTCGGGAATGGTCCGGATAAGGGACTTCAGGTCTGTCGCATCATACTGCATCGGCAATCATCCTCAGAGGTTCGCCCATCGACGACATAGCGCCCGCCGCCCGGTGCTTCATAGCCAAAACCCCGGCCATGCCCAAGCCCATGGAACGCATGCTGCTGCGTAACCGTTATCGCGACAGGCCCAACGACGAAACATAAAGGAGGCCACTATGAACACCGCGACCGTCGTATCCACGCTCATGGCTCTGGCCGCCTTGGCCGGCGCACCGGCTCAGGCGCAGGACCAGCCCCGGCCAGGCGCCGATGCCGCCCTAGAGACAACAACGCCAGGCGATCCCAACAGGCAGCCCTTGGGCGATCCGCAGCAGGTCGTGCCGCCCATGGACGAGGATTCCGCGACGGGCTTGCGCGTGGAAGGCCAGCACCCTCCCACGACGGCCATCGGCAAGGCCGTGCCGCCGATGCAATCGACCGAGCAGAAGAAGCCGCTCCAGCTTGAGGACAAGCAGGCTCAAACCCGGTAGTGTCACGGGCGAGCATCGGGAAGGGCAGCGTCTTGGCCCAGCACGTTGACGGCCTTGATGATGGCGAAGACAGGCTGTCCGTCGCGTAATCCAAGGTCGTTCGCGCTGCGGCGCGTCACGGTGGCGAGGATCGCGACGCCGTTCGTCTCCAGCCGCACGATCATATCCGAAGGCCCTGACGGCTCGACGGCGCGGACTGACGCGGGAATGACGTTCAGTGCGCTGATGCCCTCGGGGCGGTTCAGCGCGATCATCACGTCCGACGCGCGGATGCGCAGCCGCACGCCCGCACCCTCGGGTTTGCCGCAGTCCGGCCCCTCCAGCCAACCGCCCGCGAACGCATATCGCGCGAGGCCATAGGTTTCATCGCGGCTTTCGACCCGCGCGTGGATGACGAAAACCCGGCCATGGCCATCCCGCGCGGACAGGCTCAGGCGCGGCAGCACATCCTCCAGCACGCCCCTGTCCACGATGCGGCCCTCGTGGAGCACGATGACGGCATCGGCGAGGCGCGCGACTTCATCCAGAGCGTGGGTCACATAGAGGATGGGCCGGGCTTTCTGATCGCGCAGGGTCTCGAAATGGGGGAAGATCTCCTGCTTTCGCGCGGAATCGAGCGCGGCGAGAGGCTCGTCCATCACGCACGCGCCGCGCGGCAAGCTCGGCCGCGACGAGACCCAGCACCGCAAGCGCGATCGACAGCCCCGCGAGCCGCGCCGCGGCCTGCTCTCCACCCGGCGTCTGGATCGCGCTGTAGATGGCGAGCGGCAGCGTCTGTGTTTCGCCCGGAATGTTGGAGACGAAGGTGATGATCGCGCCGAACTCGCCGAGGCTCGCCGCGAACGCGGTGATCGCGCCTGCGATGATGCCGGGCAGCGCGAGCGGCAGGGTGATCGTGACGAAGCGGTCGAGCGGAGACGCGCCCAGCGTTGCGGCGGCCGCCGGCAGGTTCAGTTCGGCGCCCTCAAGGGCAAGGCGGATGGCGCGCACCTGGAAGGGAAAGGTCACGATGCCAGCGGCCAGCGCCGCCCCAGTCCAGCTGAAGATGAATTGCCATCCGAAGGTCTCGTAAAGCCAGCCGCCGACGGGCGCGCGCAACCCGAAGCTCAGGAGCAGAAGATAGCCGAGCACCACGGGCGGCAGGATGAGGGGCAGATGCACCAGACCGTCCAGCACGATCTTGCCGGGAAAGCGTCCGCGCGCGAGCAGCATGGCGACGCCAAGCGCGGGGGGCAGGGCAAAGACCACGGCCACGGCGGAAATGCGCAGCGAGAGGAGGAGCGCCTGGATTTGCGCCTCGGTCAGCATGGTCTGGTCACGATCCTGCCGCCTGGGAAAACCCGTGCCTGGCGAAGATGGCCCGCGCCTCCGGCCCGGTGAGGAAGGAGAACGCTTCGCGGATTTGGGGATCGTCCGCTTACTGTACGATGGCGAAGGGATACGTCACCGGCTTGTGGCTGCCGGCGGGAAACGCGGCCACCACCTTGATTTTCCGCGAGGCAGCCGCGTCCGTCGCGTAGACGACGCCGAGCGGGGCCTCTCCGGTTTCGACGAGCGCGAGCGCGGCGCGAACATTGTCGGCGCGTGCGAGCCTGCTCTCGACGCCCTGCCACAGACCGAGCGCCGTCATCGCGTCCTTGGCGTAAATCCCGGCCGGCACATGCGCGGGATCGCCGACCGCGAGGCGCCCGTTCGGCCCGAGCAGCCCCGCGAGATCGAAACCGCGGCTCAGCGCGGCGGGGGTTAGCGGGCTGTCAGCCGGCGCGACGAGGACCAGCCGATTGCCGATGGGGCTGACGCGCGTCCCCGTCGCGATAGCGTTGCGCTCCTGCAAGTAGTCCATCCACGCCTCGTCCGCCGAGACGAAGATATGCGCGGGGGCGCCCGCTTCGATCTGTTTCGCCAGCACGGAGGACGAGGCGAAGGAAAACCGCAGGCGCTTCCCCGTTTTCGCGGTGTAGGCTTCCCCGATGTCCTGGAGCGCGTTCGTCAGGCTCGCCGCGGCGAACACCGTCACCGGTTCCGCGCGCGGCTGAGGGCTGAGGCCCGCAAGGCCGAAAACCGCGATGAGCGCCAGAACCCGCGCGAGCCATGCGGACATGGTTTCTCCGTTCGCTATGTTCGACTAAACATAACGAGGGGGATAAAAACGTGCAACCGCCCAGCGCGTGTTCCGCCGGGCTGTCGCGAGCCCTTGCGCCTTGGCCTTTTCTCACCCATCATAGTCAAGACCGAGGGGGGCCGCAGGCGATGCGGATGAGATTGCGCTGATGCCGCGCAACCACCCTTTGAACCTGATCCGGTTAGCACCGGCGGAGGGACGGAGTGTGATGCCGCAAACGCCCGCAATCCCGCTTATCACCGAGCGCCTGATCATCCGCCCATGGCGGGATGAAGACCGCGCGCCGTTCGCCGAGATGTGCGCCGACCCGCGTGTCATGGAATATTTGCCCCATGTCCTCGACCGCGCCGAAAGCAACGCGAAGATCGACAGGCATATCGGCGATCAGAAAGCCGACGGCTTCTGCTTCTGGGCGCTGGAAGAGCGCGCGACCGGGGTCTTTACCGGCTACACCGGGTTACGGCGTGTCGATTATAAGGCCCATTTCACGCCTGCCGTGGAAATCGGCTGGCGGTTGCCGGTAACGTTCTGGGGCAGAGGGTTCGCAACCGAGGCGGCACGGGCCTGTTTGGCTTACGGCTTCGGAACGCTCGACCTGCCGGAAATTGTTGCGATTACGGCGCCCGGTAACGTGCGGTCTCGTGCCGTCATGCAGCGTATCGGCATGACCTGGGACCCTTCCGATGACTTTATCCACCCCACCTTGCCGCCGGATCACCGGCTTCAGCCGTGCGTACTCTATCGCAGTCATGCGCCCGGAACGGCGTTGCACACGTCGGAAGCCGTCCGCCCTTCTTTCGAAAAGAAACTTGCACCATGAACAAGCCGTCCGACCCGAAGTCGTTTCGCCCCGTCGCCGTGACCACCGGCGCGTTGCCCGGCTCGCGCAAAGCCTATGTTTCGCCGGAAGGCCATCCGGACATGGCCGTGCCGTTCCGCGAGATCGCCCTGCACGAATCGAGCGGCGAGCCGCCCTTCCGCGTGTATGACACATCGGGCGTATACTCGGATGACAGCGCGCACATCGACGTGGATGCGGGCCTGCCGCGCATCCGCGAGGCATGGGTGAAGGCGCGCGGGGTCGAGGCGTATCAGGGCCGCGACGTGAAGCCGGAGGACAACGGCAATGTCGGCGCGGCGCATCTCGCGCGTGAATTTCCGATCCGCAATGCGCCGTATCGCGCACTCGACGGCCAGCACATCACGCAGATGGAGTTCGCCCGCGCAGGGATCATTACTGAGGAAATGATCTATATTGCACATCGCGAAAACCTGGGGCGGCTGGCGGCGCACGAACGCGCGCAGGAGGCGCTGGCCGACGGCGAAAATTTCGGCGCGGCGATCCCGGAGTTCATCACGCCGGAATTCGTGCGCGCGGAAGTGGCGCGCGGGCGCGCGATCATCCCCGCCAACATCAATCACGCCGAGCTGGAGCCGATGATCATCGACCGCAACTTCCTCAC
>CAZNAH010000118.1:7708-8771 GCA_964570735.1 uncultured Hyphomicrobiaceae bacterium | reverse complement strand
GATCGTGCGATCGTCGACATGGCCGGCATGGGGAAGCCGGTCGCCGACCCGGCGCTCCTTTCCGGCGATCGCGGCCAAGCCCCAATTGCGCATGCGGCCTCGCGTCAGGGGGCGTAGCTGTTGCAGCGCCAGAATCCGAAATTCGGGATGCGCGGGCAGCGGCTGACGCGAAGGATCCAGAGGTCGAAGATGCGCGGCTCGCGCAGCGAGGCGAGATAGCCCGCGGCATGGATGAGGAAGGGCGCAAGGAGCGCCGCGAAGCTCCGCGTGACGAGAAAGATTTCGGTCGAGACGACGAGATTGACGACGAAATAGCTGTAAGTCACGCCCGCGAACATCTGCGGCTCGGCGAGCGCCCGGAAGACCGGCATGCGGCGCGGCTCGGCCATGGTCAGCCCGCCGCGCCGGCCGCCGCCTTGATCCCGGCGACGATCGAGGCCGCGCCGAAAAGAACGAAGCAGCCGAGAATGACCGTGACTCCGTAGCGCCAGTTGATGCGGCCGGTCAGCATCATGAATCCGACGAAGGCGACGGCGATCACGGCGACGGTGGTCGCGACATTGCCGAGGAGCGTTCCTTGCAGCCATTCGACAGCGGCGAGAATGGGTCCCGACCCTTCAGGATCAAAGGCGGCCCGGCCCTGCGCGGCCGCCGGCCAGGGCGCCGATGCGAGGAGCGCGATCGCTGCAATCCGATTCAAATGCATCGCCGTCTTGCGCGTCATGTCGTCGACCCCGCCCGCGCGGCGGCGCGTTTCCGCCCGTCCGCTTCCGGACGCCATATCAGGACCATTCGTAATTCCGGCGTAATCGCGGCCTGAGAATTTGAGGCGAATATCCGCAAGGGCGCGCCGCATGCGGCGAATTGCCCGGCGCCCCGCGTGGCGCGCCGAGCGCCTTCCAAAAATTTCATGGGAACGCTTCGGCGAGACTCACGACGCCGGAGGGCTGGACCGGCGCCGCCCCCGGCTCGAACCCTCGCGGCGGCCGCCGCCAGATGGTGCCCAGGGGCGGAATCTAATTCGTAGCCAAGATATTGATTTTCCTCGCACCCCGGGCTGTGC
>CAZNAH010000118.1:7421-7689 GCA_964570735.1 uncultured Hyphomicrobiaceae bacterium | reverse complement strand
CGACCTACCAACAAATTGACCAAGAATGCGGAAAATTCCGCTCTGTTGCCGAGACGCCGCACCCCCGGTCGAGTAACGTCACTCCGTATACGGACTGACATGGAAATTGCCGGAAAGGAGGAGAGCGGCGTTGAAAGGTCATCTCTAACTTCCCGCGGTTTACCGACAGTTCTCGCGTTTCCGCTTGTCGCGCGAAAATCGGCGCACGATAATTGCTGCGTCGCTGAAGGATCAGATATCCATGCAACCGTTGAACCGCACAGCATTG
>CAZNAH010000118.1:0-7406 GCA_964570735.1 uncultured Hyphomicrobiaceae bacterium | reverse complement strand
GCATTGTCCAGAGACGGAACGATGCGCCCGGCAACGGCAACCGCAGCCGCGACCACTGCCAACCAGCGCAGCTTCGCGACGCCCAATCGGCGACTGCTGAAGATCGGAGAGGTTTGCGCGGTTGTCGGTGTCAGCCGAGCCATGATCTACAAATCGATGAAACGCCGATCGGCGCCGTTTCCGAAGCCAGTTAAGATTGGCGCGGTGTCGAGATGGCTGGTTGAAGATGTCGAAGCTTGGGTGAGCGAGCTCAGGAACGCCCGGGGGAACTCTCGTGTCCGGTGCACGAGCTAACCGAAAGGGCGACATGTTCAAAGCGGACATTCACCGTTTCGACGCGCACGGCAGCTTGATCCCCATAGCTGCTCGCCTGGGTCTCGGAACTCGAGGCCTCATTTCCGCCCAAATTCGGCAGCCTCACATCCCCCTGATTGTGTGATTTCGCGCACATCGCGTCTCCGCTCCGCGTCCCAGCTTTTGGGAGCAATCAGAGGAGACTTCGATGCGTAAACTGGTTCTGGCTGGAGCGGCGGCGACGGCGATCGCCTTGGGGTCCGCGCAGGCCGCTCACTTTGAGCCGCTTTACACCTTTGTCGGCACAGGCGCGACGGTCTCCGTCACCGACGACGGCTGCACCGCCTCGGTCCTGTTCGACGAGGCCAGCGTGTCCGAGGCGCGGGATTGGTATGCGACGCCGATCCCGCTGATGATCGACGGGCGCTCAACGGTGAACGTGGATGCGCGCGGCTTCTATACGGGATACGCCGACGCATCCGCGACCGTTTCGATAGAAGGTCGCGAGCGGACGCTCTACTTCGAAGAAGGCGACGATGGGAATTGGTCGCGAACCTTTGCGCTCCGCCGCGCGTCCGGCGCATTCGATCTGTCGATGTATCTCGCCGGCGCTTACGACCAGTCCATGCTCGTGCTCGACAGCGTCGACCTGACCCTCGATGACTGCGGCGAATGATCTGGACGTTTTGGAAACGTGAGCAGAGTCAACAGAAGAGAATAGGAGAGAAACATGCGAAAACTGACCCTACTGGCGGCGCTGATGCTGGTCGGCTGCGGCGACGGCGGCGAGGAGGCCTCGAAAACGATGGCCGACGATCGAATGTATCAACTGGCTGTTGAACGCGGCTGGATTGACTACGAGAGACTCCCCGGCCCTCAAGAGGGCGGGTTCGCCTATTTTGTCAACGCCGTCAAAAAAGACGCCGCGGGGACCGAAGCGCCGGAATACTGGCGCATCGATATCTCATCCAGGTGCGACGTCCTGAAAAAGAACTGCACGCTGACGATCAGCGATCGTCAAACCGAGAAGCAGGAAGCCTGGGTGCTTGGCGAAGAGCCGCCGAAGCAGTAGCGCCAGGCGCGCGCGGCGGAACAGAAACGGTCCCCTCCGTATGGAACTCCGACTGTATCCGCCGCGCTCGCGCAGTGCCCTTGTGAACCATCCGCACCCTTTGGACTGAAAGGACCTGTCATGCAGACCCTCAGAGTCGCTTTCCTCATCGCGGCCGCCGTCGCGTCGTCATCGTGCGGCACGAACTTCGGCGAGTTCGCTTTTGATACGGCCTACGTCGCTTCGCAGGCGTCTGATGTGAAAGCTTGCCGAGAAGCCTACGAACAGACCGGCGACAGGTTCCTGCTGCAATCCTGTGAAGCCGAAGTCTTGGGGCGGTAAGCACTTCGCTCGCCCGAGAGATCATTGGGAGAGTACCCCTCCCCAGCCGAGGTTGGGCGGGACGGATGTGTCGGACGGCGCCGCGAGAACAGTCCGTCCGCTCACATCATATCTCGATATCTCGGCAGGCGCTTGGTTCCGCGTTGCGCTGGGGCGGCGCTACTCACCATTCGGCGCATCGCGGCGAACCCAGCGGTTGCGCCGGATGTCATTTCCTAAGGGCACGTCACGGCAAATTCGAAGGCGCCGTCGACCGTATCTCGCGGCCCCGTTACAAACGTGGGGGCTTTCATGACACCATACTTTCGCCCCTGATAGGTCCTAGTCAGCGACCCGGACCAAACGCGCTGTCGATCAAGCGTCTCTGCATAAAACCAGATATTTCGGTTCGTGGTTCGCAGCGGCTCGTCGTCGTCGAATAGCGTGGTATAGGATTGAGCCGGCACCTCCCACCCGCCGATGTCGCGCCACGGCGCCCAAGGCAGCGGTTGAACCACGACGAACAAGGATAGCGGCTTGCGGCAAAGATTTCTGAAATAGACTCTACGGCCCCTGAAAAGAATCTCCATTGCGTGCTCTTCAGCGCTTAGCGCGGCTTCTTCTCGCAACGCCGAAATCTCTGGGTCACTTCCAAAACAGGAATAGCCGGCATTCTTCCAAAGTCTAAATTGTAGGACATGCGCCATTTCATGCGCAAATGCCGATAGCATCTCGTCCCGCGACAGATCAGGCCGGAAGAAAACAAAGATGGGCGTGTCACACCAAGTCTGGGCATTTGTGTTTGGCGTTATCGGAAGACAATATCCAAACTTGACGCCGTCAAAATCGTTTGGCGTATACACGCCCGCCTCCATAAAAATGTTTTTTGCGTCAGAGTATTTCATGCCAGAAACCACCGGTTGCCGACTCTCATCTATACACCACTGTAAATCCCAGTCAGTTGACTGCACCAACTGGAATTCAGATCGGCGCTGTTCCGAGAGCGCTGGAATATGCCCCATCAGCTGGTCGGATCGCGACGTCAATCCGCCAACCGAGCGCTCGAAAGAGCCGGCATCAGTCTGGGACATCGCAACCGCGCGCCTTGACTGGCTCGCACAGCCCACGACTAGAAGCACGGCGAGGAACATGAATCGTAAGAACCAGCTGAGACGTATGGTCATCGTCGGCTCCTATCTTGGATTTCGCACAACTGCGCCTCATGCAACGCAGGAGGTCGAGCGCAACGAGTGGCGCACGCTACGCCAATGAAGAGCTGCTACTGTCGCCAAGGTCTCTATATGCATCTCTGTATATGCATCTCTGTGTTACAATTACGGACAAGACAGACCAAAATTAAATGAACCACCAGAGTGTCTTCGATCTCCGTAAATATAAACGTTTGCTTTCATAACCCCATAATCTTGCCCCTGAAATCGCACTCTATCTTGTCCGGTCCACTTCCGTCCGTCCTCAGACTCGGCGTAAAAATAGATATTCTTATCGGAAGTAGTCAACCCGTTACCGTCCCGGTCTGTCAGACCGATAATGGATCCCGCAGGCAGCGCCCACCAGCCGTCAACTTTATAAGGAAGCGTCCAATGTGGCCTAAACATTAGTATAAATCGAATTGACTTGTGGCATAAATTCTCCACAAAAATATATCGGCCAAAAGTTAGAACACCGACTGCCCTGTCCGCGGCAATTTCTGCTAATTCTTCCTGTTGCGATGAAAGCGAACTTGGGGCCTCACATCCTTCTGATCTATATTGTCGAATATGCTCCATCTCATGGGCAAAAGTATGAATAATGTAGCCTCTGCTTGAAAAAAACTGTCTGCTCTGTAGACGAGAGTCAAAGAACACGCTCATCGGCGGACGACAGTGCGCTTGTCCCAGGGTCTCTACGCCCGGACTCTTGTCAACCAGATCGCACCACCCCATCAACACGCCGCTGAAGTCTTCCTGAGTAAGGACGCCCGAGTTTATGTGCAACTGCGCCGCGTCGGAGATCAGGCGATCGTATTGGCCAAAGGGGCGCAAGTTCGCTGAACATCGGTCCCTCGCGCCCTGGTCCATCGCACTCCGGCTCGCCTCTGCGCCGTGTGTAAGAACCACGAGCAGAGGCAAAGCTATCCAAAATATCAAATATTGAACTGGCGTTGATCTTCTACTGCGGGCCATGCCGAATGGTTTCAAGTTGATGTCGCTCATCGCTCCCTGCTCTTATCTATCTGCAAGCCGCGAGCGCATCATCAACAGGCACGCGCGCGTTCGCTGATTGCTCCGGCGGAGAAATGCCGAACCCAATGCACTCATCCAACGCCAGCCCAAAAGCCGAAGTCCGGTTTCGCGCCTCCTCGATTAGTTGTTCTGGATCAGGCGGCGGCAGGTTCCAGAGCTGAACAGAGCCAGAGAGCCCCGGCGCGGATGTCAATGCGCGTCGTCCGTCGGCGGATATTGTCGCGGCGAATGCGATCTTTGACGGATTGACGAGCTCCGCGGTAACCCCGCCGGTCTCGACATCCCACACCGTCAGGGGTTCGCGAGTCGACAGCATCTTGCGTCCCTCATCAAAGAACGACACCCGGTCTGATATCATCTCGCCAGCGATCGGACGTTCCATCTCGCCGTAGACCGCGATTTGCCGACCTGATTCGATATCCCAGGATCTGAGTTCGCCGTCGAGCGACAGCAGCACACGGCGCCCGTCCGGCGTAAACCCGAGACTTCCATCGATGCAGCCGCCGACCCTTGAAATTTCGCGCACGACCTTGCCTGACGAGGCGTCCGCCACGGTCGCCACGCCGCGTCCCAAGGCCGCCATCAGTTTGCCGTCGGGGGAAAATGCAACGCTGCGCCGGTCGTCGCATGACCGGCCTCTCGGGAGATCGATCTTGTAGGCGGCGTCTCCCGATTCCACATTGTACGCGATAAGCGCCGCGCGTTCGCCGAGCAGAAGGAAACGGCTGTCGGGAGACCAAACCGGATCGGAATCGCTTCCCGGAAGGAGTCGTTCTTCCTTGCCAGTTTGCGCGTTCCGAACGCTGACGCCGGCGCCGACCCAAGCCAGGAAATTGCGCCCGTTGGGCGAAAAGCCTGCGCGCGCGATCGGCTCGCTGAGGCGGACTACACGCGCGCCCGAACGCGCATCCATCAGAAATAAGTCTGGAGGTCCCCATGCCAGAAGGCGCGTTCCGTCGCTGGAAAACTCGGCGCGGAGAATGCCAGCTTTCTCGATCGTGGCGATGACCTCGCCTGATGCGGCGCTCCACAACAAAGAAGACCCCGTTGCATCCCAGGAAAATATCTTGTCGTCGTCTGGCGCGCGCGCGGCGCCCAAGACGTCGCCCTTGTGCGCGACGGACTGCAAGGTCACGCGCGTGTCCGGGTTCCAGATATTGATTTTCGCGTCGCGACCCCAGGACAGGACGTCCTGAGTCTTTAGAAAGGCGGCGCCCCGCGCCCACCCGCCTTCGAGGACTTCGCCGTGTTTGAGGCACGAGATTTCAGCGCCCGACTCGACGTCGTCGACGCAAGCATACTCGCCATGACCCCAGCTCAGGATGCGCCGCCCGTCAGAAGAAAAAACGGCGTTCGGATACAGGAAGCGCGGATCGATGAATTGCTCTCCCTCAGAATCCATGTATGACCGCCAGTAATGGATTAGATTGTTATTCGTCTGAAAAGCTCCGTTTGACGCCTCCCGGTTTGACGACTCCAGGCGATATTCGATGGCGCCTCGCACCGACGGCGCGCGCCGGTCGTTGAAGTCTTTCACCCACGACGGAAGTCGCACCGGACCGACGTGCAGGCCGTCAGAGAGCTCGAGGATGAGGCGGCCGCCGTCCAAGAATTCGTGACGACGATACGGGCCCGGAACGACGAAGGTTTCACTATAAAATTCACGGTCCTCCTCTCCAGCCTGCAACGACGCCACGGAAAACCGATTGATGTCAGAAGCCGTTAGAAAAAGATCGTCATCGGATAGAGCAAACGATTTTTTCTCCTCCGTCGAGTAAATGATGTTGTTAGAAGGCTTGAAGCGCGTCGGCCACCAAATGTCGAAGCGGCGATCGCCCGCGCTCAAGACGTACCTACCGCCAGGCGAAAACTTTGCGCCTTTCACGCAGACGTCATCGGTCGGGTAATCAAGGCTGCCGAGGACTGTGCCTGAAGCAGCTTCCCAGACCCGAACGGATCCCTCCAAGGGCCCCCATGAAACAACGGCTTCGCCGCTTGGAGAAAACGCGGCGCCGTCCCCCGGAAACGCATTTAGAGCGGCGCTCTCTCTACAGCGGAGCTCTTCTGGGATGTCACCTTGCGACGCGGGCGCGGACTTATGTTCCTGACGAGCCAGTTCGATTCCGGTGGCGGCGTTCCAGACTCGCGCCGTTTTGTCCGAGCCGGTCGTCAGGATTTTCGAACTGTCGCGCGAAAAACTCGCGCCCCGATCATGCGGGATCGCAAATTTCTCTGAACACGTCGCGACATCCCAGACGCGCATTCCAGCGTCGCTCTTCAAAAGCGCAAGCTTGCCGTCGGGCGACATGATCGGTTTGGCCCAGGGCGTTACCTTGAAATCGAGCGTCTCCGGCGGACCCAATGTTCCGCGCGCTTCCGATTGCAAATTCGCGGCGCGCCGGATCATTGCTCGTTCGTTCTCCGTCCATGCGATGACGCAAGCACCCGCCGCCATTTGGAGCACGCCGATTATCGGCTCGGGAGCGCGGAGAAAGATCGACTCCGAGAGCGGCTGCAACCGCCATGACCTTAAGGTTCCGTCCGTTCCCCAGGTCACGATGCCTTCCCGCGAGAACGCAGCCCCAGTCATTTTGTCGTGACTGATGCGGGCGGTGACGTCTCTGGTTTCGGCGCTCAAAACGACGGCGACGCCATCGTCGCTCCGCGAAAGGACTCGCGAGCCGTCATCTGAGACGATCACTTCCGAGTTTCGCGCCATATGCGCGCCCGCAAACGGCTCTTCTGGCGCTCCTTCGCTGCCAAGGCTCCAGATAGCGATGGTGTTCGCATCCCATGAAACGATCTTCCGGTCTTTGAGCAGGAATTTGGCGCCTCTCACCGCCTCCTCATGTTTAAATGACGCCAGAAGCCCCATCGAATCCAAACCCCACGCATGAGCAGCTCCAGAGTCGTCCCATGTCACGATCAGAGACTGGGTCGTGTTCAGTTGCGACTTTGAGAGCCGTGCTCCCGAGTGTGGAATGCGCCGGAATTCCGGGAGGCGAAAGACCGCGTTGGCGAGCGTCGCGAAGGGATCTCTCGCCGCGATGGATACGGGATCGGCTGGCGTGAGGCGCTTGGGGAAATCCTTAAACCCATCGAGGGCCAGGTGGGCCGCAAGCCTGATATTGTTCCCAGCCAGTTCCTGCCGCGCTTCAATCGATCGTCTCTTGGCAAGGTCAACGATGCGGAGCTCGATCGCCGTGAGCGGGTCTTTGATCATCATCCTTCTGACAACGGGGTTTTTTTGTGCGACGGCGTCGATATGGGTTGCGTAGTTGAAGCCGGAGGCGGCGTCCGCGGCGCGGGGGCCGAGGGCCTTCTCACAGCAATAGTGGATCGCCGTCACCGCTTCGTGGCCGCGCGAAAACACCGGCGCCCCCGACGAGCCCCCAAGCGTGTCACAGATATGCGCAAAGGTCGGAGGATAAGGCGCGCTCGCGTCGTAGCCCCTGTCCGGAAGCCGGCAGTAACGCCGCGAGGCGATCATCTCCTGA
>CAZNAH010000117.1:8286-8827 GCA_964570735.1 uncultured Hyphomicrobiaceae bacterium | reverse complement strand
AGAACGACGACACGGAATATGTCGCCTATGTGTCCGAGCAGAACCTGCTGCCGGACAACTCAGGCGAGCCGCTGCGCCACCCGCAGGTGCGCGAGCTTTTCGACGACCTCGGAGACGGCGTCTACCGCTACCGCAGCGGCCAATCGAACTGATCCGGCGTGCCACCTCATGCGCCGTCTGAAAATCCGATTGACCCTGCCGCGCGCGATGCTCTACGCCGTGCTCACGCCGGGGCATGTCACGCCTCGCCTGCGAGTTCGACCCTGCCCGCCGCTTCCGCCGGCCGCGAGACACGCGCATGGCCAGCGCCCCGGCTCACTTAGAAACGCTTCAAAGGGAGAAACCCATGCGCGTATATTATGATCGCGACGCAGACCTCAATCTGGTGAAAAGCAAGAAAGTCGCGGTGATCGGCTATGGCAGCCAGGGCCATGCCCACGCTTTGAACCTACGGGATTCAGGCGTAAGCGATGTGGTTGTCGCGCTGCGCTCCGGGTCCGGCTCCGCCAAGAAAGCCGAACTCGCCCAGATGAAGGTGATG
>CAZNAH010000117.1:7989-8259 GCA_964570735.1 uncultured Hyphomicrobiaceae bacterium | reverse complement strand
TGGGCCGATGTCATGATGATGCTCACACCGGACGAGCTTCAGGCGAGCATCTGGACCGATCACCTCAAGGGCAACATGCGCGAAGGCGCGACATTGTTGTTCGCCCATGGCCTCAACGTGCATTTCAACCTCATCGAGCCGCGCCCCGACCTCGACGTGGGCATGGTGGCACCGAAAGGCCCCGGCCACACCGTTCGCGGCGAATACCAGCGCGGCGCAGGCGTGCCCTGCCTCATCGCCGTCGCGCAGGATGCAAGCGGCAATGCGCAC
>CAZNAH010000117.1:0-7922 GCA_964570735.1 uncultured Hyphomicrobiaceae bacterium | reverse complement strand
AAGAGTGCGAAACCGACCTGTTCGGCGAGCAGTCCGTGCTGTGCGGCGGCCTCGTGGAACTCATGCGCGCGGGCTATGAAACGCTGGTCGAGGCCGGCTATTCGCCCGAGATGGCGTATTTCGAGTGCGTGCATGAAGTGAAGCTGATCGTGGATCTCATCTACGAAGGCGGGATCGCGAACATGAACTACTCCGTGTCGAACACGGCTGAATATGGCGAATATGTCTCAGGCCCGCGCGTCGTGAACGCCGAGACGAAGGCGCGCATGAAGGAGGTGCTGGCGGATATTCAGGCCGGGCGCTTCACCCGCGACTGGATGCTGGAGAACCGCGTCAACCAGACGAGCTTCAAGGCGATGCGCGCGAAATCCGACGCGCACCCCATTGAGGAGACCGGCAAGCGCCTGCGCGCCATGATGCCGTGGATCGCCGAGCGCGCGCTGGTGGACAAGTCGCGGAACTAGCCGCGGCGGCGCGGCGTGACAGGATCCAGCCTTGGCCTGGCAGAGGTAATCAAGAAAGTGAGACGGCGGCTTCGGCCGCTTTCTTTATTTGGCGCGCAGCAGAAAAGAAAACGGCGCCCGAAGGCGCCGCAGTCAGAGACAGAGGAGCGTCGTTTTATTTCAGCGGTGTGTGATGCTCGCGATGGAAGTGATAGCTCAGGCGCGCACGGACCACCCAGAAATCGTCATCCTGCTCTTGAGAAAACTTAACCGTATCGCCCGGTTTTCCGTCATCTAAATCGGTGTAGGTGATCGACTTGTCGTCCCGATCAAACACGTAATACAAGCCTTCGACACCAAGGCTTACGTTATGACGGATTTTAAACTCTGCGCCCGCGCCAACCACAAATCCCACGCTGCTGTCATCGTCATCGTCCTCATCGAGGAGGGCGATATCTGTTTCAGCTTTGTCACCTGACAGATCCAAAGATACAAAATCTTCATCTTCAAAGCCAGCAAAGGCGACACCACCCGTAATGTAGAATAATGAAGCTTCGGTAGCAAAGCCAAGGCGAGCTCTGACACTTGCGAGATAATCAATATCGTCTCCGAAGCTCAGGTCACCTTCGATGCCTAAGACGAGAGGGCTACCATAGCGTTGAAAATTGTAACCGGCATGGACACCCCCTATCAGGGTTATATCATCGTCTAAGTCTTTAAAAAGAAATTCACCGTCTTTAGAATCTCCAGGCGTAATCTGGTTATCTTCGGCATTGTCGTCGACTACACCGTCCAGCTCATCATCAAAAGCATCACCGTCCTGCTCAACCTTGACATTCTCGCTATCGCGACCGCCGAGACCGCCGACATGGCCGCCAACATAAAAGCCGGACCACGTCGCAACCGAATGAACCGGCGCGTCCTTCAGGCTGCCGCCCTCATGGCGGTAGATGTCCGCAGCAAACGCCGAGGACGAAAGTGCCAGCGCGCTAACCGCGCTCAACAGATAAATGCGAGACATTGCCCACCCCTAAGTGCCTAAAAAACCTGAAAGGCAGCCAACTCGATGCCGCCGATATCTTCTGCATAGGCAAATGCTCAGCTTGCGGACACGATCCCTGGGTTGCGTTCGCCGCGAGATATAAATCCTTGGGTTGCACTCGATCTGGGGTTCGATATATATTCCTGAAAAAACAGCAGGTTATGCTCTAGAACGCACTGTGCTGTTTCAGCGACGCACGCCCCTTTTCCGCCCCAGTCCCGCTATCTTGACGCGTATTGCGCAAAGCGCGCATGAGGGCGGAGCTTCCCTGCACCGCCCTCGCCGCCATCCCTAGTGGTTCGATTCAAACATTTGCATCCCGTTTGCAGCGCCCTCGTTTGCAAATGTTTGAATCACAAGAACCACTAGAAATCATTGAGTCTCGTGGAGCTTTTGAATTTGACATTTGAGAACGAGCCCGGCCGCACGCGGGACTCAAATGTCAAATTCGCTCCACTAGCGCAGCGGCGCCGCGGTCTGGCTGACGTGATAGGTGAGGCGCCCGCGCACCTGCCAGAAATCGCGGTCGCGATCGCGGGAAAATGTCGCCAGCTCATCGGTCTGGTCGTCGAGGTCGATGAAGGTGACGCTGCTGTCGTCCTCGCCGAAGCCGTAATAAAGCCCCTCGATGCCAAGGCTGACATTCTGCGCAAGCTTGAATTCGGCGCCGAGGCCCGCGACCCAGCCGGTGTGGCTTTCATCGTCATCCGACCGGTCGAAAAAGAGGATGTCGTCGCGCGGACCGATATAGGTCACGTCGAACCTGTCGTCCGAGAAGTCCGCAAAAGCTATGCCGGCGGTCGCGTAGAGCAGCGCGCGTTCCGTGCCGAAGCCGATGCGGCCGCGAAGGCTGGCGAGCCAGTCGATGCGGTCGCCGAAATCGAGATCGCCCTCCACACCGAGTACGAACGGGCTGCCCGCCCGCTGCCAGTTATAGCCGGCATGCAGGCCGCCGATGAACCGGCCATTGTCGCGATCGTCCTCGAACAGGTAATTGTCGAGGTTCTGGTCGTCGAACGTGCCCTCGCCCAGCACGTCGAAATCGGCATTCACCGTGCCGTTGTCGTTGTCGTCCACGATGCCGCCGAGATGCGCGCCGAAATAGAAGCCCGACCAGGGCGGCGTGACCGGCAGCATCGGCGCATCCTTCAGACTGGCTAAGCCGTTGGTCAGATCGGCGGCGAAAACGGACGATGAGAAGACGAGCGCGGCCGCAGCGCCCGTAACAGATTTGCAGAACATAGACCCCACCTAACATTACCCAGAGATTTGGCAAGCACAGCTCCAGATTGCGCTTGCATCTTTTGATTAGGCGGGAAAATGGTTACGAAAATTACTCTGACCACAAAATATAAGTGAGCGCTTTTGCAAGCTTGAGCGCAACAATAACTATGCTCCACTTAAAAGAAAACGGCGCCCGAAGGCGCCGCTTGCAGTCTGTCGCGAACCCGCGTGCTTATTTGTAAGTATCGAGCGGCGTGTGATCGCGATTGATGTGATAGGTCAGGCGGCCGCGCACGACCCAGAAGTCGTTTTCGTCATCAAGTTCAGCGACCACATTATTGAAGACTTCCGTCTGGTCGTTGTCTTCGAAGTCGTAATAGAGCCCTTCCAGACCAAGGCTCCAGTTGTGCGCGAGCTTGAACTCGGCGCCGCCGCCCACGACGTAGCCCGTCTGCGTGTCGTCGTCTTCATCAAAGAGACCGTTGTAGTCGTTCTCGTTGAAGTCGGCGAAGGCGACACCGCCGGTCAGGTAGAACAGCGCGCGCGGCGTGGCATAGCCGATGCGGCCGCGGATGCTGGCGAGATAGTCGATATCGTCAGCGAAGCTCAGGTCGCCCTCGATGCCGATCACCAACGGGCTGCCGTAGCGCTGCCAGTTGTAACCAACATGAACGCCGCCGATGAATTCGGCGTCGTCATCGTCGTCGTCAATCTTGACATCGTCAATTACAACATCGGCTTCGTCATCGAACGCCGCGCCGAGATGTCCGCCGATGTAGAAGCCCGACCACGTGCTGACGGGCGCGACAATAGGCGCGTCCTTCAGGCTGCCCGCGGGGCCGCCGCGATAGATGTCGGCTGCGTTGGCCGGGACGGCGCCGAGAGCGAGTGCGCTCGTCAGCGTCAGGCCGAGTATGCCGGAACGAAAAGTCATGCCAGTTCCCTCATATGCGTCTCAAAGAAGATGACCCCCGCAGGTCGCTAGCCCGCCGGTTCACCACTGGCTGGACTGTACCGGCTGCTCATTTCATGCGCAACGAAGCTTATTTTTGACCCGGGAAAACCTGATCCATGGCATCAATGTGGCATGGCCTAAAATAAGATTTAAAAAACAATGGATTAGATAATCCGTACTCTTATCTGTTCGTGATATCAAGGGGTTGCCGCAATGCAACAGAACGCGCGAAAGCGCCGCCTCAGCCACCGCGAGAGTGACGAGACGGCGCTCCCCGAGGAGACCATGAGGAGATTGGGGAGGAAGGCGCAGCCCTGGCAACGCCGCGCCTCCGCTCAATAGGATCCCGGCGCCTGCCATCCCGGAGGGGCGCTCCGGAGCAAGCGCCGGACGTCTCAGCCACGAGCAGGTTATCGGGTCCCGTGGCGCGGCCGGGCCGTTTACTTCAGCGGCACGACCGGCGGCAGCGCGTCGTAACGCGGCCCGGTGTGGAAGCTCAGGCGCGCGCGGATCTGCCAGAAGTCGAACTCGTCGTCTTTTTCGAAGGAGCCGACGTGATCTTTGTAGTAGGCTTCGTCGATGTAATACTCACTGTAAAGGTCGTGCTTACCACCATCGACGTCGAAGCTATAGTAAAGCGCCTCGATGCCGAAGCTTACGCGCTGCGCTGGCTTGAACTCGACGCCGCCGCCAATCACCCAGCCGGTTTCCGTATCGCTGCCGCCACCGTTTTTATGGACTTTGTAGCTGTACGGGCCGTACTCATCTACGTAATTTGGATATGCTGAGTCATAGCCGTTATATTTAACGTCAAAGCCATTGTCGGCTTCGATAAAGGCTACGCCGGCGGTCAGATAGACGAGCGCCTGCTCCGAGCCCGCGCCGATACGGCCGCGAAGGCTGGCGAGATAGTCGATGCCGTCCGCGAAGTCGATGTCGCCCTCGACGCCGAAGACGATGCTGCTGCCGGGCCGCTGCCAGTTGTAACCGAGATGGATACCGCCGATGAATTCGTGATCGTCATCGTCGTCGAATAGAAAGTCATCCTCGATGTTACGCTTGTTTTTATCGTAGTAATAACCGTTATAATTATCGTAGTAATCACCCTTCTCGAACTTGGCGTCGTCATCGTCGCTGAGCGCCACGCCCAGATGGCCGCCGATATAAAAGCCGCACCAGGTGCAGACCGGCAAGGGCGCCACGGGCGCGTCCTTCAGGCTGCCGCCGGCATAGACATCCGCTGCGCTGGCCGAGCCCATCAGGGCCATTGCGCTCGTCATGGTCGCCGCGACCACAGCGGTTGAAATCCTCGTCATCGATGTGTCCCCACTTGTTTGGTGCCGATTGGAATATGTGCCACGCGAACGGATAGTATCTATCTCTCTTTTTGCGGGCAATACTTGATACCGAAGAGCACGGCAGGGGACAACGAGGAGGATGCGCTGTGGAGATTGAGAATTAAGTCATATATATCAGCATATTAAGGGACACGCTGTCTGACTGTCAGAACCATGCATTTTGTTGTATTTGTGCAGCATATCGCGTGCTTCTGGTGCTCACCTCGCGTAATATGCCGAGCTTAAGCCATATTAATCAATGGTTTAAGGTCTAGGTCGAGCTTGAAGACTCCGCGCAGGCCAGCGAATCGAGTCGCGCATGCGTCAAGTTTATTCATAGTATTTTATACGTTTTACATGGAAATAGACTTGAGCTGGGCAAGCCGCGCGCCGGCGAGACACAAGCTGCAAAGCGCGCTCCGATCGGGTATATGTCCGCAGGCAGGCTTGACGGAGTGACGCATGGAACGGCGCTACGCGATCTGGGATGTCTTCACGGACAAGACGTTGACCGGCAATCCGCTGGCGATCGTGCTCGACAGCCAGGGCCTGTCCGATGCCGAGATGCAGCGCATCGCGGGCGAGTTCAACCTGTCGGAAACGGTGTTCGTGCTGCCGCCGACGCTGCCCGCCCACACCGCGCGCATCCGCATCTTCACGCCGAAAGTCGAGCTGCCCTTCGCCGGGCACCCCACCATCGGCGCGGCGATCCAGCTCGCGAACGACCGGATCTCAGGGGCGGCGGCGGAATGCGATGCCCTGATCGTGCTGGAAGAGGAGATCGGCAGCATCCGTGTCGCAGTCGTCGGGCGCTCAGGGCGCGCGCCCTATGCGGAGTTCGATGCGCCGAAGCTGCCCGCGCAGGGCGGCGCGACGGCCCATGACGACCGCATCGCCGCGGCGCTCGGGCTCGCGCCCTTCGAGATCGGTTTCGAGAACCACCGCCCCACCGAGTTCTCGGCGGGCGCGTCCTTCACCTTCGTCCCCGTGAAGGGCCTCGACGCCATGCGGCGCGCGCAGATCAATCACGCGCATTGGGACGAGGCGTTCAAGGGCAGCGGCGGCAAGGTCATGCTCTATTGCCGCGAGACGGTCCGCCATCATGCGAGCTTCCACGCGCGGATGTTCGCGCCCACCCTCGGCGTGCCGGAAGACCCCGCCACCGGCTCGGCCGCGGCGGCCTTCGCGGGGCCATTGCATCATTTCGACCAACTCTCCGAGGGCAGCAGCGCGCACATCATCGAGCAGGGCATCGAGATGGGCCGGCCGAGCGAGATCCGGCTCGAAGTCGAGGTCGAGGGGCGCAAAGTCAGGCTCGTGCGCATCGGAGGCAGCGCCTGCCCGGTCATGCGCGGCAAGCTGACCCTCTGAGGCAGCGGCTCACTTATTGAATCACGCTCTTGATCAGGAAGAACCGGATGGCGTCGGCAAGAATCAACTTGCAGTTGCGCTGCTTGCCCTTGTCGTTTTCGAGCTTGGCCTTCACCATGAGAGCTTCGATGTTGGCTTGCTCGAACTCCGTCAGCTGCATGATCTTCGACATGCTCTCGATGGCCGCGAGCCCGTCCTGGCAGGTTACGGCTCGGGCGGGCGTCATCATCAGCGCGCCCAGAAGGGTCGCCAGCAGAAACGTGCGCTTCATTGAACACTACCTAATCGCCAACGCCCGCGCCGCCACACCGTTTCCCCGCCAGGCACAGTTCAGGCAGCACTCGCTTGAGAGCGCGACTTCGTTGAAAGCCTCATAATGGGATCGGCAAGGCAAGGCAAGCCCTCCCGCTCGTTGGCCACAGGGTGTCTTGCGAGTGGTGCGGAATTATGGTGTATTCGGGAAAGCATGGGTCAAACGCCGTCCAAATTTATGAGTGTCACACCAGACCGCTCGATCGTCCGGACCGTCCGCAGCGCGGCCGATGGCTTTCCGCCGCGCCCCTTCGCATCTGCGCGCCTGCTTCTCCTTATTCGCCCCTAAGCGCTGGCAGTCCGGCAGCGGGCGAGCGCTTGGGGGTTAAACAGCCCGGGCGCCCAGGTCAGGCAGGCCGCTCGGAACCCGACATTTCATGTGAACGAGCAAGGACTGCCTCATGACCGTCTCCCAAACCGCGTCCGGCGACAGGACGCAGGACGACAAGAACCGCATCATCATTTTCGACACCACGCTGCGCGACGGCGAGCAGTCTCCCGGCGCGTCGATGACCCATGAGGAGAAGCTCCAGATCGCCGAGCTTCTGGACGAAATGGGCGTGGACATCATCGAAGCCGGCTTTCCCATCGCGTCGAACGGCGATTTCCTGGCGGTCTCCGAGATCGGCAAGATCGTGCGCAGGGCCGTCGTGTGCGGGCTGGCGCGTGCGGGCGAGAAGGATATCGACCGGGCGGGCGAAGCGCTGCGCCACGCGGAACGGCCGCGTATCCATACCTTCATCGGCACCTCGCCGCTGCACCGCCAGTTCCAGCTCCAGATGACGCAGGAGCAGGTCTACGAGAAGGTCATCGCCTCCGTGACGCGCGCGCGCAGCTACACGGACGACGTGGAATGGTCGGCGATGGACGCCACGCGCACGGAGCATGATTTCCTCTGCCGCTGCGTGGAGGCCGCCATCAAGGCCGGCGCGACCACGATCAACATTCCCGATACGGTCGGCTATGCGGTGCCGGAGGAGTTCTACGCGCTGATCGCCATGCTGCGGGAGCGCGTTCCGGGCGCGGATGAGGTCATCTTCTCCACCCACTGCCACAACGACCTGGGGCTGGCGGTCGCCAATTCGCTGGCGGGCGCGCGCGCGGGCGCCCGCCAGATCGAATGCACCATCAACGGGCTAGGCGAGCGGGCAGGCAACGCCGCGCTCGAAGAGGTCGTGATGGCGGTGAAGACCCGCAACGACGTGCTGCCCTACTGGACCAACATCGACGCCACGATG
>CAZNAH010000116.1:1261-8936 GCA_964570735.1 uncultured Hyphomicrobiaceae bacterium | reverse complement strand
CGGCGCGGCGGCCGCTTCACGCCGGTTGCGGCAGGCTTTGGCGCCGTGGCCAGGCCCGCCTCGGGCGCGGGCGGCGAACCGCCGGCCAGCAGGTCGCGAATCTCGGTCAGGAGGCGCACGTCATCCGGCTGCTGAGCGGGCGGCAAGTCCTCCGGCTTGCGCTTCAGCCGGTTGACCTGCTTGACGAGGAGAAAGATGACAAAGCCGACGATCAGCAGGTTGATCAGCGCGTTCAGAAACTTGCCGTAGGCGATCACCGCGTGTCCGGCGGCCTGGGCGGCCTGGAGCGACGCCGGGGCGGCGATATTATCGCCCGTCGCCTTCGCGGCAATCGCGGTCAGGTCGATGTAGTAGTTCGAAAAGTCGATGCCACCCATGATGTAGCCAATGGGCGGCATGAGGATATCCGATACGAGGGACGACACGATCGACGAGAAAGCCGCGCCGATAATGACGCCGACCGCGAGGTCGAACGCGTTGCCCTTGATGATGAATTCCCGAAATTCCTTGAGAACTGCCGACATGGCGATGCCCGCTTCAGTCTTGAGCCGTGTTGCACTCTGTCCCGATCTCAGCCGGGACTCGACACTCCGAAACTCTTCGGGCTTTGGCTACTAAAAAAGCGGCCTTATGCACGGCACCCAAAGATGGCGGCCAGAAAGAAACAATAATCGGCCGGCGGGACTTAAAGACAGGCTAAGGGATACATCGAACCGATAAGGATAGGCATAATGAGAAACTTCCTCTTCGCATCGGCAGCCGCCATCGGCATCGCCCTGGCCGGAGCGGCCGCGGCTCAGGACAAACCCGAGCCCTGGCTGCCGACGCTTCAGACGAAAACGCCGGAAGAAGGGTTTGCGCTCGCGATTGAACTCTCGCGCAAGGCCGTGACGACAACGCAGACCGAGAAGACGGTGCTGTTCACATTACGCGAAAACTACGCGCACGATCCGAACAGCCTGATCGCCGCCTCGCATGTGGTCGCCATCAATTTCCAGACCATCGCTGCGGCGAACGATTACTGGCGGTCGGGCCCGAAAGTGAGTTCCGCACAGCAATAGGGGGGCAGAAGCCCCCCTGACAGAGATGAGTGAGACCGCCTTAGTTGGTCTGCGAAGGCGGATTGGCCGTGCCGCTCGGCGCTGCGGTGCCGCCATCGGTGGCTTTTTCCGTCGCGGACTGGACAGCGGTCTTCGCCTGGTCGTAAGCCTGCTTGGCTTCTTCCGAGACGCGCGCCCAGCCTTCCTTGGCCTTTTCCTTCCAGGTCGAGACCCGCTCCGCGAAACGCTGGTCGTTCAGCGTCTTGTAAGCCGGAGCCGCCTCGATCTGCTCCTTCGTCGCGCTGACGATCAGCACCTGCTTGCCGTCGCGCATGTCGGGCTTCAGGGTCTCGAAGGGAACGGCGACTTCCTTCTCGCCAACGCCCATGAAGCCGCCAACGCCGATCACGGCGAGCGCAATGCGGCCGTTCTCGTCGAACACGAGATTGTTGATGTCGCCGACCTTCTCACCGGCGGTCGTCAGAACCGTCTCGCCGGTGAAATCGGTCGCAAGAACCTGCGTTTCGTTCTGCTGTTCAGCGAACGTGATCGCCGCAGGAGCGTCAGTTTTCGGCGCCGCATCCTGAGCGGCAAGCGGGGCGGACATCAGAGCGAGCACGGATAGGGCGGTCAAAGTCTTCTTCATTGTGGGACTCCCGTTTGGAGTGTTGGAACTCATCGCATTTAGGAGACACAAGGCCGCGCGAAAAGTTCCGGCACGGAGTATTTTTTCCGTGCGCAAACCGTCAGAGAACCGCCCAAATCCGGCCATAATTCACGGTGTTAGGAACTCCGCGATCGGGCGAAGCGTCTGGAAGCGCTCGCAGATGAGCTTGAAGCTCGCGAGCAGCGGAACGGCCAGAAGCGCGCCCACGATTCCCCACATCCAGCCCCACAGAATAATGGCGATGAAGATCGCAACGGGGCTGAGCAAAAGCCTGCGGCCAAGCACGAACGGCACGACCACGCTCTGCACCAAAGTTGACAGCACGAGGAAGATTGCGGGCAGCACGAGAGCCTCGGCGAAGGTGTCGTATTCGATCAGCCCCACCAGCGTCAGGATGATCATGATCGTGACCGACCCGACATAGGGCGCGAAAGCAAGGACCGCCACCACGGCCCCCCACAGCGCGGCGTTGGCGATGCCCATGGCGTAAGCGAGAAGGCCGACGCTCAGTCCGAGCCCCAGATTAATCATGGTCACGGCGGACAGATAATAGGAGATATCCTTCTGGATGCTGCGCATGATCTCCACCGCGCGGCGCTTGTCCTCCAGCGACGGTATGACGGTCACCAGCTTCCGCAGGATGAGATCGCCTGAAGCCAGCAGCGAGAAGGTGAGGATCAGGATCACGCCGATCGAGGCGACGACGCGCTGCGTGCCGCTGAAGATATCTTCGATGAGGCCCGGCCGCTGGATCTCGACCTTCTGGCGCTGGGGGCTCTGTGAAATGTCGGCCGCGCTCTCGATCTGCTCGGTCGCCTTCTGGAAGTCCTGAAGCGGCTTCTTGATGATCCGGAGTTTTTCTTCGACGGCCTTGAAACTGGCCGGCAGCT
The DNA here is from genome assembly GCA_964570735.1 of uncultured Hyphomicrobiaceae bacterium. Classification (GTDB taxonomy): domain Bacteria; phylum Pseudomonadota; class Alphaproteobacteria; order Rhizobiales; family Rhodomicrobiaceae; genus CAZNAH01. The sequence continues at coordinate 6,339 of CAZNAH010000116.1, read as the reverse complement.
TGCTGACCCATTCCTGCGCGGGGCCGGCGAGGGTCACGAGCGTCGTGACGAGCAAGCCGAAAAACGCGAGCATGATGAAGGCCGAACCGAGCGCCCGCGGGATGCGAAGCCCCTCAAGCCGGTCGACGAAGGGTGAAAACAACATGCTCAGCAGGAAAGAGACCGTGATCGGGATGAGCACGGGCGCGGCGAAGTAGATCGTGTAAAACACGAGAAGAATGAAAATGCCGGTCACCGGCACGGTCAGGGCCGAGCGTCGCGTCCCGGCGACGGCCGCGAGCATGATTTCCGACTCTTGCGGCTGCGCAGGCGCTTCCGGCAAGGGGGAAACGATCGTGTCGGTCATGGTCCGGGCCGGATGCCTGAGCAAGAAGAAAAAAGCCGCGCCCGCACTTTAGCGGAACGCGGCGGCCATGCAATGCCGTGCGCGCGTGCTTACTCCATACGCGCGATTGCCTCGTCCGGGTGAATATTGATCAGCTGCTGCATGCGCAGCACCTTGTCGTGAACGAAGAGAACGTTCGGGATGTAAATTTCGGTTTTCCGCGCTCCGGAGGTGTGCAGCATGAGATCGCCTGTGCCGAGACCGAGAAGATAGTGCCGGAAGAAATCATCGCTACGCTCCTCGAACAGCATCCCGCGCGTATCGTAGCTTTCTTCGGAACCGCCGATCACTTCATGTTCGACCAGCTGACCGGGACGGATTTGCCAGTACTTCAAGCGGTCAAAAATGAAAAAGCGCAGCGCCCAGATAGCAAAGATGAGGGTTGATAGAATCACATAGAAACCGAAATTCATGTAGACGGACGCCTGCGGCAATAAATCGAACACGTCTTCGAGCAATCCGAGCCAGCCAAGGGTGACAAGGATGAGGGCTGCCACAAGGATCGCGAAAACGGAATAGCCGCCGCGAAGGGTCACATTGGTGAAGGTCAGAACAACGGCGAGTACGACTAGAAATGTCAGCCCCAGCGCCGGGTTCGGGTGAATGAGAAGCTCGCGTCCTGTCTCGGTGGCGAACCTCACCCCGCCAAAATAGGTAATAATCGCGGCGATAAACCCGAACAGCCAGATCGGCCACCAATAGAACGTATTGGAGCGGCTGTATATGATCAGGTCGGGGAGTTTCTCCAGGTTGGGAAGAATGTCATCCCGCATCTCCTCATCCCGTCTGTCTTTTCCGTCCCGGGCAGAAGCTGGAGCGTTGCCGACGACGTTTATCATACCCGACTCCAATATTTGTTTACCTGCGAAGAGAACGTGCTCTTCACAAATTGCTGTTGTATATTCTACCGCATTGGAAAACACTGCTGAGGTCTGATGAGTTCCAACCGAAACTCGATAAGCTCAAGCTGTAAAAGAACAACAGTAATGATGAGAACGACCATGCCGAGCATTGGTTATGCACAAGGTCCGGTTCTTTGCAGAGATCGAGTTCGCATTTGGGATAGTTCGCGCAAAGCTTTCCCTTCACACACGTTTTCACCGAAGAACGGGAACGTGCGGGTTAAGTTATGGTTTCCACAAGCGGGAGGGTGTCGGGCTATGGCGAGCGGGGCAGAGGGTTGGCGGCTACGGGCGGGTTCGGAATGACTACCTCACGCATTCCCGATGGCATCCAGGGGCAGGGAGCCAGGGGACCTGAAGCTCCCCAAGTCTATTTCACCGTGCAGGAAAGTCACAGGGAGACGATCGGCGCGCTCGAAGCCGAAATTCCCCGCCTGCGCCGGTTCGCGCGCTACATGACGCGCGATGCCGACTATGCCGACGACCTCGTGCAGGAATGCCTCGCGCGGGCGATCGCCAACATCGCATCATGGCAGCCGGGCACCAATCTCCGCGCATGGCTGTTCGTGATCCTCAAAAACGTCTTCCGCAACGACAAGCGGCGCGAGAAGCACGAAATTGCCCACCTCAACCGCATCGAGAACGACGCGGTCAGCACCGCTCCGGCGCAGCAGCACGCCCAGTTGATGCTCTCCGAGATTCAGGAGGCTTTTCTCCTGCTTTCGGAGGACCACCGCGAGGTGCTGATGCTGATCGCGATCGAGGGTTTGCGTTACGAGGAGGCCGCACAAATCCTCAACATCTCAGTCGGCACGGTCAAATCGCGGCTGTCCCGCGCGCGAAATGCCTTGCGCACGCTCGTGGACGCCTCCAAGAGTGAGGCCATCGAGACACCTTGAGTTGCGCCTGCCCCTTTCGGCGCGACGAGAAACGGACGAGCTTTCATGGAAGACATCCTCAGGGCCGTCATGCCCATTGCCGTCATCTCCGTGGCGGTCGTGCTCCTGCTGGGACTTTGGACCATGCTGAAAGGCACCAACCCCGGCAGAAGCCAGAAGCTCATGCGCTGGCGCGTCGGGCTTCAGTTTCTGGCCATCTGCCTGATCATGGCCGTCATCTACTTTGCCTCCTGAATGGGCCGCGTGGTGCCGCGAGCACACAGGCCCCGCAAACCTTCCGCATGCGCAAAGCGCCGTTTGACAGCCGCCTGACAATATCTCAGAGAATGAGAGACTAGGCTGGGCGGGAGAAAAAGCGTGATTCTTGCGAATGTCCGTGGACGTGCGGGCGAGATGCGTCGAGCCTTGATTATCGCCGGTGCAATGGCCGGCATGGCCTTGACACAAATCAGCGCGTCACAGGCGGGTGATGCCTATGGTGTGGAGGAGACGCGCTTCGGCTTCTTCGCGCATCAAATCGAGCAGAGTCCCGGCGAAGAAGGCGTCGATCTCAACCTCGAAGTGCTTTTCGACAAGCTTCCGGGCCAGTATAACAATCGAATTCTTCAGCATTTTCTGACGCCGCAACCCCATATCGGGGCGTCGATCAACCTGAACGACGACACGAGCCAGCTTTATTTCGGCTTCACCTGGGATATCCACCTGACCGACCGGCTTTTCTTCGAGACCTCGTTCGGCGGCGCAGTCCATGACGGTCCGCATAATGGCGGCGAGGGCGAATCCGATTTCGGCTGCACGCTGAACTTCCGCGAGTCCGCCTCGCTCGGCTACCATCTCACGCCGCAGTGGGATCTGATGTTGACCATTGACCATATGTCCAATGCCGGATTATGCGATGCCAATCGCGGTCTTACCAATGCAGGCGTCCGGCTGGGCTACAAGTGGTAGAACTCTGAGACGACCGCATGCCGCGTTTGACCGCTCGCTGCGGTCCTGGATGTGAGCAATGGTTGTCCTGACGAAAATCTACACAAAAACCGGGGATGACGGCTCCACCGCGCTCGGCTCGGGCCAGCGGGTTCCGAAGACGCATGCGCGCATCGTCGCCTACGGCACGGTGGACGAGACGAACGCGGCGATCGGCCTCGCCCGCCAGTTCCTGACACCCGGTGACGCAGAAGACAGCAAGGTCGAAGCGATGCTTCTGCGCATTCAGAACGACCTCTTCGATCTCGGCGCCGATCTGTGCGTGCCCGAAACGGGTGAAAAACTGCCCTATGAGCCCCTGCGGATGACCGCCCCCCAGGTCGCCCGGCTCGAAGCCGAAATCGACGAGCTCAACGCCGAGATGAAGCCGCTCGCATCTTTCGTGCTGCCCGGCGGCTCCCCCGCTGGCGCGGCCCTGCACGTTGCCCGCACCGTCTGCCGGCGGGCCGAACGCAAGATGCTCGAACTCGCCGCGCTCGACGGCGAAACGGTCAGCACGCCCGCGCGCGAATACATTAACCGTTTGTCCGATTTTCTGTTCGTGGCGAGCCGTTACGTCAACGATAAGGGCACGGCGGACGTCCTATGGAAGCCGGGCGCGAACCGCTGAATAGCGCCATCGCGACTCGAAGTTGAGGGCTTGAGATGCTTTTTGTTCCGCTTTGGGACATGAACCGGCTGAAAGCCGTCGACTTCCAGTATGTGACCGTCACGCTGATCGTCCTGAACGTGTTCGTCTTCTTCGCGTTCCAGACCGGCTATCTGTCCTCCTCCCCGGACGAGTTTACCGCAAGCCTTTCCGTCATCCCGCGCGAACTCATCTACGAAGGGTTCCTGGGACAAGCCCCCAGCTCGGAAGCCGTCGTTCCGCCGCCTCAGAACATCGCGGTTCCGGAACGCCTGACGCTCATCACCTACATGTTCCTGCACGGGAACCTGCTTCACCTCGGCACCAACATGCTGTTCCTGTTCATCTTCGGCGACAATGTCGAGGACGCGATGGGGCATGTCCGCTTTCTTCTGTTTTATCTGTTCTGCGGCATCTTCGCGGGGCTGGCGCATGCCCTGATGACCGGCTCGCCGGATGCCCAGCTCGTGGGCGCGAGCGGCGCGATCGCGGGCGTGATCGGCGCTTACGTGATGCTGCATCCGAATGTGCGGGTGTGGGTGCTGATCCCCAAGCTGCCGTTTCTGCCGCTGCGCTTCTCCGCCGGTTTCGTGATCGGCGTATGGGCCGCGCTCCAGGTCGTAAGCGCGATCATCGACCCCAATGCGACGACCGCCTGGTGGGCTCACCTCGGCGGGCTGCTCGCGGGCGTTGTGCTGGTGCTGTTCATGCGCCGCCCCGGCGTCCCCCTGTTCGACCGCGCGACCGGCGTTTAACTGCCGGGAAGCCGGTCCGCGGTTGACACTTTCGCCATTGCGAAATACCGTTTCGATTGCTTCGCACATGCAAAATGCGCCGGAAACGGTTATAAAAGCGTCAGTTCATCCAACGGCCAATTGACCTTGGGAAACCGGGACGCATACCCTTGGAAACGTCGAGCAGAACCAGCGCCCGTCCATGAAAATACTGGTCCCCGTAAAGCGGGTCGTCGATTACAACGTCAAAATCCGCGTCAAGCCCGATGGGAGCGGCGTGGAGACGGCCAACGTCAAGATGTCCATGAACCCCTTCGACGAGATCGCCGTCGAGGAGGCCGTGAGACTGAAAGAGGCGGGCAAAGCGTCCGAGGTCGTCGCGGTGTCCATCGGCCCGCAGAAGGCGCAGGACATCCTGCGCAGTGCGCTCGCCCTCGGGGCGGACCGCGCCATTCTCTTGAGGACGGAACGGCAGGTGGAGCCCCTGGCCGTCGCCAAGCTTTTGAAACTCATCGTATCGGAAGAGCAGCCGGGCCTCGTCAT
>CAZNAH010000116.1:0-1235 GCA_964570735.1 uncultured Hyphomicrobiaceae bacterium | reverse complement strand
ACGCGAACCAGACCGGCCAGATGCTCGCCGCGCTGCTCGGATGGCCGCAGGGGACGTTCGCCTCCAAGGTCGCGCTTGAGGGCGAGCGCGTGGCCGTGACCCGCGAGATCGACGGCGGCCTGCAAACGGTGACGCTGCGTCTGCCCGCCATCGTGACGACGGACCTCCGCCTCAACCAGCCGCGCTATGCGAACCTGCCCAACATCATGAAGGCGAAGAAAAAGCCGCTGGACGAACGGGATGCGGAAACGCTCGGCGTCGATCTCGAACCGCGCGTGAGGGTTCTGAAGACCGCGGAGCCGCCGGTCCGCAAAGCCGGCGTTAAGGTCACCTCGGCCGCCGAACTCGTGAAGAAACTGCGCGACGAAGCGGGAGTTTTGCAGGGATGACGACGCTTCTTGTCGCCGAACATGCGAACGGCGTTCTGAACAACGCGACCGCCAAGGCGCTCACCTTCGCGGCGGGGCTCGGCCATCCGGTCCACATCCTCGTCGCAGGCACGGATTGCCGCGCCGTGGCGGAGCAGGCGGCCGGGCTTGCGGGCGTTGAAAAGGTGCTCCTCGCCGATGCGCTGCATCTGCGCCCGCAGCTCGCGGAGGACATGGCGGACCTTATCGCGCCGCTCATGGACGGTTACGCGGCGCTCGTCGCGCCCGCCACGACGACGGGCAAGAACTTCGCGCCGCGCGTGGCCGCCCTTCTCGATATCGCGCAGATTTCCGATGTCACCGCCATCCTGAGCCCCACCCGGTTCGAGCGGCCGATCTACGCCGGAAACGCCATCCAGACGGTGGAGTGCACACAGCCGAAAAAGGTGATCACCGTCCGCACCACGGCATTTGCTGCGGCTCCCACGGGCGGGCAAGCGCCGATTGAAAAGCGCGACGTCCCCGCGCCCAACGCGCTGTCGGAATTCTCCGGCGAGGAACTGTCGCAGTCCGAGCGGCCGGAACTCACCTCGGCGCGGATCATCATTTCCGGCGGCCGCGGCATGCAGTCGGGCGAGAACTTCAAGCTTTTGGAGCGGATCGCGGACAAGCTCGGCGCGGCCATCGGCGCGAGCCGGGCGGCCGTGGATGCGGGCTTCGTGCCGAACGATTACCAGGTGGGCCAGACCGGCAAGGTCGTGGCGCCGGAGCTCTACGTCGCGGTCGGCATCTCCGGCGCCATCCAGCACCTCGCCGGCATGAAGGACAGCAAGGTCATCGTCGCCATCAACAAGGACGAGGAGGCGC
>CAZNAH010000115.1:6790-9061 GCA_964570735.1 uncultured Hyphomicrobiaceae bacterium | reverse complement strand
AGCGAAGATGCCCCGGCGGATCGCATCGCGGCCCAGGCGGCGGCGGCGCGCTTCCACGCGCCGGAATACGCGGCGCGGGCCGGTCCACAGGACGAGCAGGAGCCAGCCCGACATAAGGGTGGCGAGAAGGAGGATCGCGAAGGCGATCAGGCCGATGAAGGCGCTGGTCTGGATTTCATAGCCGAGCCATTGCAGCGTGATGCTGCCGGGCCTGTCGGCGAGCCAGGCCAGCCCCGTCGCGACGCTCGCGAGCAGCAGAAGATAGAGCGTCAGTCGCAGCATTGGCCCCAGGCCCCTTTCGTCCGCGTTGCCCCGCCCGCAACGCTTTCCCTGTCTTGCTAGCGCCGCGTCCCCGGCTTCGTCAGAGCGGCGAGCAGCTCAGCATCAGTTTGCCTCAAAGCCTCTTCCGCGACCAAGCGGGATTGCGCGGATTGCAACCAAGGTTGCATGGTTTCCGCCGCGCGGCCCTGCAAGGCGGACCCTTCGAGCACGGCCGCTCCGAGATCGCCCGAGCGCAGCGCCCCCTGCATGCGCCCGATGACGGCCTCCGGGCTGTTGCCCGACTTGTCGCCCGGCGTGATCTGGATGGCGGAGCGGGCGCGCGCGAGCATCTCCCCCACGAAGGTGGAGCTATTGCCCTGATAATGGCTCTCGATGGCGCGTTTCGAGATTTCGGGGAAGTCCCGCGTCAGCGCCGCCAGGGTGGGTACGCCCGCGTCCTTGTATGCGGCGAGCTCGGTGAGGGCGAGCTTCTTCGGCGCAAGAGATTCGACGGTTGCGAGTTCGCTCGCATAGGGACGGCCATCCGAGACGGCGCGCTTCAGGTTCGTGAAGGCGACGGCCAGCGCTGCCGTCTTGGCGTCTCCCTGCCGTTCGGCCTGCGCCTTGCTCAGGGCATCCATGTCCCGTTCGAGGGCGGCCAGCCGGGTCTGGAGCGGCGCGATGGCCCGCTCGGCTTCGGCCTGAACATCCGCCGCGGCAAGAGCCGCCGGAGCAGGATTCGCCGGGTTCCCGCCCTGGGTTGCGGTCTCAGCCAGTTCGCGTTCGATGCCGCTCACGCGCTGCACCAGCGTATCCATGCGTCCGCTCACTTCGTTGATGGCTTGGGTCGCCGCTTCGAGACCCGATGCGGCCGGCGCCGATGCGGTCTGTGTGCGGATGGCCCGTTCGAGCGCGGCCGTGCGGTCTTCGAGACGCCGGATCTCGCTCTGCGTATCGGCGCCCGCCAAGCCGAGCTGCGGCATGACGGAGGGGAGAGAGAGCACGGCAGCCGCCGCGATCGCACCCCCGGCAAGACCGGCCAGGGCATGGCTGACGATGCGGCCGCCTCCCGACGATCCGTTCCCCTTCGGCGGCGCAGGCGGCACGCGCTGCTCGCCGGCCATTCCGGAACCGCTTGCAGCCGAGGCTCCTGGCTGGCGCGACGGGCTCGCTCCGCCCCGGCCACGATCCGGTTTGATATTCAGAATGGGATAGGGTCTTTTCTCGTCTGACATGTCCATCGTCTTCCGTGGCGGTGCCCCGACCGGCGAGCATCATGCCCGCGCGCGTTTTCCCGGGCGACTCATACAAGCCCGACGCACCGTGCTTACGGGCTAAGTGCGCTGCGCGAAAGACCTTTGCGGTCCTTCTCCCCCGCCAGCAGGTGCAGCAAGGCGTCCTTGCTCGGCCTTTGCGGCACATGAACGGGCGCGTCGAGCCTGCCCGCGAAGCGATCCGCGACCGGTTGCGACAGGGCATAGACCGTCACTGCGCGCGCGTTCTGCACCAGATCGTGGCGCTCGCACAGAGTTATATAGATATCAGCGGTCCGAGGCGACATCACGATCACGCCATCGAGCTGGCGTGCGCGGAAAAGGCCGATGACCGCTTCGTCGAAGGTCTTGCGTGCGGTCATGGCGTAACAGGTCAGCCGCTCGACGGCGAACCCGGCCTCGCTGAGGCGCTCGTCCAGCGGAAAGGCCCGATGCTCGCCGGAGAGATGCAGAAGGGGCAGGGCAGGGGGCCAACTCGCGCGGATTTCGTCGCAGAGCGTGGCGGCCGTCCCTTGTCCGGCCCGGATGCCGCGAAATCCGAGCCGCTGCGCCTCGGCTGCGGTGCCTTCGCCGACCGCGAAAAGCGGCAGGCCGAGGCTGGCTTCGAGGTGGCCGGATAGGCTCAAGGACCGCAGCGCGTTCCGGCTCGTCGCGATCAGCCCGCGCGCCCGGGCGATGCAGCTCCAGTCGCAGTCGAGCGGCTGGAAGACCAGGAGCGGCTGGAGAACCGTCTCAC